>JAUYIZ010000236.1 GCA_030688615.1 Desulfobacterales bacterium | reverse complement strand
CATATCATATAGTATGCGGGATGCCCCGAAACCAAGTTAAAAAGGTCCAAGTTTACGGTGAGTCCAAATCTCTTGGTATCGTATTTCCCGAGCCGGTACCGGTTGGAGCAGGTGAACTAATTTATGTTCCCGAAAAGTCCGAGCATCCCAATGCAGCTATATTGTTTGTGGCATGGACAAGCACCCGGGAAGCTCAGAACATTCTCGATGATGTGGATTTTACCGGACACCCGCACTTTGAAGGTAACGAAATCAATGAAGTTCTTAAAGGAAAGAGGGTTGTGTACTCTATGTGGAGAGATGTTGCCCACGCAGATGCTATTTTGGCGGAACTTTTTCAGGCGATGGGCATGCCGGTTGTAAGGGGTGAAGCTAAAAAGAAGAAATAGAAATTGGCAGCCCAAATTATTCTTGAAAGGAGCATAAAATGCGTCGACTAATAAAAATTGTGCTTTCTATCATGGTTTGTGGCGCAATAATTGCTGCACAACCCTTTCCGGTGCTTTCAGATCCTCTTGATCCCTACATCCAGGCCGCCAAGAAAGAAGGGGGACCATAAACATCGGCATTTCACTGCGAAAAAAAGAGCAGGGAAAGCCTGAGGGGGAATTGTATATCAAGGCTTTTCAAAAGCGTTACCCGTTTCTAAAAGTGAACTATAAGAGAGTCGGGAGCGCGGGGGACCGGGAGCGAGTTATAAACGAAATGACTTCGGGCCTATTCAACTATGATGTGACCCATGCGAGCGAGGCACAGGTTTCCACGATTATTGCTGCGAAACTGCCACATGTCGTAGAATGGGAGAAATTAGGTGTCTCTAAAATTTTAATTGTTTGTGATACTAAGAATTCATACAATTTCGATTAAAACAGGGTAAGCGCCTACCACTAAAAAATATGTAGTGCCTAAATTTGCTTGTGATACAATCAAAAAATTTGATATTGTTAATAAAAATTTTTATAGCCATGAAGTTAGGTTTTGAATGATGATGATTTGGTATGTGCAAATCATGGCGAAGCCGGTCAGAAGCCAAACCGGTCTGATACTCTCTTTCCATTGATAATCAATAAGTTTGAAGACTGTTCGGGGTTCAACATTAGGTAGGTGTAACAAATGACCGGAACATACCCTTTTTCCCTCGATTACGTCCGCACATTACAGGTTGAAATCTGCGCCCCAAAAGAGTTTCGAAAAAAGGTACGGCCGCAACATATGGTGTGGGCATTTTCGTTTAAAAACAGTGCCTCGTTGTGATATTTTTTGAATAACCCCTTTAAATAAAGCCGCCCTTTGTTACGTATATCTCCAACTTATCACTCAACCGATTGACGCTGTTTTTTCTGGTATATCCACACCGCCGGTTTGACCTTGAAACCTGTTTTTTTGAATATCAGGCCGATCAAGATACAAAGGGCTGTGCCCTAAGGCGGCCGGCGCTATCCGGGGGCATCGTCTATGCGTTCAGATGGTCGAGGCTTCGCTCAGAGGCCGCAGGATCGACGATCTCGGGGTAAGGCATACCTATGAACACCGGAGGCCTTGGCCCCCATCCTTTGTGAAAACTTTAACCACGGGACAGGCAGCCAGAAAGGGTTGATCACAAGCATTAAAAAATGTGTATTTCAAAGGTATTGGATGATAATAAAAGATTTTATGGCCCCTCTATGTTTAATCCGACTTTCGCTTCATGTTAGAAATAGATTAGAAAAAAAGAAAAGGGTCACAGAATTAAATCTGTAACCCCTTGATATGACATGGCTGAGGGACCAGGATTCGAACCTGGGTCAACGGGGCCAGAACCCGCCGTCCTACCGCTGAACGATCCCTCAGTATTGTCAGTTTCCATCCATAAATGGCTCGAAACCTTTGCAAAACGCCCCCTTTCGCCCAATTTCGGCGTCAGGCTAAAATTTTAATCCTCAAAATACTAAATGTATTCCTGCGGTTAAAATTTTCTCCTTCCTTGAACTTGAACGAAATTGAGCATTTTTCAAAGGTCTCGGCTCTTGAAGCAGGCCCGCCCTTGTGTCCCCAAAAAATCGTGGACGGGCATCAATGGAATTCTTCTGGTACCTGAATCAGGCCAGGAAGTCAAGTTAATTTTGACGGTTCCGTAAAAAGTCTCCCGCCATTGGCGGGATGCTGCGCTGCATCCCGTTGCGATTGCGGCGTGCGCCAGGCAGGCCGCATCGCTGGAAATTACTGAGTAGCTCAAAAATGTTTGGACGTAAACGCAAGGACTCTTTGACAAGATGAACTGGATCGACAAGATATTTTTAAAAAAAATCCCACAAATCCTGTTGATCCTGTCTAAATATTAATGACTTCATTCGTAAATGCGGCTCAGGTCACCGGGGCCGGAGTTTTCTTTCTTTTCACCCAGTGGAAAACAAACAGGATGCCAAAAACGCCAAGCCCGAGCGCATCGCTCCACCAGTCCGGATGAATCAACAGCAGCGCCACAATGCCCATCAGCGCTCTTTCAGACCAGGCGACAGGTTTGAAAAAATAACCGGCGACGGCGATGGACAGCGCGACACAGCCGATACTGCTGGTCAGAACCGCGATGAAGATCTTAAGGGGTGTTCCCATCAGCAGCAGAACAGGATGCAGGATAAACATGAATGGAACGATGAATGCCACCACCCCCAGCTTAACGGCCTCAATGCCCGTTTGCATGAACGGGGCGCCGGAAATCCCGGAGGCCACGTAAACCGCCACGCATACGGGCGGCGTGATAAAGGAAATCGTGGTAAAATACAGGATGAACAGGTGCGCGCCAATCGGCGTCACGCCCAGGCTGACAAAAGCCGGCGCCACCAGAAGGGCCAGCATGACGTAAGAGGATAACGGCGGAACCCCCATGCCCAATATCAAACTGGTTATGGCGGCCAGTATCATCAGGACGGCGAGGTTGCCGCCGGCCATCTGCACCAGCCCGCCGGACAGCCTTAAATCCAAACCGGTCAGCGCGATGCAGGTCACAATGATCCCTATGGCCGACGCCACCGGGGCGATCTGCGTCATCGTTACGGCCGTAGCCTCGAATGCGTCGATAAGCTTTTTCAAAGTCATCCGGGTCTCCTTTTTAAAAGCGCTGACGACGAGCAGCACGGCCAGGGCATAGGCACAGGACACTTCCGGAGAATACGCACGAACAGCCAGGTAATATATCAATACCACAACCGGCAGGAGATAATGCCAGCCCTGTTTCAAGGTTTTTTTCAGCGAGGGCAAATCCTTGCGGTCCATGCCGACAAGGCCGCATTTCACCGCTTCAAGATCCACCATGATAAAGACCGCAAGATAATAAAGAATACTCGGCAACAGCGCCGCGACACATACGGCAAGATAAGGGATCTGGAGGAATTCAGCCATGAGGAAGGCCGTCGCGCCCATTACCGGGGGCAGGAGCGTCCCGCCGGTGGATGCCACAGATTCCACCGCGCCGGCAAAGGTGGGCCGATAACCGAGGTTTTTCATCATGGGGATGGTCACCACGCCCGTGGTGGCAACGTTGGCCAGGGGACTGCCGTTGACCATCCCCATGAGGCTGCTGCCGATCACCGCCGCCTTGGCCGGCCCCCCCCGGACATGGCCGAAAAGCGCCAGGGATAAATCCACAAAAAACTTGCTGGCGCCGGTGGCCTGCAGAAAGCTGCCAAACAGCACGAACATAAAAATTACGATGACGACCACATGCAGAACCATACCGAACAGGCCGCCATCGAACAGATAGGAACTGGCAACCACCCGGGTCAGCGAGTATCCCCTGCCCTCCAGAAACCCGGGCAGATAATCACACCACAGGGCATAGGCAAAGAAAACGGCGGCCAGAACCGGTATGACCATCCCCACGGCCCGCCGGGCCGCCTCTAAAATAACGACGATGGCAACAATACCCAGCACGGTTTCATGGGCCGCAGCGATGACCGGCCGTTCCACCAGAGCCTCATAAATCACGAATATATATCCGCACACCAGGCAGGATAAAACCACCGCAAGGATGTCATACCAGGGGACCTTATCCCGCGGTGCGGATTTGTGCGCCGGCAGAAATAAAAAGACCACGGTCAGGATAAGGGCCAGCGCCAGCACCCGGAACTGCCCCGGATACAGGAATGCATAGCCGGTGGAAAAAAATCCGAGCACGTAAAGCAGTTCATATATCGAAAAAATAATCGCAACCGCGGAAGTTACTTTGCCCGCCGGGCCGCTGAACTGTCTCGTCCTGCTCGATTCCTGCATCACTGGCCCCCCTCCTGTCAGCCTGTGCCCGTAGTTTTTACAGTTCGGCGAGAGTTTCCCGCCCAATTAAGGAACGGACCGTTTACCAAAACCCTATTTTCCGGCCAGCAGTCTCTTCTGCAAGACCTCGGCACGGTCATTCCATTTGCCCTTTTCTTTATAAAAGCGGATCGCTCCGGGATGGAAAGGCAGCGTGGTCTCCCAGGGAATTTCGTCCATGGTATATTCGGCGGCCAGGGCAAAACCGGCTTTCAGTTCTTTCGGGTGCTCGTTGAGCGCTTTCATCAGGTCGAATACTACATTATCCGGAACATTTTTATGGATGAAAAGAATCAGCCGGTACGCAATCGTAGGGGTATCTTTATCCAGAAGACCCAGAAAGCCCTTCGGGTACTTATAGGGCATCAGGGAGGGCTCCTTCTTGGAAATCTCGTTGACGACATCCTCAGGAAATCCCAGCACCTTAAGTCCCCGCGACCGTTTCACCTCTGCGGCCTGGGCCGACAGGGAAAAGAAAGCGGCATCCACCCGGCCTTCGGTCAGAGAAGTATAAACCATCGGCGGCGATGTTATTTTAAGTTCGGTTACCTTGCCCGTCAGACCGTAGTGGTCAAGAACGAGCGCTACCGTTCGGTTATGGGTGTCGGACGTAAAGTGGGTGAGCACTTTTTTTCCTTTGAGGTCGGCTATGCTTTCGATGCCGGCATCCCCGCGACCGAGAAAAACGTTGGGGGTATACTGGCCGGAACCGATGGCGCGTATGTTCGAGGTCTGAGAAGTCAACTTCATTCTCTTGAGGATATTTTCGGTGGTGATGATGGCGCCGAATCCCATGTGAACCTCACCGGATTCCATCAACGGCCAGAATTTTCCCGGAGGTCCCACCGGTTCCACGGTGACCTTGTGCCCGGAAAACCTGCTCATCACATCGCTTACCACCACCGTCACGGCATAGGAACTGCTGCCCTGGGGCAGGGTGGCAAAGGACAGAATGCCGGGTGACTTCTCAGCGGCCGTCACGATCGCGGGCAACCCTAACAGCAAAACGAAGAGCAACGTGC
The DNA here is from genome assembly GCA_030688615.1 of Desulfobacterales bacterium. GTDB lineage: Bacteria > Desulfobacterota > Desulfobacteria > Desulfobacterales > JAUYIZ01 > JAUYIZ01. The sequence goes on along the minus strand of JAUYIZ010000236.1, from coordinate 53,618 downwards.
ATCCCATGGTAAATCCCAATCGCTTTTTCATTTTTTTTCTCCTTTCACAACATTAAGATTCTCGTTTCATTATAAATAGAGCGGCCCCCCGGAGTCTGGCGATGACACGCGATTTTCCCAGAACCAGGATGATTTCAAAGATGCCGGGGCTTGCTGTTTTTCCAGTAAGGGCCACCCGGACGGGCTGGGCGATTTTGCCAAAATTCAGCCCGGTCTTTTCCATGACCGTTTTAAATGCATTTTCAAGATTCGGCTGGTCAAACGGGTTTAAATTTTCAAACTGTTCCGCAAGCAATTCAAGAGCTTCCAGATACGGGGCGGTTAGAAATTTATCCGCCGCCTTTTCTTCATATTCGACGATGCCCTGATAATAGAACACGGCACTGTCCGCCATATCCAAAAGGGTCTTGCTGCGTGTCTGCAGGGTCTCGATGACCTGGTTGAGGAAAGGGCCCTGGGCAGCAATGAATCCTTTTTTTTCTAAAAACCCGGGCAGGTGCCGGGCAAGATATTCCGGCGCCGCGCTTTTAATATGATCGGCATTCAGTGCCAGAAGCTTTTCCGGGTTAAAAATTCCCGGCGACCGGCCGATATTGTCCAGGGTAAACTTCTGGATCAGCTCGTTTCTGGTGAAAAATTCCTGATCCCCGAACGACCAGCCCAGGCGGACCAGATAATTGATGACGGCATCCGGAAGATACCCCATTTCCCTGTAGGCGGTCACGGACACGGCGCCGTGGCGTTTGCTCAAACGGCTCCGGTCGCCGCCCAGTACCATGGGGACGTGTCCAAAAGCGGGCAGGGAACTTTCCAAGGCCTGATAAATGAGTATCTGTTTGGGCGTGTTCATCACATGATCGTCGCCCCGGATGACGGTGTTGATCCCCATGGTAAGGTCATCCACCACCACGGCGAAATTGTATGTCGGCATCCCATCGCTTCTGACGATGATAAAATCATCCAGCTCGGCATTCTGAAATACAATCGTCCCCTTGATAATATCCTCCAGCACGGTGGTTCCTGCCACCGGCGCCTTCAGACGGATGACGGCCCGGCCTGAGGGCCCGAGCCCCTTTTCCCGGCATGTGCCGTTATATTTCGGGTTTTCTCCGGCTTCGAGCGCCGCCTTTCTCATCTGCTCAAGGCTTTCGGGCGGGCAGGTGCAATAGTAGGCCTGGCCGGCATCGATGAGTTTTTTAGAATACTCCCGGTAAAGAGCAAGCCTTTGAGACTGAAAAAAGGGACCTTCGTCCCAGTCAATCCCCAGCCATTCGAGCGCTTCAAATATGGCATCCACCGATTCCTGCGAAGAACGTTCGATGTCCGTGTCTTCAATCCTGAGGACGAATTTTCCTTTCATATGCCGTGCATACAGCCAGTTGAAAAGGGCCGTGCGGGCGCCGCCGATGTGAAGAAAGCCGGTGGGACTGGGGGGAAAGCGTGTGATAATCGTATCCATCATTACCTCTTTTAACAGTTCGCAAGACTTTTTTCAAAGGTGTCAATTATACTTAGGGCAAGTTCATCGAGTAATTTCCAGAATTTCTCATAGCAGCCATGACCACGAGTCATTTTTTACTGGCGTGGATACCATATTATTTTCAATATATTGTTTTATATATATTTTTAATTATTCATCCCATCATATGAGATTGCTTTTTTTTACTTATTAAGAGTACTATCAGGAAAAAGCAGCCGGCAATATACATGGTTTTGATCTTCGGCAGTAGTCGTCATGCGCCGGTTGAATTCAAATCCCGTGCCCCCGCAGCGATGAAGAAAAAAAACGGCCGACACCAAAACTTAATTTATTTTATGAATGTTATCAAATAATTAATATCACCACGGATTTTCAAAAGCCATGAGGGGTGTTCATGAAATATGAAAAACATGTCATGAACAGGACAAAATAAAAAAAATAAAAAATTGCTTGACAAGGCCCACGTTTTAAATTACTTATTGTTAACTTTTATCATAAGAGTAATATAATTAAAACAAATAATTAAAACAAATAGTTAGGAGATTACTTATGGCAGTACCCAAACATAAAACCTCCAAGTCAAAGCGGGACAAACGGCGCACGCATCAAAAAATTGATGCCCCGATACTGGGCACCTGTGCCCAGTGCGGTGAAAGAAAATTACCCCATAACGCCTGCCCGAACTGCGGCACTTACAAGGGCCGGAAAGTTGTTCCGACCAAAGATGAACTCAGCGTCAAAAAGGATGCCAAGTAGATGGCCGCCGCATCAGGCTCCACCGCAGACAATTTAATCGGCCTCGATCCTGCTTCCAGAAAAATGACGGTGGATACGATCCGGCAGTTGAGAAAAAGGCTTCTGATCAAAGAACAGATTCTGGAATTTGACAAAGAGGAATATTTTCCCGAAAAAACGATTCGCCGGATGCTGGGCCCGGACATCGGTCTGCAGCTTATTTTCATCCCTGAGGCCTATGGCGGCGCGGGCGGCGGGGCCCGGGACTGCTGTGCGGTGACGCGGGAAATGGCCAAGATATGCCTGGGCGTGGCCACCGGGTTTTTCGCGATTCAGCTCGGGGCGGATCCTTTGCTCGTGGGCGGGACCGAGGCGCAGAAGGAAAAATGGCTGGGCGACATTGCGGATGGAAAAGCCCTGGTCGCCTACGCAGTGACCGAACCGGATGCCGGCAGCAACCTTGCCGCCTTAAAGACCACCGCGGATCCGGTTTTCAACGATGCCGGACAGGTCACCGGATACAGGATTAACGGAAATAAGCAGTTCATATCCAATGGCGGATACGCGGATTTCGTCACGGTGCTGGCCAGAACTCCGGAGGGGCCCTCTTTTTTTGTTGTTGAAAAAGGGACCAAAGGATTCTCCCCGGGCAAGGGTGAGGAAAAGCACGGCATCCGGGCGTCCAATACCTCTCCGCTTTCATTTGACGATGTATGGGTCCCGCTGGACAATCTCATCGGCGGGGTTCCCGGAAAAGGCATGAAACAGGCAAACGCCGTATTCGGCTACACCCGGCTGATGGTGGCCGCCATGGCCCTGGGCGCCGGTGAATCAGCGCTTGATATCGTTATCCCTTACGCCAAAGAGAGAATTCAGTTCGGCTCTTCCCTGTCGGAAAAGCAGGGATATACCCACAAACTGGTTGTGCCCCACGCGGTCCGGCTGGAAGCCGCTGCCGCCCACATGGAAGAAGTCGCCTTAAAATTTGACTCCGGCCAGCAGGACCTGGAGGTGGAAGGGTCCATTTCCAAATATTTCACCACGGAAGCGGCAAATAAAGCGGCCGAGGACGCCATCCAGGCCCTCGGGGGTTACGGCTATATTTTCGACTACCAGGTTGAGAAGATCAAGCGAGATGTTAAAATCACCTGTATTTATGAGGGGACCAGCGAAATTCAGCAGAATATCATCAGCACGTTCCGTTGGAAAAAAACCCGTAAAACAAAAGGCGAGCACTACCTGTCCATCGGCGCTGAAATGGAAAAACTTGACCTTTCCCTGCCCGGTGCCGGCTGCGGCGCCTACGGCCTGGCCGCAAAAGCACTCAATGAAACCATCATGTGCGCCCATGAGAACGGTTTGACCCGCAAGCAATATGTGATGTTCGCACTGGCCGACATGATGACCCATGTTGAAGTGGGGGCCAGCCTGGCCCGCAAGGCGGATGCCCTGGCCCGGGCGCGGCGTCCCGAAGCGGATAAGATCCGGTTGATGTCCAGGATTTTCGCAAGCGAAACCGCCCAGCTGGTGGCCAGGAATATCAATACGATATTGCGGGGCACCGGGGTATTGGATGAAAAAACCATCTCGGATTTTATGGACGCCGTTTCTTATCATGACCTTAACCGAACCTGTCAAAATGTCATCAACGACATGGACGATGTTGCAGATATTTTATTCAGGAGGAAATAATCGTGTCGGATCCAACCCAGAAAACCATCCTGGTCACCGGAGGGTCCCGGGGTATTGGCCGCGCCATCTGCCTGGCGCTTGCCGGCCCGGGAACATCCATATATTTTAATTATTACCCTGATGATCCAATGGCCCGGGACACGGAACAGGCCATTGTCCGGGCCGGTGGCCGGGCAACCGGCACCTGTGCCAGCGTGACTTCGGAAGAAGACATGACAAAATTTATCGAGCAGGCCGTCAGCGAAACCGGCCGCATCGACGTGCTGGTCAACAATGCCGGGATTACCCGGGACGGCCTTCTGGTGCGGATGAAGGAAGAAGACTGGGATGCGGTGATGAATATCAATTTAAAAGGCGCCTTTCTGTGCACCAAGGTTGCAGCCAGACACATGATGAAGCAAAGATACGGCCGCATCATCAACACGACCTCCGTGGTCGGTGTGACAGGCAATGCGGGACAGGCCAACTACTCCGGCTCCAAGGCCGGGCTGATCGGCCTTACAAAAACAGCCGCCAAAGAGCTGGCCTCCAGGGGAATCACCGTAAATGCCGTCGCCCCGGGTTTCATTGAATCGGATATGACCGCAGCCATGCCGGACAAGGCCAGAAATGCCATGCTGGAACAGGTCCCGCTGGGGCGCGCCGGCCAGCCTGAGGATGTGGCCCATGTGGTCGCTTTCCTGGCTTCTGAAAAAGCAGCCTACATTACCGGCCAGGTGATTCACGTCAGCGGCGGAATGTATATTTAAAGTTAATCAATACTCAAGGAGGAGCATCAAAAATGTCAGTCGAGGATAAAGTAAAAAAAATCATCGCGGAAAAACTTAGTGTGGATATCGAGGAAGTAGTTCCGGAAGCCTCTTTTGCCGACGATCTGGGCGCGGACTCGCTGGACCTGGTGGAGCTCATCATGTCCATGGAAGAAGAATTCGAAATCGACATCTCCGATGAAGATGCCGAAAAGTTGGCTACCGTGCAGGATGCGATCAATTACATCAATGCACACTCGTAACTCATCCGGTTGCAGCAGGAGGATATAGTTGGACCGAAGAGTCGTTATTACCGGCGTCGGCCTCGTGACACCGCTGGGGATCGGCGTCCAGGAAACTTGGACGGCCTTATGCAGCGGTCGGTCCGGGATTACGGAAATCACCCGTTTTAACACATCCGAATACGATACTAAAATCGCCGGCGAGGTCAAGGATTTCAAACCTGAAGATTTTCTGCCCAAAAAAGAGGCCCGTCGAACCCAGCTCTTTATTGCCTATTCCATTGCAGCAACGCATATGGCGCTGGAGGATTCAGGGCTGAAAATCAACAGCAGCAACTGCGACCGGATCGGCGTTTTGACCGGATGCGGTTTGGGCGGGCTCGAAATGCTGGAAAAAACCAGCAATGTGATTCGCGAAAAGGGACCCAAACGGGTGAGCCCGTTTTTTATCCCCATGCTGATCGGCAATATGGCCCCGGGGATGATTTCCATCCAATTTGGCGCCAAAGGGCCCAATTCTTCGGTGGCCACGGCTTGTGCCGCAGGAACGCACGCCATCGGCGATGCCGTAAACCTGGTTCGCAGGGGGGCTGCCGATGCCATGATCACCGGCGGCCTGGAAGCGGTCATCACACCCACGTGTATTGCGGGTTTCGGTTCCATGAAGGCGCTTTCCACCCGCAATGATGCGCCTGAAAAAGCATCGCGGCCCTTTGACCGGGACCGGGACGGTTTCGTGGTGGGGGAAGGCAGCGGTATCCTGATCATCGAACCCCTCGAAGCCGCCCTGGAGAGAGGAGCAAAAATATATGCTGAAATATGCGGTTACGGTATGAGCGGAGACGGGTATCACATGACGTCTCCCCCGCCTGACGGTGATGGCGCTGCACGGTGTATGGCGGCAGCGCTGGCCGATGCGAAAATTTCATATAACAGAATTGACTACATCAATGCCCACGGAACCTCCACGCCCCTGAACGACCTTTATGAAACCCGGGCGGTCAAGCAGGTGTTCAAGGAAAAGGCCCATTCTCTCATGATCAGCTCGACAAAATCCATGACCGGTCATCTGCTTGGCGGCTCCGGCGGCATTGAAACGGTTTTCACAGCGCTGACCATTCAGAATGGAATTGTACCCCCCACCATAAATCTTGACAACCCCGGTGAAGAATGCGACCTGGATTATGTTCCGAACGTGGCGCGCAAAGCCAACGTGGAGTATGCCATGAGCAACTCATTCGGTTTCGGGGGAACCAACGCCACACTGATTTTAAAAAAATACCGCCATTAAATATTTCGTAACCGTTCACGGTTTACAGTTACCGGTTCACGGTTAAAAAAAAATGGAAATTATCCATTGCTTGCGCCGGATGCCCTTTTTGCCCCGTTGATCGCTGCCCTTAAATTTTTTTCTTGCGGTTCAAACCAGAAAAATATAGACCTAAACTTCAAATGAATACCAAGGAATATGGGAAATGCCATGGGTAACGATATTTCGCCGATTATCATGGGTTGCGACCACGCAGCCTACCCTTTAAAAGAAAAAATCAAAGCGTATCTCATGCAAAACGGCATCCAGGTGCAGGATGCGGGCACGCATGACGAGACGTCCGTTGATTACCCGGATTTCGGTGTTTGCGTGGCGTCTTCAGTTTCACAGGGAAAATATGCGCGCGGCATTCTGTTATGCGGCACCGGAATCGGCATGGCCATGGTGGCCAACAGGTTTCCCCATGTCCGGGCAGCCCTTTGTAACGATCTGTACAGTGCCATTCAAAGCAGGCGACACAACAATGCCAACATACTGGTCCTGGGGGGTCGTGTCCTGGGAGATGCCCTGGCCGGGGAAATTGTCAGGGTCTGGCTTGAAACCCCGTTTGAGGGAGGACGGCATCAATTACGGCTGGACAAATTTGATGGTTTCGGAGAAAGTCGGAATTTATAACCAAAAAAAGAACCATGCGCAGAGTTGCAAATTGAACCTTCACATCATTGAAAAAATCGACAAGGAAATCGCCCGGGCGATTGAAAGCGAGATTTGCCGCCAGAGGACGACCCTGGAACTTATCGCTTCGGAAAACTTTACCAGCCCGGCGGTAATGGCCGTCCAGGGAAGTCTGCTGACCAATAAATATGCCGAAGGCTATCCGAACCGGCGCTTTTATGGCGGTTGCGAAAATGTTGACATCGTCGAAGACCTGGCCATCCAGCGTGCCAAAAAGCTTTTCGGCGCAGCCTATGCCAATGTTCAGCCCCATTCCGGCTCTCAAGCCAATATGACCGCCTATTTTGCGCTGTTAAAACCCGGTGATACCATATTGGGCATGAACCTTTCCCACGGCGGACATCTTACCCACGGCAGTCCGGCCAGTTTTTCAGGGAAACTCTTCAACTTCATCCACTATGGGGTAAAACAGGACAGCGGTATCATTGACTATGACATGGTGGAATCCCTTGCGGAACAACATCGGCCGAAAATGATCGTTGCCGGCGCAAGCGCCTACCCGAGATTTATTGATTTTAAAATATTTGCACAAATCGCCAAATCGGTCGGCGCCTACCTGATGGTGGACATGGCCCACATCGCGGGACTGGTGGCCGGAGGGGTGCACCCTTCCCCCGTACCCTTTGCCGACGTGGTGACTTCAACAACCCACAAGACCCTGCGGGGCGCCCGGGGAGGGCTGATTCTGGCCAAGGAAGATCACGCCCGCAAGCTGAACAGAGAGCTGTTTCCCGGCATACAAGGGGGGCCGCTGATGCATATTATCGCGGCCAAAGCGGTTACATTTAAAGAAGCGTCAACAAAGGCCTTTAAAATATACCAGAAAAATATTGTCGAGAATGCCAAGACCCTGGCGGAATTTTTAATGGAACAAGGCATTGACCTCGTATCCCACGGCACGGATAATCATATGATGCTCGTTGACTTGAGAAAATTAAACCTTACCGGCAAAGAAGCCGAGGAGGCTTTAGACCGGGCGGGGATCACGGTCAATAAGAATTCGATACCCTTTGAAACACAAAATCCGTTGATCACCAGCGGCATCCGGATCGGCACCCCTGCCATAACGACACGGGGCATGAAAATCAACGAGATGACCCACGTCGGGCAACTGATCATGGACGTTTTAAGGGCCCCCGGCGATGAAAGCGTCATACGCAAGGTCCGGTCTCAGGTCCGCGAGCTTTGTGATGCCTTTCCGGTGTATCAGCATCTGAACGGGGAGGTTTTCTGAACCATGGCACCGCAAACGGATCGCCCTTCATGGGGGGCATATTTCATGAGCATCACCGAACTGGTGGCAAAACGCTCCACCTGTATGCGGCGCAGCGTCGGCGCACTGATCGTAAAGGACAAAAGGATATTATCCACCGGCTATAACGGCGCACCCTCCCATATCAGGCATTGCAGTGAAGTCGGGTGCCTGCGCGAACAGATCAAGGTGCCGTCCGGAGAAAGACATGAGCTGTGCCGGGGGATCCATGCCGAACAAAATGCAATCATACAGGCCGCCTATCACGGCGTATCCATCCGCCATGCGAGCGTTTACTGCACCAATCTTCCATGCTCCATATGCGCCAAGATGATCATCAACGCCGGGATCAAAAAGGTCTATTACCGGGCAGGTTATGCAGACCGGATGTCCGAAGAAATGTTCAGCGAAGCAGGTGTCCAAGTCATCCATGTGCCGCCGGTTGCACAGGATGAAGTTTAAGACCCAAGAAAGGTGCCACTATGAAATGTCCATTTTGTGGAGATTTGAACAACAAGGTCATTGACTCGCGGCTGAGCAAGGAAGGAAATGTCATTCGAAGGCGAAGAGAGTGCGTCGAATGCGCCCGGAGATTCACGACCTATGAGCATATGGACGAAATTCCGCTGATGATTATTAAAAAAGACGGGCGGCGCGAGGCCTTCAGCCGTGAGAAAGTCCGTTCAGGTGTCCTGCGGGCCTGTGAAAAACGCAATATCAGCATCAATATCATCGAAGAGTTCCTGGATGAACTGGAGCGGGACCTGAGGGAAAGCGGCGCCAAGGAGACCCCAGCTTCAACTGTCGGCGAAAAAATTATGGCAAAACTCCACGAGCTCGATGATGTTGCCTATGTAAGATTTGCTTCGGTCTACAGGGAATTTAAAGACGTGAACGATTTTGTAGCTGAACTCAAGAATCTTCTGACCCACCAGTAGCATTGAGTACGTGAATATGAACGATGATCACTATATGCAGATGGCCCTTGACCTTGCCCGGAAGGGACAGGGCTTCACGTCGCCCAATCCCCTGGTGGGCGCTGTGGTGGTCAATGACGACCGGGTGGTCGGCAAGGGCTTTCACATGGCCGCCGGTAAAGCCCATGCCGAAGTCAATGCCATAGACGATGCCGGGGACCGTTCCAGGGGCGCCACGCTCTATGTAACGCTGGAGCCCTGCAACCATGAGGGACGAACGCCGCCCTGCACCGAAAAAATTCTACAGTCCGGCCTCAAGCGGGTCGTGGTGGCCATGGAGGATCCCAATCCGGATGTCAAGGGAGGAGGCATCGCATACTTAAGGGACAGGCATGTCCAGGTGTGCGTCGGGGTCTGCCGGGAAACCGCGGAACGTATGAACGAAAGCTTCATCAAATTCATCCGGACCCGGCGACCCTTTGTCATCGTGAAATGCGCTGCAACGCTGGACGGCCAGATCGCCACGAAAACCGGTGACTCCCGGTGGGTGTCCGGCCCCGAAGCCAGAAGGTTTGTCCATCAACTGAGGCATGCGGTGGATGCCGTCATGGTGGGAATCGGCACCGTAAAGGCGGATGACCCGAGCCTGACCGTCCGGTTGTCCGGCGCTGACGGCGCAGTTGAAGGAAAAGACCCCCGAAGGGTAGTTCTGGACGCAAACCTTTCAATTTCCGAAAATGCAAACATCTTGCGACTTGCTTCCGAGTCTGATACGATACTTGTCGTCGCCGGCCATAAATCCGGTAAAGAGTTTAACTCAAAAAAAACAGCCCTGGAAAAAAAGGGCGTAAAAGTCATCTCGTCACCCGGCGAAAATGGCCTGATCGACCTGGATATTCTAATGGATCAGCTCGGGGCCATGGGGATAACCAGCCTGCTGGTGGAAGGTGGCGGGCGTGTCATCGCATCGGCCTTTCAGGCCGGAATCGTTGATAAAATCAACTTCTTTTATGCGCCTAAGATTCTCGGGGGAAATGACGGCGTGCCGATCTGCAGCGGCAACGGGCCGGCTTTGATGAATCAATGCATCCGGGTCAGGGACATCCGGGTTCAGCGATTCGGCGATGATATCATGATCGAGGGGTATGCAGGGGAACCGGGTTGATTGAAAGAATTCTTTGACAGAATTACTAATAAGCTCAAAAATGTTTGGACATAAATGCAAGGAGAGACCTTTGAAAAATGTCAAATTTTGTTCGAGTTCAAGGAAGGCAAAAATTTTAACCGGAGGAATACATTGAGTATTTTGAGGATTAAAATTTGAGCCTGACACAGAAATCGGGCAAAATAGGGGGTTTTGCAAAGGTCTCAAGGACTCTTTGACAAGATTAACTGGATTGACAAGATATTTTTTAAAAAAATCCCATAAATCCTGTTGATCCTGTCTAAATTTTAATGGCTTTATCAGTATGTTTACGGGAATCATCGAAGGGATAGGCTCCATCACGGCCATAAAACCGGCCGGACAGGGGATGCGGTTGGGCATCAAGTCCGATTTTACGCTGGACCGAACAGCCCTCGGCGACAGCATCGCCGTGAACGGGGCCTGTCTGACCGTTGTGACGCTTGAAGCAAAGCACTTTGAGGTTGACGTGTCGCCGGAAACCCTTGCCAGGACCACTTTCGGCAGGGCCAAAATCGGATCCCGGGTCAACCTGGAGCGCGCTTTGCGTCTTTCGGATCGATTGGACGGACATCTGGTTTCCGGCCACATCGACGGCACGGGGACCATCCGGAGCCGGAAGGTCCAGGGCAATGCCGTCATTTTTACCGTCCAGGCGCCCGGATCTATTCTGGACTATATGATACCCAAAGGATCGGTTGCGCTGGACGGCATCAGCCTGACCGTCAACATTTGCCGCCAGGACAGTTTTGAGGTCAGTATCATCCCACATACGTCAAGGGTTACCACGATCCAGGAGAAAAAAAACGGCGACCCCGTGAATATTGAAACAGACATGCTCGGCAAGTATGTTGCGCGTTTTATTTCAAGAAAACCTGAAGGAAAGGAAGGGACAGGCCCTCCGAAAGCATCCATAGACATGCAGTTGCTTGCCAGATCGGGCTTTCTATAACAAGTATTACAACGAACTTCTGTTCGTTGCTTATTCCGGCTTGCCGGGTCAGGAGACAATACATATATGCCGCTACTTCCCATTGATGAGGCCATAAAGGAAGTCAAACAGGGCCGCATGGTCATTCTGGTTGACGATGAAGATCGTGAAAACGAAGGGGACCTGATGATGGCCGCAGAAAAAGTCAGGCCCGAAGATATAAATTTCATGGCAAAACATGGCCGGGGACTTATCTGTCTGGCTTTGACCGGCGAAAAAATCGATTCGCTCAACCTGCCCATGATGGTGGAGAACAACACTTCGCGGTTTGAAACCGGTTTTACTGTGTCCATCGAAGCCCGGTGCGGCGTGACTACCGGGATCTCCGCCGCGGATCGCGCCACCACCATCCTGACCGCCATTGCGGACGATGCAAAACCCGAGGACCTGGTCAGGCCCGGTCACATATTTCCCTTAAGAAGCAGAAACGGGGGCGTTATCGTCCGTACCGGGCAGACGGAAGGATCCGTGGATCTGGCCCGCCTGGCAGGCATGAAGCCTGCCGGGGTCATCTGCGAAATTATGGATGAAGACGGGACCATGGCCCGCATGCCGACCCTTGAAAAATTCAGCCAGAAGCACGGCATGGGCATCTGCACCATTGCCGATCTGATCGAATACCGGATGCGCACCGAGTCCTTCGTGAAAAGGACGGCGGAAACCCTCATCCCCACCTGTTACTCAGGGGATTTCAAGACGGTCGTTTATGAAAATGAGGTGGACGACCTGCTGCACATCGCTTTAATCAAAGGCGAAATTGATCCGGAGCGGCCCATTCTCGTCCGGGTGCATTCCGAGTGCCTTACCGGGGATGTTTTCGGCTCTCTGCGCTGCGACTGCGGCGATCAACTGCATACGGCCATGGAAAAAATGGAAGAAGAGGGAAACGGCGTCCTGCTTTATATCCGCCAGGAAGGCCGGGGAATCGGCCTGGTGAACAAGATCAAGGCCTATGCGCTTCAGGACGGGGGCCTGGATACCGTCGAAGCCAACGAAGAACTGGGGTTTAAACCGGATCTGAGAAATTACGGCATCGGCGCGCAGATCCTGGTGGATCTGGGCGTCAAACAGATGCGGCTCATGACCAACAATCCCAAAAAAATGGTCGGACTGGAGGGATATGGCCTTAAACTCGTCGAACAGGTTCCCATAGAAATTAAACCCAACGAGTTTAACAAAAATTATCTGTCCTGCAAAAAGTCCAAGATGGGCCATCTGTTGAACATGGATGTGGTGCCGTGAAATAATAACGAACTAAAGTTCGAGGTTTAAGTTTTAAGATTTAAGTTTTAAGGTAATTCAGGTCGCAGGCATCAGGAAATCATCACAAAATCAGGAGGGAACGTATGCCCAAAATCATGGAAGCCAAGCTCCTTGCCAAAGGAAAGAGGTTTGCTCTGGTCGCCAGCCGATTCAACGATTTTATCACGGACAAGCTCGTCAGCGGCGCGGTGGACGCCCTGCTGCGCACCGGCGCCTTGGAGGACGACATTGTAATCGTCAAAGTGCCCGGGTCGTTTGAAATCCCCTTCATGGCAAAAAAACTTGCCTGCAAGGGCACCTACCACGCCGTTATTTGCCTCGGCGCCGTGATCCGTGGGGCCACGCCGCATTTTGAATACGTCAGCGCCGAAGTATCCAAGGGGGTGGCCATGGTGGGCCTGGAATCGCAAATCCCGGTTATCTTTGGCGTCCTTACGACCGATACCATCGAGCAGGCCATTGAGCGGGCAGGAACAAAAGCCGGCAATAAAGGCTGGAGCGCGGCAATGGCGGCGGTTGAAATGGCCAATCTGGTCGAACTTTTCGACCAAGCGTAACCATGAGCAGTCGTCGTCGCTCCAGAGAACTTGCCATGCAGGCCCTCTTTTTTATGGACATGGCCCAGAACCTTTCCGGGGACATGTTGACACTTTACTGTAACAACTTTATGGTTGCAAAAAAAGTGGACCCGTTTTTTTATACGCTATCCCAGGGTGTCATGGATATGCAGCCCCGGATCGACCGGATCATCGAGCGTTTTTCCAGTCACTGGAAAATCAAACGGATGTCCTGTGTGGACCGGAACATTATCAGGATCGCCGTGTTTGAAATGCTGTTTTGCAAAGATATTCCGCCCAAGGTGTCCATCAACGAAGCCATCGATGTCGGGAAAAAATACGGCAACGACGATTCCGGTGCTTTCATCAACGGCATACTTGACAGCATCCGCATCGCCATGGAAAAAAACGAACTTGAAAATGACAGGGAAAATCGCGCCAATCATACCAATCAAATGTAAGGAGCAGATTATGGAAGCAAGAAAGGTGTTTTTGACCGAAGATGAGATGCCGAGGCAATGGTACAATATTTTAGCCGACATCAAGATGAACCCGCCTCTGGGGCCGGACGGGAAACCCATCGGTCCCGAAATGCTTGCACCGGTATTTCCCATGAACTTGATCGAACAGGAAGTAAGTACGCAAAGATGGATTGACATCCCCCAAGAAGTGTTGGGCATATTGCGTATCTGGCGTCCATCCCCATTGGTCCGGGCACTTAACCTTGAAAAAGCTCTGGGCACCCCGGCAAAGATTTATTACAAAAATGAAAGCGTGAGTCCTCCGGGCAGCCACAAACCCAATACCGCTGTCCCCCAGGCATATTACAACAAAGCTTTCGGCATCAAAAAAATGGTCACGGAAACCGGCGCCGGCCAGTGGGGAAGCGCCCTGGCCTTTGCATGTTCCCAGTTCGGGCTGGAATGCAAAGTCTTTATGGTCCGGGTCAGCTTTGATCAGAAACCGTATCGGAAAGCGATGATGGAGACCTGGGGGGCGACCTGCATCCCGAGTCCCAGCCCGGAAACCAACGCCGGCCGTGATGCGCTGAAGAAAGATCCCGACACACCCGGAAGCCTCGGAATTGCCATCAGCGAAGCGGTGGAAGCGGCGGTGAGCGATACGACCGGCGAGTCCAGATATTCCCTGGGAAGTGTTCTGAATCATGTGATGCTGCATCAGACGATCATCGGGCTTGAAGCCAGGAAACAACTGGACAAAATCGGCAAGTACCCGGACGTGATCATCGGCTGCGCCGGCGGCGGAAGCAATTTTGCCGGTATCGCCTTTCCCTTCGTATTGGATAAGATGAACGGAAAGGCGGTTGAAATTTATCCGGTCGAGCCCGCTGCCTGCCCCACCATGACCAAGGCGCCCTTTGTTTATGACCACGGGGACACCGCCGGCTATACGCCGCTGCTGCCGATGCACAGCCTGGGGCATGCTTTTGTGCCGCCGCCATTTCACGCCGGAGGACTCCGGTATCACGGGATGGCGCCCACCGTAAGCCAGCTGATCACGGAAGGGATCATCACCCCGCGATCCATTTCGCAACTGGCTGCATATGAAGCAGGAGTTCTGTTTGCCAGAACGGAAGGAATCATCCCGGCTCCGGAGACCACCCATGCCCTGGCTGAAGTCATCAATGAAGCCAAAAAGGCCAAGGAAGAAGGAAAGGAAAAAGTGATCCTGGTCAACTTCAGCGGGCACGGCCTTCTCGACCTGTCGGCTTATGAAAAATATTTCAGCGGAGCGTTGACGAATTTTGATTTGACGGACAAGGATATCCTGGAATCCGAAAAGATTTTCGAGAAATTTCCCAAACCGCAACTTTTAAAGAGCCGATGAAACGCCGATGCCCCCGCCTGGGACATTCGGTGACATTTCAATACTGCCGCCATTGCAGCGACAATGAACTTCCCTGCGGTAAAATTATCGACTGCTGGTGGGAACATTTTGATGTGGTGTCCTATCTGAAGTCAGACCTGTCGGAAGACAGTTTCAGTGCGCTTTTGAATCACGAGCCGGAACAGAAGATAGGCACCCTGGTGGCGCTGATTGCGAAAGCCCAAAACAGAGTGAAAAAAACCTGAGACCTTTGGAAAATGCTCAATTTCGTTACGGGAGGATATTTTGATTATCAAGGATCTGGTCGTTGGACCGATTATGGCAAACTGCTTTATTTTAGGGTGTGAACGAACCGGAGAGGCTGCGGTTATCGATCCGGGGGATGATGCCGACAGGATACTTTTCACCCTGGCGGAAGCCGGGTTAAAGGTAAAATATATCATCAACACCCATGGCCATTTTGACCATGTGGCTGCGAACAAGAAAATGAAGGACGCCACCCGGGCCGACCTTTTAATCCACGCCCTGGATGCGCACATGCTGGCAACACTGTCCGACAGCGCCTCTGTCTGGGGCCTGTCCGCGGAAAATTCCCCGCCGCCGGATCAAACCCTCGATGACGGCGCGGTCATTGTCGTCGGAGACATCTCACTGCAAGTGATCCATACCCCCGGACATACACCAGGGGGCGTATCACTTGCCACGGACACGTGTGTTTTTGCCGGAGACACGCTCTTTGCCGGCTCCATCGGACGCACCGATTTTCAAGGTGGAGATTATGACACCCTCATTTCCAGTATCCAAAACAGGCTGTTTCCGTTAGGAGATGACGTGCGGGTCCTTTCAGGCCACGGCCCCGAGACCACGATCGGCAGGGAACGGCGTACAAATCCTTTCGCACGGCAAATGTGAAACACCCTTGCAGAAAGTAAATATCCTGGCCCTCAGGACCAGGCTTTGGTTATCCCCGGAGGGGATTTGTTTTGTTGGAAGTTCATGGTATGATTGAAATTCCAAATAGCAAATTACAAATACCAAACAATTCCCAATGACCAAAATTCGAAAATCCAAACGATGTCTCGTCCCGGAAGGTTGGGGTCATTGAATATTGGAATTTGAGATTTGTTTGTAATTTGGTGCTTGGAATTTGTAATTTCATACCCAAAACGCCATGGCAGAGCCATCTATCCCTGACCTGGCCCAAAGGACCAGGTTTTCTATGTCTGAATAAAGAGGCCCTTGAAAAATGGACCCCTGGTTACCCTGGAAATTTATGCGCGGCCTGCTGGCTTATGGCGCCCTATCCATTGCGATAGCCAGCTTGATATACATCTGGCGGATGCGGGGTATTTCAAACTGGCGACGTTCTTTGCGCAATGAGCTAAACGGCCTGAAAAGCGAAATAGAAACAGCCGGAAAGCAAAGGAAACAGGCGCTGGCCATCGTCCTGGATTATTGCCGGAGCTCCTTGCGGGCCACCTCGCCGGAGCTGAAAGAATTGGCCGGCCTGCCGGAATATTTATGTTCCATTGCTTCCTGCTTTCATCCATCCGCGGAAAAACCCGAACTGAGAATCACTGTCGGCCGGCTATTAAGCTGCGCCCGGGAAGTGGTCCAGTGGTTGGAGCGGATTCTTCACCGGCCGGGATTTCAGCGGGTAAAGCAGGTCCGCATCCGCCATATCCGTACGGCTTATGAATGGTACAGCCGGGTAAATAAGTACCGGATCATGAAATTTTACAGACGCTACCAGAAGACCATTGCGAGAATTTTTCAATTGCGCCTGGTTTTTCTGCCCGACCCCCTGTTATGGGTTGCCCACCTGTCGAACCGATTGACCATACTCACACTGACCCGGTGCTTGCTGGTGGACGTATACCTGTTTCTGGGCAAACTTGCGATTTACGCCTACGATGAAGAGGAGCAGGGGAAACCGTTTCGGATCCAAGAGGACGAACTGGAAGAAACCCTGGAAGGTCTGAACTCTTTATGGCCTTCAGAACCCAGCGTCGCAGACCCCCGGATCAAAGCAATTCGAAGTCGATTGGCGGGCTTTACTGCCATGGTTATTTCTACCCCGACGCTGAAAGACTGGCAGCAGGCAGTGCGGGAAGCAGCCGGCGTCGTGGCCGAAAAATATTTCCCGGACGCCGGGCATCCCCTGGAAGAAGCTGCCCTCGGGCCGATTCTGGCAAGGAGCCAGGCTTGGATCCAATCGATATGTGAGACGGAGAAAGTCCCCCTGGTAAAAAAATTTCACGGCATAAGGATTGAAGCGCTTTACGATATAAAATCTTTCGCCGATGGCATACTGACCGAATCCCTGCGAAATTTTATCAGAACGACATGGGGCGCCTACCGCTGGGTGAAATGGCCCCTGAAGGCTTACCGGTTGTTCAGGAAAGGTTCGCCCCTCGGAATCGCCCTGGAGGTGGGATGGGTGGTTGTCAAACAGAGCTTTGTTCGTCTGACCTGCCTGTACACCTTCGATAAAGCGTGCCAAGAACTCGAGACGATCTACCGCCAGTCCCTGCCCAAAAACCAAGACCCCCGCTGAAGTATTGCTTTTTGGTGGATTGAAATCAATCCGGATTTCATTTATATACTTTCAGGGTAAACATCCTGGCCCTGAGGACCGGGCTTTGGTTATCCCCGGAGGGGATTTGCTTTGTTGGAAGTTCATCGTATGATTGAAATTATCAATTGGTTTTCTATGATTGCATAAAATGAATGACTCATTCGATTCAAAAACCCATGTTGTCGTGACGGTGGAAAACCAGACCATGAGCATTGTGCTGAATCGGCCCCATGTCCTCAACAGCCTGACCCTGCCCATGATCCGAAGAATCCGGGCCGCCCTCGAGCAGGCTGCGGCTTCCAGTCAGATCGGGCTGGTTCTGCTCATGGGCGCCGGGGACAGGGCATTTTGCGCCGGCGGCGATGTCAAGGCCCTGGCTGCTGCCGTGAGAGAAGGCCGCCTGCCCGAAGCCATGCAGTTTTTTGACGAGGAATACGCCCTGGACCTTTGCATTCACCGGTTTCCCAAACCTGTTCTGGCCGTGGCCGACGGCATCACCATGGGAGGCGGCCTGGGCCTGGCCGCCGGCGCGGACGCGGTCATTGCAACGGAAAAAACACAACTGGCCATGCCGGAAACCCGCATCGGTTTTTTCCCGGATGTCGGCGCCACGGGATGGCTGTTTCAAAAATGTCCCGAAGGCTATCCCGAATATTTGGGATTGACCGGACAGGAAATAACCGGTATGGATACCCTTCGCCTGGGTTTTTCAACTCACTATCTGTCCCGGGCAAACGTGAACCGGGCCCTGTCCGTTCTGAAGGCCAACGCGTTCACGGGACGCGAAAAAAAGGGCGCCCTGGATCAGATCAACGCCCTGCTGCTGCCCTGGTCATCCAACGATATCCGTCCAAACCCGGAGCTGGATGAATGGGTCAGGCAATACTTTTCAGGGAAAACGTCCCTGAGCCGGATTATGGACGGTCTTGCCCGGTGTAGCATTCACAACGATCTATGCGACGGGGTTTTCCATCGATTGTCCGAAAGATCCCCCATTGCCACGCAGTTAACGCTGAAGCTGTTGCGGTTCAACCAGGGACGCTGCCTGGAACAGGTCTTTGCCATTGAAAAAAAAGCCGCCCGGTTCATCCTCACCCAGCCGGACTATCTCGAGGGGATCAGGTCCCGGCTGCTGGACAAGGATAATGACCCCCAGTGGCGGCCGAAGACGTTTGCAGAAGCTGAAAAAATCAATATGGACGGAATTTTCATTTAGCAAAACCGTCATTATTCATCCCTTAAAAGGAGGCGCACATGACCAACCAAAGCCAGGACCCTGTCACCGTATATGACAGAAGCCTGAAACGTCAGCAGGATTTTATCGGCCGCCAGCGTTCGGGAAAAATGTTAATCCGCTCCGAAGACCGCCCGTGGGAGCAGAACCGCCACGGTTTAATCAAATGGTATACCTTAAAGGAAGTCAATGATGATGTTGTGCTTCAGGACTGGAACGTCTTTTCCAACCGCATCCGGACTCTGGGGGGCAAACATGTGCATCAGGGCGGGACCGTGATTTACATGCTCGCGGGCAAGGGCTACAGCATCGTGGACGGCCAGCGGTTTGACTGGGAGGCAGGAGACCTGATCATGCTGCCCATTAAACCCGGCGGGGTGGAGCACCAGCATTTCAACCTGGACCCCGAACACGAAGTCAGGTGGATCGCCTTTAGTTTTCGACCGTTCAAGGACTATCTGGCCAGTTCGATCACTCAGAAGGACACCTCGCCCGACTACAGGGAATAAGGGAGCAAGCAATGGATTCCAACAAGAGTTTTTTTCAAATGCTGGTGGATATCAGAGACGAACAGCGCCGCCGGACGCAGAGCGGGACCGCGGTTGCCCGGGGTAAAAACCTTCCCTGGGAAAACACCCCCCACGGAAAGCTCAAGTGGTATATGCACCCGAAAATGGACCAAAACGTTCTCCAGAGCCACGTCATCTATGTCCAGGAAATCTTGCCGGCAGGTCGCAGCGGCGTTCAACGGCATCCCGGGGGAATGCTCATCTATTTTATACAGGGCCACGGCCGCACGATTTTGGATGGTGAGCAGATCGCCTGGAAGGCAGAGGATCTGCTCATGCTGCCGCTGCGCCCGGAAGGCGTGGTTTTCCAGCACATCAACGACAGTGCCGAAGAAGCGCTGCTGTTTGCCTGCGAACCCAATCTGGTACACACTCTCGGAGTGGATCGAGGCTCGCGCTGGGAGCAGGTGGAACCGGCGCCGGAAACGATGCGCCAGCCTTAGGGCTCCGCCGGTTCTGGGAAACCGGGCCAATTTCATGAAAATCCACCGGATCGGCTGAAAGGATTCCTGCGGCCGACAGCGAGCGCTTCCCCTTGGCTTGGCACGGGGCGTGCGCTCGCTGCTGCGGTTTACTTCTTGAACATCTCCTGGAATTTTTCCACTTTGGAATACGTCATGGTTACGATTTTGGCCAATTCCTGTGAACCGGTGGGATGCAGGACCGCCCGCCTTTTTTTAGCCCATTCAATAAACCCGGGTTCCTGCACGACCTTGCTAAAGGCATCTTCCAGCCTCTTTACGATGGCTGGCGGGGTTTTGGGCGGGGCCTGCGCGATACGCATGGCCGGAAGAGCTGTGATATTGAATCCCAAATCCGCCGGGATGGGGACATCGGGAAGATAGGGATCACGTTTGTCCCCAAAGAGCATGAGGGGTCTTAACTTGCCGGACCGGATCAGAGGAACGGCCGAGGTCGCCAGACAAATCGTAAAATCAAGGTGTTTGCCGGCCAGGGCGGCAACGCTCCCGGCGGCGCCCTCATAGGGGACCCAGTTGACCTTGATCCCCAGTTCATCCACCGCCACCAGCCCGGCCAGATGGGTGGTGCTGCCCCTGCCCGAAAGACCGCCGGCAAGCGTTTTTGCCTTGGCTGCTTTTAAAAACTCATCGAATGTCTTCCAGCTGTCCCCATGTACCACCAGGAGCTGATTGCCGCGGGACCAGGAAAATACCGAGGTAAAGTCCGCCGTTTTATACCCGACCTTTCCCATATATTCAATGATGATGCTTTTGGGAAAGGTCGTGACGATCAGCGAGTAGCCGTCCGGTTCGGTCTTCTGAAATTTTTCAAAGGCGATCTTTCCGCCTGCCCCGGGCTGATTCTCGACCTGAACGCTTACCCCTAACTGCTTTTCAAGAAAGGGGGCGACCGCACGGGCCTCTACGTCCTCTCCGCCGCCTGCTCTGGCAGTGGCAATTAACTTGACCGGTTTCTGCGGAAAATCCTGACTGTCCGCCGACGGGCAGACGAGAAGCAGGCCGATTGCCGCAACAAATAAAAAAAACAATAACTTAGACAAATGTTTAACCATTTTTCTCTCCTTTCATTTTTCCCCTATGGTTAGTTTTTTCCAGACAGGCCCCAGATAAGGCCCCACTAATGACAAAAAAGTAAAAAACATTAGAATCTTACAAATTGTCGAAGCAAAAAAGATCCCATAAGAACCGCCGGATACCATCAGGGCGCGATGGTAATTGGTTTCCACCATTTCGCCCAGCACCATCCCCAGCAGGAGCGGCACCGGCGTAAAACCGCCTTTTAACATGATGTATCCCAGAATCCCGAAAATGAGACTGATGATGACATCCACCATCAGATACCGGATG
Source organism: Desulfobacterales bacterium (assembly GCA_030688615.1). Taxonomy (GTDB): domain Bacteria; phylum Desulfobacterota; class Desulfobacteria; order Desulfobacterales; family JAUYIZ01; genus JAUYIZ01. The sequence continues at coordinate 32,494 of JAUYIZ010000236.1, read as the reverse complement.
GCAAAGCTTCCCAGCAGGCTGATGACCAGAATCAGCGGCACGATGATTTCATTGGCCAGCAGCGTCACGACCGCAAAGTGCCGGGCAATGGTCATGCCGGCGAAAAAAATCAGAAAGGAGGTGAGAATCAGGGCCACAAAAAGGCTGTAAATCACATCGGCCTTTTCCTGAAATACCAGTGGGCCCGGGATGACCCCGAAAATAATCATGACGCCTAAGAAGATGGCGGCGCCCACGCTGCCCGGAATGCCCAGCGCGATCGTGCAGACCAGGTCTCCGGGCATGCAGGCGCTGGTGGAAGTTTCTGAGGATATCACCCCTTCCGGGTCTCCGCTGCCAAAAGTTTCCGGGTGCTTGGATTCCCTTTTTGCCTCGGCCCAGGCCAGCAGGCCGGCGGAACTTTGCCCCACGGCCGGCAGGACGCCGATAAAAAGACCGATGGCGGCCGAGCGGAGCACCGTGTAAGGATGTTTAAAATAAATGGCCACCCCTTCCCAGAAACCGCCGGCAAGCTTGCCGAGGCGGGAGATGGTTTCCGCGCTCTCGGCCAGAACCAGGGCCTGGGTTACCGCAAAGAGGCCCACCAGGGCCTGGATCAGGGGGATGCCATCCTCAAGCGTCACGGCGCCAAAAGTGAAACGAAGATGTCCGGTGATGACATCAAAGCCCACCGTGGAAAGCATCAAACCCAGCCCGGCTGCAATGAGCCCCTTGATGGTGGCGCCCTGTACCACGGCGGCAATGATCGAGAGGGCCAGCAGGGCGGTGAGAAAATATTCCGCCGGCCCGAAGCGTAGGGCGAATTCTGCCAGAAAGGGCGCTGAAAAAATAAGGCAGATCATCCCGATGGTCCCCCCCACCATGGCCGCAGTGGCGCTGATGGCCAATGCCACGTTGCCCTTGCCTTTTTCGCACATCGGATAGCCGTCCAGGATGGTGGCGGCGTTGGATGCATCCCCCGGCGTATTGACCAGGATGGCTGTGATGGAGCCGCCATAGTTGCTGCACTTATAAAGAGCTCCCATGAAGATGAGTGCGGTGGCCGGCGGCCATTTTAAGATCAGGGGAATTGCCAGTGCCATCCCTGCGGAAGGGCCCAGCCCGGGCAGCACCCCGATGATGATGCCGTAAACCATGCCCGCCGTTAAAGCTGCAAGATTCTGCCATTGGAAAACGAAGATAACCGCCTGGATGATAATTTCCATAAAAACCGTCTCCCCAACAATCCTACCAGAAGGCTCCTGTCAGCAAAGGAACGCCCATGATCCGTTGAAATATTAAATAAATAAGTACGGTCATCCCGATCGCGACGAGGGTGTTTTTATATAGCACCTTGCGGGTTTTCTCCCCGAAAACCAGGGCAAAGCCCATGAAAAGAGAGCACGTGGTGAAAAGGAACCCGCCTAAAAACCCGGCGGTCATAGAAATCAGAATGATGCCCCAGGCCTTATAGAACCTTCCCCTTCTCACCTTCCGGGTTGCTCCGTCAACGATCTTCAGTTCGGTCTCACCCACATCGGTGATTTCCCCGGTCAGAATCTGCTTGCGGGTGAAATCCATAACCAGGGAGATCACGATCAGGGCCGTGCTGATCATGGCGATAAGTTGTGGAAATTGTTTTGATTTAGCAGGATATGGCATGGAGACGAAATACAGGAGTCCGAAAAGTATAAACAGGCCCAGCTTGAACCAGACCTCTGTGAGCTTGAGCCTTTCTTTCATTGTTTCACCTTTGGACATTAAATTCAAATAACCAAAGCGGATTTTTTTGTCAACATCGATTTTCAACACCGGCAACCGGCTTAAAAATAAGTTTTTGAAATATTCGGACAATTGTTGTAGAATCCGTGACGGGATGGCGATGATTGGTCCAGAGATTGCCTTACGGGAGGTTTTTATGGCGGATATTTTAAACCTGATCCGGAACAGAAAATCCTTGAGAGTTCCTTTTGACCCGGACCGGCCTGTTGCCCGGGAGGATTTATTAAAAATTCTCGAGGCGGCCCGATGGTCGCCGACGGCCCACAACATGCAGAACTTTGAAATCATCGTGGTGGATGATCCAGAGATCCTGCAAGCCATTGGAAATATAAAACGGCCGATTTCCGAAACCTTCATCCGGGAAAACTATCCGCACCTGTCATTTTCTGAAGAAGAGCTGTCCAAGAAAAAAACAGGGCTTTTGGCAACCATGTTCCCGCCGTCCTGGAGAAACCCGGATTTCAGGCTGACCCAAACGGATGAAAAAGAGACCGCGTCCCTGCAGCGACCCATGCCGGAAAGCCCCGCCCTGCTTGTGGTCGTATATGACCCCGGAAAAAGGGCCCCGGCTTCTGAAGGGGATTTTTTGGGAATAATCAGCCTGGGCTGCGCCCTGGAAAATATGTGGCTCATGGCCGAATCCCTGGGGATCGGCCTGCATATTGTCAGCTCCCTCGGTTCGGCGCCTGAAGTAAAGACGATCCTCAGGATCCCGCATGATCTTATCATCGCCTTTTCCTGCCGTTTCGGCTATCCTGTTTCCCGGCCGGCAAAGCATCTGCAGGTGCGCCGCGATGTGAAGGACTTTGCGCATCACAACCGCTTCGGTGCCAGGGAGAAGGGATTTGCATGATGGAACTTGAGAAAATGGGGAAATATGCCTTCGAGGTGGGAATGTACAGGCCGCCGAGCGAGGGGGGAAGCTCCTCTTTGCTGCTGCGCTTTACCCGGAACTGCCCGTGGAACCAATGCGCCTTTTGCGGCATGTACAAGCACGAGAAATTCTCCCTGAGGAGCCTCGAGGAGATCCAGGGCGATATTGACTCCATCGCCGGGCTGGTCAGGGACATGCAATCTCTTTCCCTGGCGCTCGGGCATGCAGGGCGGATCAGCCGGGATGTGATCCTCGCCATGATCGAAAAAGAACCGGAGCTGAACACCAGTCACGGGTTCGCCATGGTGATCAACTGGCTCTCGTCCGGGGGAAAAACCGCCTTTCTCCAGGACGGCAACAGCCTGATGATGGACAGCGGCAAACTGATGGAGGCGCTCAGGCACCTTCGCAGCACGTTCCCGTCTCTGGAGCGGTGCACCACCTATGCCCGTTCCAAAACCCTGTCCAGAAAACCCCTGGAGGAACTGACCGGCATCCGGCAGGCGGGTCTGGACCGGCTGCATGTGGGTCTGGAAACCGGTGATGAGACCCTGTTGAAAAAAATAAAAAAAGGGGTCACCGCGCAGGAACATATTGAGGGCGGCCGAAAGGCCATAAAAGCCGGTTTTCAGCTGTCTGAATACTGGATGCCCGGCCTGGGGGGCAGGGAAGACTGGCAGAATCATGCCAGGAACACCGCACGGGTATTAAACGACATCAATCCCCATTATATCCGGTCCCGCCCCTTTTCACCGTGGCTTGATACACCGATCCATGAGGAGTGCGAAAAGGGGACGCTGACGCTCCTGTCAGCCCGGGAGAGGTTAATCGAGCTGAAGCTTATGATAGAAACGCTGGATGTCACATCCCGGGTCTGTTTCGACCACGCCGGTAATGACTGGGTCAATCGAAACGGTCGGCTCTTGTTCAGCCACAGCTACGAAGGGTACAAATTTCCCGAAGAGAAAACCCGGGTGCTCAACCTGATATCAGAGGGGATCGAAATTCAGTGACCCTCCCCCGGCAGGAGCCGGGGGCATCTTCAGCACCAACAAACAAGCTTGGCGGCTTTCAGCCGAGCCGCTGCATCTCCAGACAGGAGTCTGGAGTTTTATGCGGCTGAATAAAAAGTTTCCATCCATAGATGGCCATTTTTGCGCAAGCCCTTAAATACGTTTATATAGTCAGCAACTTTTCAAAAAAACTCGGGAGGTCAGAAATGAAAAAGCTATCAGCTCTTTGGGTCATAACCGTCATCGCCATGCTTCCATCATTTGCCTTTGCGGCCGATCTCACTGCGGAACAGGTGCGCAAAGGAATCGTCGGAGAGTGGCAGCTGCTCTCGTTTGAAAGCGGCGGCAAGGTGAAAGAGGATTATTCGGCGGACAAGGTCATCTGGCGCTTTGCAGCCGATGCGACGGCGTCCATATCGGACAAGCGGCTGGGAGAATTCACCGACGGCTACAGGGTTGTCAAATCCAGTTTCGGATGGATCGGCAAGGGAGGCGTCCTGATACTCATCAAGGAACTGAAAAAGCGAGGATTTTCCCACCCCAAATTCATGGTGAGGCGCTTGACGGCCGAGGGGGATTTGCTCTTGGGGGATTGGGACGATACCTTCATTTATCGACTGCGCAGGGTTCAGTAGTGTCCTTCCAGAAGCTGCAGGTGCAGGGTGTTATCTGAGCCCCAGCAGCTTGAAGAAAAATTGTTCTGATTTCTCCTGAACCGCGTCAGAGTAGATCTCGTCTAATTTACTCAGATCGATCAAGTCCACGTTTTCAACTGTGCCCCCGCGCTCGGCGATCCAATTGGCCAACTTGCCCAGTCGGGCCTTTTTATTCAGAGGCGTAAAGCCCATTATTCTTTCCGTCAGCTCAAACTGTCCTTCAGGAGAGGTTAAATAATCGGTCAGGAGCCACGCCGAAGCCGGATGGGGCGTGGCCTTGAAAATACTCCAGGCGCGAAGGCCACCGAAGAACTTGGGAACGGCGATCAAGCTTAACGGCGCTTTTTGGAGCACGGCCATCCGGGCTGCAGGGCCCGGCGGAGTGAACCAGAAGATGGCCGCTTCGCCTGCGGCGACCCGATTCGTACCGCTGACGAACCCGCTCGCAATGACCGGGTCATGGGCCTTGAGCCTGGTGAAAAAATCGAACGCCCGGTCCCAGTCCCATTTCCCGTCCTTGTCGCGCCACAGCCAGGCCAAACGGCCCGGAATCTCCTCGGCCGACCGGGAAAACATGGTTTTGCCCTTAAATCTGGGATCCGTCATCTCCTCCCAGGACTTGGGCACCTCTTCGGGTTTAATGAGATCCGTGTTATAGACCCCTTGGACCCTGAGGTTTGCAGCGCCGCCCACATACATCCCGTGAGGGGGCTGGGATCCCGGCACAAAATCCTTCAGGTGGGGGAACTCATATTTAGCGTTAAGGCCGCGCCGCACAAATATCTCCGCGCCGTCCTCGCTGATGCCCACCCAGTCTATGCTCAGCCGTCCGGCCTTGGCCTCAAGGGAAACCCGGTTGACGGCGGATTTGGTGTTCAGATCCAGATCCCTGATTTTGATGAAGGGATACCGTTTCTGGAAGCCTATCAGGTCACGTTTGATGTTGTCGGCGACACTGCCGGCAATTACCAGGGTCCCTTCTTTTTTGGCTTTAACGATCATTTCGTCCCGCAGAGAAGATGAAAATGCCGCATCGGGTTGAAGGCCCAAAAGGACAAATAACATCACCATCAAGCTTACTAAAAACTGGACTTTTCTTTTCATGGCCGTCTCCTGTTATGCTAAAGGTTTTTCGCCGGAATCCCGCTGGGGAATGCCGTGACTTGCAGAGCGCGATGCGCAAAATCCGGGTTGCGGAAGATACTCTGACCCATCAGCTTCTCAGGCAGATCTGGTCCGCCAGGTTCAGAAGTTCAATTGGGAACAATTTTGTATCTTTAGAAAAATTCCGCCCGTTTTGTCAAGAAAATAATGCCGGGTCAAATTCCCTGTGACGGAAGCTGATGTTTGCCGTGGGCCCGTATTACAGATTTTTTCAATTAATCATTGACATCGACTTTTATTTTTACTAAATTCTGCAAATTGGGTTTACGGGGTCTTAGGGCCTTTCCCGGGCTTCTTATACGACGCGAGACCTTTGAAAAATGTCAAATTTTGTTCGAGTTCAAGGAAGGCGAAAATTTTAACCGGAGGAATACATTTAGTATTTTGAGGATTAAAATTTGAGCCTGACACAGAAATCGGGCAAAATAGGGGGTTTTGCAAAGGTCTTGACGCATTTTCCCGCTCACTCTCAACTGATTCCGGATTTAATTATGCTACCGAGAAAAACAGGCCGGTATTTTTTTCCATTTTTTCTGCTTCTATTACTGTCGTTTAGCCGTCCCGGGGCGGAAGCAGCGCCAAAAACCAAAAATAAAACGCAACCTCCGGTTTCGGTCATTGATCAGTTCTCCCTCAACTCCAGCGCCCTTCCCGCCGGCATGAAGACCATTCGCGGTGTCGTGAAACCGGGACAATCCCTGGCACAGATCCTGAGGCAGTGGAAGGTGCCCTACCCTGTCATACACACGGCCGCTGTAAAATCAACGGCGGTTTTCAATGTCCGGAAAATGATAGCCGGGAATTCTTTTCATGCCGTCATTGATCCAGCCGCCAAAAAAGGATTGCAGTATTTCATCTATGAACGCAACGACCTGGATTATGTCGTGTTTGATCTGAGATCCCCGGTTGCGGTTTATACCGGCAAGAAAGAGGTAAAAACTTTTATCCGCTTTGCCGAAGGAACCATTGAGTCATCGCTCTGGCAGACGCTCTCGCACAAGGCCCTGGTAAACAAGCTTGTCCTGCAGACTAAAACGCTTCTGGGCGGGACCGTTGATTTTGGGAATCTGCGGACCGGGGATAAAATCAAACTGATCTACGAGGAGAAAACCGTCGGCAACCAGCCTGTTGACGTGGGAACCATTTTATCTGCCAGATTGACCCGTCACGGCAAAAATTATGATATCTATCATTACAGGGAGAAAAATCGAGACAGATATTTCGATGAAAATGGCAACAATCTGACGAAAACATTCCTGAAGGCTCCCCTGAAATATAGATACATAAGTTCCGGTTTTTCCCTGGACCGACCACATCCGATTTTAAAGGAACGGCGAAAGCATCCGGCCATCGATTATGTCGCCCCGGCCGGCACCCCAGTCATGAGCGTGGGAGACGGCGTCGTATTGAAGGCCATTTATAACAATACCGACGGCAATTTTGTCCTGATCCGGCACAGCGGAACATATTCCAGCCAGTATGCGCACCTGTCGCGTTTCGGCGCCGACATCAAGGCAGGGAAAAAGGTCCGCCGGGGAGACACCATCGGATATGTGGGACGTACCGGCCTGGCCACCGGAGCGCATCTGGATTTTCAGTTCTGGGTGGCGGGCAAACAGGTGGATTACACCAAGATCAAGCTGCCGGCCGAGTCCTATGTCGCATCCACCGACAGGGCCCGCTTGCAGCAACATATGGCGACCCTGAAACAGCTGCTGGATATGAACCTGGATGATAGCACCTTGACGGCCATCTTATCGGAAAAAGATCTTTTTCACAGTTCATAGGCACCGGGACAGCCGATTGCCCCATAATCAAACAGTCCCCGACGAAAACCCCGCCCTTTGTTTTTCGTCCCCTTATTTTATCCATCTTGTCAAACAGATAAGGTGATTGAATGCCTGACCAGACCGTCACCCTCCCCGTCACCGGTATGTCCTGCGTCAATTGCGCACAAAATATCGAGCGGGGGGTCAAGAAATTAAACGGCGTTAAAAATATCGCCGTCAACTTTGCCTCCGAGCAGGCCACGGTTTCCTTTGAGCCCGGACAGGTCGCGATCCGGGACATCCTGGCCGCGATAAAAAAATCGGGTTACGACGTCGCAGCGGTGCGCATGGACCTGCCCGTCACCGGCATGACCTGCGTCAATTGTGCGGGAAACATTGAAAAGGCGCTGCAGCGAAAAGTGCCGGGCGTTCTGAACGCCTCGGTCAATTTTGCCACCGAAAGAGCCGCGGTGGAATACCTGCCGACCCTTTCCGGCCCGGATGATATCCTCCGGGCGATTCAAAAGGCCGGGTACAACGCCATCCTGCCGGATGACCTGCTGGATTCGGAGGATGCCGAGCAGACCGCCCGCCGTGCGGAAATCAAAGATCAGACGCAAAAATTCATCATCGGGGCTATTTTCTCTCTGCCGCTGTTTGTTTTGAGCATGTCACGGGACTTTGCTCTGATCGGTCCGTGGAGCCACGCATCGTGGGTCAACTGGCTGTTCTGGGTCCTGGCCACCCCGGTCCAGTTCTACACCGGCTGGGATTATTACGTGGGGGGCTTTAAAAGTATCCGGAACCAAAGCGCCAATATGGACGTCCTGATCGCCCTGGGATCGTCCGTGGCCTATTTTTATTCCCTGGCTGTATTATTTTCCCCTTCCAGCCGAGCCCACGTATATTTTGAAACCGCCGCTGTGATTATAACCCTCATCAAACTGGGCAAGCTGCTCGAAGCCCGAACCAAAGGCAAGACCGGCGGCGCCATCCGAAAACTGATCGGCCTGCAACCCAAAACGGCAACCGTCGTGGTGAACGGATCTGAACAGGAAATTCCCCTGACCCGTGTCCAGGCGGGAGACATCCTCATGGTTCGCCCCGGGGAGCGGATCCCGGTGGACGGCGCAGTGCTCGAAGGAGAGTCGGCCGTGGATGAATCCATGTTGAGCGGCGAGCCCATCCCGGTGGACAAGCATCCGGGAGAAACCGTGGTGGGCGGCACCATAAACGGGCAAGGGCTTTTGAAGTTTAAAGCCACCCGTGTGGGCAAAGAAACCGCCCTGGCTCAAATTATCAAAATGGTCCAGGAAGCCCAGGGAAGCAAAGCGCCCATACAGGCCATTGCTGACCGGATCTCGGCAATTTTTGTTCCCGCCGTCATCGGGATTGCCGGCCTGACATTTGCGCTCTGGTGGGGCATGACCGGTGAATTCGTGCCGGCCATGATCCGGATGGTGGCCGTGCTGGTCATCGCCTGTCCCTGTGCCCTGGGCCTTGCCACCCCCACGGCCATCATGGCCGGCACGGGCAAAGGGGCCGAAAGAGGAATTCTTTTTAAAAAAAGCGCGGCCCTCGAAAATGCAACGCACCTGGATACGATCGTTCTGGATAAAACCGGCACCATCACCGTCGGAAAACCGTCCGTGGCGGATATTATTTCTTTTGATCCATTGTATCAGACACCGGAAAAATTTTTAAAACTGGCCGCCTCCGTGGAACAGGGTTCTGAGCACCCCTTGGGAAAAGCCATTGTCAATGAAGCCAAATCCAAGGGTCTTGAACTGTGGCATCCTGAAAATTTCAAGGCCACGGGCGGTTCCGGCGTGGAGGCGCGCGTGGATGGACACCCGGTTAAACTGGGCAAACCCAAGTGGTTCAATGAATTAAACATCGACATCAGTCAAGCAACAGACTCTATCGATTCCTTTCAATCTGCCGGCCAAACCGTCATGGTCATGGTTCGCGGAAATCGGCTGTCGGGTTTAATATCCGTTTCGGACCGGCTCAAGCCCGAATCCAAAGAAGCCGTCGCTCAACTGCACCGGCAAGGGTTGAAGGTTGTTATGCTGACAGGTGATAATTTGCAGGCGGCCCGGGCCATGGCGTCTCAGGTCGGCATTGACGAGGTTTTTGCCGAAGTACGACCGGAGGAAAAATCCTTAAAGATTCAAGAACTTCAGCAAAAAGGGGAAAAAGTTGGAATGGTGGGAGACGGGATCAACGATGCGCCGGCCCTTGCCCAGGCCGATATCGGCATTGCCATCGGCACCGGAACCGATGTCGCCATTGAAACCGGTGATATCATTTTGTCCAGCGGCAGTTTAACAGGGGTTTCCAAAGCCATCAACCTCAGCCGGAAGACCATGAATACCATCAAACAAAATCTCTTCCTCGCTTTTTTTTACAATGTCGCCTTGATTCCGATAGCCGCCGGCATCCTGGCCCCCTTTGAATCCTTCCCGGACGCTGTAAAACAGATTCATCCGATTCTGGCAGCCCTGGCCATGGCCATGAGCAGCATCTCGGTTGTTTCCAACAGTCTGCGTCTGTACAAAGCAAAAATTTGACGGCCTCGTAAAAAGTACAACTTCTGACTCCTGTCTCCTGACTCCTGAATTCTGCTTTTTAAAAATGGGCTTGACATCCGATTTCCGGTTGGGTATATAGGCCGAATTATCCAGGCATTTGTTTGAATGTCCTACTATTACATGAAGAAGGAAATTAACACCATGGCAAATGGAATTGTGAAATGGTTCAGTAACCAGAAGGGTTTCGGGTTCATCGAACAGGAAGACGGGCCGGATGTCTTCGTTCATCATTCGGCCATCAACGCCACGGGTTTTAAATCCCTAAATGAAGGCGACCGGGTCACCTTTGATATCGAACAGGGCCCGAAAGGTCCCGCCGCAGCTAATGTAACCGTGGTTTAGCAGTTCGGAAAATCAAGAGCGTTCTATCAGGTTGACGAATGCACCAGCCTTCGCGGACCGGTGGCGATTTCGCAGGACCAATCCTTGGGCGACCGGATTTTATGGTAATCGTCCATTTTGTCTAATTTCACCAGACGCTCAATGATGAGTTGCCAGACGCAATCGACATCCCTTCCGATCACGGTGCTGATTTCACATCTGCCCCTGACGGATCCGCCGCAGGGACCGTTGAAAAGCTTTTTGGCACAACGCGCCACTGGACATATTCCCCCGGTGCTGCTGAGGATACAATCGCCGCATCCACGGCATTTTTCGTTCCAGACGCCCGGTTCATCCAAGGCCCCGAGGAAAGTTGTATTCAGGGCCGGAATGACGGGCAATTCCTGAAAAACATCTGCCAGCGTCTGAACACCTGCGCCGCAGGCCAGGGAAAGTATGGCCTCGGTATGGTCCGGAACCTCCAGAAAATTCGTTATCCAGTCCCGCTCGCATTGCCTTTCGATGGTATTTACATTGAAAACGGGCGGGCAGGTTTCATTCCGGTTTGCATGGATCAGCGAATCGGCCAGGGCCCGGGCCTGCCTTTCCCCGCCGGTGAGACACACGGAAACACATGTTCCGCAGCCCAGAACAAGCACCTGACGGTAGGTTGAAATGGATGCGACGATTTCTTCCAAGGGTTTCTGGCTTCCTACAATCATTTTCCATCTCCTGCCGGAACGCTTCTTCCGGCTGCGACCCGCTTCCAGGTGCCAATGGGAGCCGTATTTTTATGTCTGGGACAGAGCGCCGCAACACTTCTGCCGATCTTTTTCGTGAGCGTTTTTTCAGCCCCGGCGGTATAAATCGGTTCGTTGCAGACCCCGCAACGGACCAGCTCCATGGCCGCGACCTCATCCCACCGGCCCCGCAACATCTGCTGAAATTCAATCGCCCCCTGCGGGCAGATTCGCCAGCAGTTGCCACAGCGTGCGCACAGCGACATGTTATGATAAATCCTGCGACTGTTTTCCCGGTCCGTATAATTTAATGCACTGGCAGGACAATTCTGAACGCAGGCCAGACAGCCGTTGCATTTTTCATTGACACTGAAAAAGGTCATGATTGCCTTTCCTTTCCGGATTAAAACGGCCGCGGCCGCATCACCGCGGCCAGCCTGGAGGCAGCCTGCAGCATTATCGGTTTCTGGATCATACTCGTGTCGGTGAATTCCAGGGCCTTTTCCCCGCACACCCTCACGCATTCGGGCCCGCCCCCGCACAGATCACACTTATACGCTTTTCCCCGTTGCTCATCAAACCCCATGGCGCCGAAGGGACAGGCGGAAACGCACATCCGGCATCCGACACATTTGTCGCGCCGGATCAATATCCTGTACAGGGCCTCGTCCCGATAAATCGCCTCGCTGGCACAGGCGGCAAGACAAAGAGGCTCTTCACACTGCTGACAGGTCGTGGGAAGAAAAAAGTTGTCCGCCTCATTTTCACTGACCACACGTATGCAGGAATTGCCGGGACCGGTGATCTGGCTGCTTTTAGCCGCGCAGGCAATCTCGCAGTCCCCGCAGCCGGTGCATCTCTCAGGATGCACGACGATGGTTTTAAAATCCATGGGGTCGTCCTTATTTTGTCCTTATTTACCCTTGATACTCTAACCATCCATTTAAGCCGCGTCAACGAATTATGTGTCAGTACGTTCCATCGATCACTTCCGTCAACACGCCGTGGGCCACCTTGGGGTGCAGAAAAGCAAAGTGCCGCTTCAGTTCCCCGGCCCACCGGGGCGCCCGGTCGAGCACCCGCGCGCCGTTCCGGATGAGCAGGTCGAGCCCTTCAACGGTGCTGTCGACATTGAAGGAGAGCACCATCACCCCCTCGCCGTTTTTCTCGATCCACCGGGCCACCTCCCCTGTCCCGTCCAGGTCTTCCATGATTTCAACGGCTGTCTGGCCCACCATAAAATAGCTGACCCGTATCTTCTCGGCAATATCCTTGTAACGGCCGTCCGGTTCCCAGCCGAAGGCCTTTTTAAAATCCGCTTCCGCCTGCTTTACGTCCTTTACCGCAATACTGATATGGTCCACGTAATTGGTCTTGAGCCGTTCGGTCATTTTCTGCCTCCTTGGATCATTGTATTTTTATCCGGTTTACGAAACAATGTACCTAAATAACCAGTCCGGACCCGGTTCGCTCACTCCGCCGGGAAACCGCATTCTGAAAGATATCTTCCGTCCCCCAGATCTCGGCTTTTTTTCTTGCACGGGTCATTGCCGTGTAGATGAGCTCCCGGGTTAAGAGCGGCGAATCCGTATCCGGCAGAAGAAAAAGCATGTGATCAAACTCGGAGCCCTGTGCTTTATGCACGGTCATGGCAAAAACCGTTTCATGCTCGGGCAGTCTCATGGGATGGATTTTTCGAAAGCCCCCGTCCGCAGACGGGAAAAACGCCCGGAGGTCGTCTTTATCCCCGGGGTCGGGCCAAATGATCCCCACATCGCCGTTGAACAGTTGGAGGTGATAATCGTTTCGCTGGATCAGTATGGGGCGGCCCGGATACCATTTGCCGGCCAATGAAAGCAGTTTTTCCGCCTGGAGGATTTTCTCGGCCAGCCGGTTGACGGCCACAACGCCGTAAGGCCCGTGCCGGAACGCGCACAGAATCCGAAACGTTTCAAATTGTTTGAAAGCTTCCAGGGGATCCGCGGCGCCCAGGTAGCTGCGGTAGCCTCGCACGATGGATGCGGCCATCTGCCGGGTCAGGTCTTGAGCCGGCGGGGCATCCTTGAAGCTGATATCTTCATACTTTCCGGCCCTGAGCATCCCCATGGACAGGTCCGGCCGGCCCTGATTGACGGCGCGGCTGACCTGGCCGATACCGCTGTCCTGGCCGAAACGGTAGTTTTTTTCAAGCTGGACGATGGCATCGCAGATGCCCCCGTCACCGTATTGCTCCACGGCCATTTCGTTGGCGGCAATTTCCCGGTACTCCCGGCAGAATTGCTTTGAAAACCTGCCGGTATTCTCCGGCGTGCAAAAATCCCCCAGGACGGCGCCGGCTTCCACCGAAGCCAGTTGGTCTTTATCCCCCAGCAGAATCAGTTGCGCGCTCACGGGCAGGGCCTGGACCAGTTTGGACATGAGGGCCAGATCCACCATGGAGGCCTCGTCCACCACCACCAGGTCAACGGAAAGCTTATTTTTCTCATTGTAACGGAAATACGGAGAGCCTGGTACGGCCCCCAGGAGCCGGTGCAGGGTGGATGCGGTTTCCGGAATCAGATTTTTTATGGATGGCCCGCAATCGAGGTTTATTTTGGTCCGCGCAACAGACGCCTGCAAACGGGCAGCGGCTTTTCCCGTGGGGGCGGCCAAGGCGATTCGGAGCGGCATTGCCGGATGCTGTTCCAGCAGCAAGGCCATGATTTTTGTGATGATGGTCGTTTTGCCGGTCCCGGGCCCTCCGGAGATGATGCAGAATTTTCTGGTCAGGGCCGTAAAGGCGGCAACTTTCTGCCAGTCGGTTTCCCCCCCGGGATTTTCCGGGAAAAGCCGTTTCAAGCCGTCCCGCACCCGTAAAATATCGACCCCGGAGTCTGATGGGCGCAACCGTTGGGAAATCAGACGCGCCAGCCGATCCTGGTAATCCCAGTAGCGGAAAAGAAAAAGCCGGCCGGCGCCATCCAGGATCAGGGGTTTAAACTCTCCGGGTTCTCCCACCACGGCGCTTTCCGTCAATTTTCTGCGCCAACCCTCCAGTTCCGGCCAGGCCATGGGCGTCTCTTCCCCCTTTCCCTGCCAAACAGTTGTTTTCCCGGCCAGGGCGGCAAGGTCCAGGCAGACATGACCTTGCCGGGTATGGCTGGATACCATGGCAGCGGCCAGCCAGAGATCCGGATCGTCGGTTTGCGCCACCCGGCTGATAAATTGCGCGAAATGAATGTCCAGGGGCGCAAAAATCCCGCGTGCCGCTAAGGCTGCTGTATCAATCGGGACCATAATTCATTGACCAGTTGTTCGCGGGGCCGGTCCATGAATATGCCGTAATCCGCCCCCTTTTCAGGGTCCATTCCCCGCAGAAACAGGTAGTAAACCCCGCCGAAATGCGTCGCGTAGGAATAACCGGGAACCCGCAGTTTCAAGTATTGATGCAGCGCCACCAGATAGATGTGGTACTGCAGGATATAGCCGGATTCATTCATCACCTCTACCAGCGCCCGCCGGTGATAGTGTCTGATATGGGGGCCCAGATAATTGGACTTGTAGTCCGCCAGGTAAAAGCGGCCTTCAAATTGAAAAACCAGGTCCATGAACCCGCGCATAAATCCATGGACCGGGTTAAAGGCCAGCCGCTCCATCCGGGTCGGAAAATCCCGGGACGGTTCACCGGCCCCGAAATCCCTGAAAATCCGCCCGAAGGTCTCCGGCGAAATCCTTTTCAGGGGAAAATAAAATTCCATCTCATTGACCCGGTGCCGGCTGTCGATTTTTGACAGGCTGAAACCGGTCCGCTCCGTTGCCAGGGGTGCGGACAGGACGTTATCGATAAGATCCCGGATCGTCTCCTGCCATGCGCCATCAAAGCCGTATGCATCCAGCTTTTCCCGAATCAGCACATCAACCGCGCCCCTGTCCTGCCGGACGAAATCAAGATTTGCCAGCAGGTCATGCAGAAAAATTCCCGGCTTCGGCCCCCTGGGAAAGGAGAAAATTCCGGCAAAGTCCCCCGCGCCGCCCGGATCATCCCCGGACTGCCCGACAGCTTCATCCGAGCCGCCCGCGATTTCCGGGTCCGCCGGTCCCAGGCCGGGAAACGCCGGGTCCATGCCCGAATCCACCCCGCCGGACTGCAGGGAGGTGAAACTGGATATCTGCCATTGGCCATGGACGCGCCCTGAAAACTGGCGCCCTTCAAGCACCGCGCCGCCGGCCGGCGGCAAAGCCGCCCGGACCGGACGGCGCTCGGGGATTTCAGACACCCGGATGGTTTCACCGGCCCGCTCACGCAGCTGATAAAGCCCGTCCAGCATCGGGTCCGCAGGCGCATTGGTTTGAGAAAAATTCGTTTTGTCCTGCGAACCGTTAAACAGGTAAGCCAGCGCCGAGGTATCCCCGTTGTTGATCGGGCTGAAGACCAGGTAGCACCGGTTTTTGGCCCGGGTCAAGGCCACATACAGCAGCCGCAGATTTTCAGCCAGCATTTCCTTCTGGGCGGCCTGACGGTGCTGATCGATATTTTCCGAGCCCAGATCCAGGGTCAGCCGCAGGTTGTCCGCTTCATCATGAAACCGGACTGGCCCGGCCGGGCCGGCCGGCCTGAAATCGTCCCACATGAACGGACAGAATACCACGGGGTATTCAAGCCCTTTGCTCTTGTGAATGGTCACGATTTTTACCGCTTTCTCGTCGCTTTCCAGGCGCAGCTGGTATTCATCCAGCCGGGTCGATTTCACATCTCTCTGGCGGCAGAGCCACTTGACCAGACCGGCCATGCCTTCATTGCCGCTGATGGCGGCATGGTGAAGCACCTCGACCAGATGGAGCAAATTGGTGCAGCGGCGCTCCCCATTATCCAGGCCCATCAGGCGCGGCAGAATGCTTTCTTCCCGGATGAGCTGTTTAAACATCCGGATAAACCCCCGGGTGTTCCACAGGTGATGATATTGCCTGAATTTGATGATCCATTCTTCCCAGCGGGCATCATCGGATTTCAGATCGTAAAGGGCTGTGGCATTCATCCCGAGCATATCCGTCGCCAGCGCCGTGCGTATCAGGCTGTCGCTGCCCGGCTGTGCCACAGCCGCGAGAAGCCCCTGGATTTCATAGGCTTCCCGGGAGTCAAATATATTCTCGGTGCCGTAGCGCACGCTGGGAATGTTCCACTCGGCCAGGGCTTCCTGCATCAATCGGCCGTCCCTGTTTTTCAACACCAGCACGGCAATATCGCTTTCCTGCAGCGGCTCGACCCCCAGCAGCGCCCTTTCCTGCCCCCCCGGGTCCGTCAGGCAGGAGATTTCCCCTGCGACGGCGCCCGGGATTTTTTGCCGCGCCATCCTGCGGGTCATGGCCCTGCCGGAGCCGTCCCCCTGGCCGGTCTCCAGCACCCATACCTGCAGGGGGGGCGCGGACATGCCGTTAACCTGCAAAAAAACCGGATCTTTCTTCCGGGCGGCCGAAACCTTGGTAAAAGGGATTTCATGATATACAAAGGTTTGGTCCCGGTTACCGAAAAACAGGTTAAGGGCCTGGACCAGGCCGGGCTCCGAACGCCAGTTTTCTTTCAGCGTGTACCGGGCGGCGGTATGCCTGGCCGCATCCATGTAGGCAAAAATATCCGCCCCGCGAAATCCGTATATGGCCTGTTTGGGATCCCCGATGAGAAAAAGGGCGCGGTCCGGGTGATCAAATACTTTTTTAAATATTGCGTACTGAACCGGATCCGTGTCCTGGAATTCGTCGATCAGGGCGGCTTTGAATTTCTGCCGGATCCGCCCGGCCAGCAAATCGCCCCCGGCTTTGTAAAGCGCCCCGTGCAGGTCCAGCAGGAGGTCATCGAAGGACTGAATGTTTTTAGATCTTTTTCTTTCCTTCAGCTGCTGCCCCAGGGTGTCAAACAACTTTACCTTGAGCCCCAGCAACGTGCGCTCGTAGATCTGATCGAGCTCCTGCCGGCGCACCAGCAGTTTTTCGAACAAATCGAAAAAGAAATGGCGCGGGGCCGTCCGGCCTTTTTTGACAGCTTTGGCAATTTCGCCGGCGGCAAATTTTATTACATTGGCCGGCACCCGCGGCCGCAGGCCGCCGGAAGCCACGTAATCATCCATCTGGGCAAGGTAGGCAGGTATGTTTTCCGGGCGGTATTTCACAAGGCTCAAACTGTTTGCCAAGAGGAAAATATCCCGGATTTCCTCCCTGACCGACGGCCATGAGCCGGAAACCTGCCGGAAAGTTTCCATAAATCCTGCTTCCGCCGGCCCGGCGTCCGGAATTTGAACCCGGGGAATGATTTTTAAATACTCCCCGGGCAGCTGGTTTTGAACCAGTGAAAAAAGGCGGCCGGGTGCGGCAACGTTCAGGCAATAGGATACAAAAAGGGGCGTTGCCCGGTAAAAATGGCTCCGCCAGAAGTCCTCCACGATTTCTTTTTTAATATCCCCCTGTTCGGTGATCAAGCGGGTGTCAAACAAACTTCCGCTTTCAAACGCGTGGTCATAGAGCATTTTATTGCAGAAGCCGTGTATGGTGACAATGGCGTTTTTATCAAAATCCCGCAGGGCCTCTTTTACAGCCCGGACGGCGTATCCCGGGTCCTGGCCCCGGTATTGCTCGAGCAACGCTTCGAGCAGCTCATCTTCGGCCCTGCCGCAGGAAAAAGCATGCAGGGCCTTTCGCAGGGTCTGGTAGATCCGGTCCTTTAATTCCTGGGTGGCGGCTTCGGTAAAGGTGACCACCAGGATTTCACCCATGGTAAACCGCTTTTCCGTGATCAGCCGGAGAAAAAGACCGCTGATGGTGTATGTTTTGCCGGTGCCGGCGCTGGCTTCGATCAGCCGGACCCCCTCCAGGGCGCTGCCGGCAATGTCAAACGGCTTGACGATACCCATAAACACTCCTCAGTCCGCCGGGGCCTGCGCCCGTTTCTGGTTTGCCATGAGGGGCGCGAAAACCGTCAGGGCCAGGCGGCCAAATTCCCCGTCCAGCGGATCCATGTTATAAAAGCACCTGTCATAATACAGGTCATTCATTTCGCCCGGCACGAATTCATTGCCCGTCCAGGTGTCGCGGGCGCCCTGCAACGCATCTTCGCAGGATTTGTTTTTTTCCAGTACCAGCTGGGCGTATTTCCAGGAAGCCGCCGGGAAAAAACACAGGGGCCGGCAAAGCCCTTGCCAGTAGATTTCAAGCAGGCCGCTAAGCACCTGTTCACTGTTATCCAGGGGCACAAACTCCCAGGCGGACCCCGCATCCTTTTTGTCCGGATCCAGGCCCAGCAGCAGACTGGTTTTGGGCATGCCGTCCTGGCGGATGCAATTCATCACCAGGTGGCAGAGCCAGGCGGCCAGGCGGTCTTTCGGTTTTATTTTTGCATAGCGGTACCGGACCCGCCGCTGGGAAAAGACGGCATCTATTTTCCCGCTGACCTGGAAACCGGACAGTTCCAGGCTGAATTGAATCGCCGGCTTTTCAGGGCCTTGAAGATACCCTGCGGTGTTGTCCGCAAACGCTTCGGCCTGCTGACGGAGCCCGTCGAACAGGCACTTTCCCACGGTGCCGGGGGGCAGCTGGCCGGCAGCTTTCCTGCGCACAAAAAACCCGCCGGCATCCTTTCCGGAAAGTTTCATTTCCACCAGTTCCTGGGCCAGGGCATATTTTCCCAGCGGGTCGATATCAAAGGATTCCTTTTCTTCCAGCACCGCGCTGTTTTCCTCAAGGAAAAGTCCCAGACGGCGATGGAGCAGAAACTTTATCGGATGGCGGAAAAAAGCGCACAGGGTGTCCAGATCCAGTCTTTTATATTCGTCTTCCGGCGCGCCAAGCTCCCCGGAGAAAAACTTCGCCGCCCGGCCCGGCCGGAGCATGCCTTGGGCGGCCAGCAGATTCTGCCGGGAATAGCTGAAAAGCGCCTGCCGCCCGGTGCCGCCGTCCGGTTGAAAATACAGCGGGCTGAAGGCCTGCAGCCGGTGCCGGGTGTGGATATGATCTAATATTTTCTTTTCCCTCATGACAAATTCCTGATCAATGACGTCTGAAATTTCACTGACCAGTACCGACGGCGGGATCGGGCTGTTATCCTGGATATCCTGCCCCACATAACTGATATACAGCCTTTGCCTGGCCGACAGCAGCGCCTCCAGAAAAAGGTACCGGTCATCATGGCGCCGGGACCGGTCCCCCTTTTGCGGAAATTGCGACAACAGGTCGAACCCGACATTTTTTGACTGCCGCGGATAGGCATCGCCGTCCATGCCCACCAGGCAGATGATTTTAAACGGGATGCTGCGCATGGGCAGGATGGAACAGAATGTCACCCCGCCGGAAAGAAAACCGTGCCGGCCGCTGACCTTTTCCAGATTCTGCCGCAGGTAGGAACGGATGGTGGGAAATTCGACCTCCTGATCAAAGCCGGCAACCCTTTCAATGTCCTGTAAACCATGGAATGCATTTTGCAGAATCTGAATTTCAGCTTCCGTTTCCCGGTCCGACGGGAAAAACCTTGCAACCAGTTCGGATAAATCTTGCGCCCATTGGCCGAGGCGCCGCTTCGGAGCCAGGGATTTCACCCGGGTGATCAGGCCCGTGACGAACGCGATAAAATTGCCCAGCACTTCGGCTTCACGGCCTTCAATGTCGTCATAGGGGAGCATGCCGGCGAACATGCGCTCATTTTTCCCCGGCAAAGCAAAACCCAGGAGCAGCCGATCGATCCCCTCCTGCCAGGTGTTTTCGGAAAATGCCGGCAGCCCCAGCGCTTCCCGGCTCTGTCCATCGACCCCCCATCGAATCCGGATATCCTGAACCCACTGGGTAACCCGTGCCAGATCGTCTCCGGAAAGATCAAACCTTGTCCGCACCGCCCGGGATTCAAGCAGGGAAAGCACCTGGGCGGCGCCGAACCGGCTGCCGTGAAGATCCAGTACTTCAAAAAACATATCGACGATCCGGTTTTCATGCCGGACGCTGCGGTCGGCGATGCTGAAGGGGATCTTCTTGGTATCATCGGCCGTGTCAAAAACGGCCTGAATATAGGGGGCATAGGCTTCAATATCCGGTGTCATGACGAGAATATCCCGGGCCGCAAGGGCGGCATCGGTTTCGAGCATGTCTAAAATCCGGTCATAAAGAACCTCCATCTCCCGCATGGGACCGTGACAGGAGTGCACCTGAATCGAAGTGTCCCGGCCGGAAATGACCCGCTTGTCGTTTTGCGTCAGGCTTCTGTTTCTGAAATGTAAAATATCGGACTGTAAACAATGCAGCAGGGTGTCGTCGCCCGGATCCTGAAAGGAATCAATTTCCTCGCAGTCGATATCCCGGATCAAATCAAAAAAATCCCGGCCCAGCATTCCCATGGAAGCCAGAAGGCTGTTGGCCTGATCCATGTGCAGCGCATCCTGCTTTTCCGCCAGGGGCAAAGATGCCAAAGCGCGCGTCTGGCCGCTCACTTTGTGCATTTCCCAATCGGACAGGATGTCCCCCCAGAATTCCCTGCACGGGTTCACCAGAAACAGGTTGACCGCCGCAAATTGCGCCAGGGCATCGAGCACCTGCAGGTGGAGCCGGGGCAGGGATGATATGCCGAAAACGGATATCCTTTCCGGAAAATCAGCCTGCAGGGGCCCGGATCGTGCGAGTATCTCCATGAACCTTTGGCCCACGGCCGCCCGGTGGGTCTTGTAGTTGTCCCTGACCAGTTCATTCCAGAGGATCGCCTGCCAGTGTTTTTCCTTTCCGGTTTCCCATCGGAAAATCATTTCAGGGCGAAACAGAAGATACTGGTCAAAAACGTCGGCGATCCGCCCGGCCAGTTGCAGCAGCTTCAGGTCCTGTTCGGCGCCCTCAAGATATCGCTGCAAACTTTCAAAGGCCGGCAGGTGGACACAGGCCGGAAGAAGCTTGATGATCTTCCAGGTGAGAAATTCCGGATCAAATATGGTTTTTTCAGGAAGATCCGGCATAATTTTTCGAAAAATTTCATGCATGAACGCGTTGGGAAAGGGAAAGCGGCAGTTGGCGCAGACCCCGAGCCGGCCGGCCAGCTGCAGGGACACCCAGCGCTCCATTCCTCTGCTCTGGACGATGATGATTTCTTCAGCCAGGGGGCAAGGCAGGGGGGTGGCGATGACCCCGGCCAGCAGGTCCGCCAGATTTTCCAGCCGGTTGCCGGTAAAAAGCTTCAAACGCTTCATGGCGAAAAACTATCAAAGCTTTCAAATGAAGTCAAATATTGAAGTAACCGTTCACGGTTATCGGTTCACAGTTCACAGTTTTTTTAACCGCGAACCGATAACTGTAAACCGTGAACGGTTACATATTGATGAATTCGTAAAAACTCAGGATTTGACACGCAATTTCCGATTCGATATACTATCACTCGATGTTCAAGTTTTTCCCGTCATTCCCGCGCAGGCGGGAATCCAGCTGCTTCGGCAAATCCCTGGATTCCGGGTCTGCGCTTCGCTGCGCCCGGAATGACGAGCCTTTTATATATGCAAGCCAAAAAAACTTGAACATCGAGTATCAAACATCAAAAACATGAGAAAAATTTAGGTTTTTTAAGTTCAAGAAGAAGCCTGTAAAATAACGCGTGACCGAAAGGAGCCGGCATCATGGCCAAGACATTTACCGATCCGGGTCCCGTTGTCCTCCGGAAACAGGACAACGGGATCTGCCGCCTTACCATCAACCGCCCCCGATCCTACAATTCTTTGTCCATCGAATGCATGGAAGCCTTGATCGGCGCCTTTGCGTCGTTGTCGGCGGACCCTGCAGTGCACGTGGTCATCCTGGCCGGTGCCGGCAAAGGATTTTGTGCGGGCCATGATCTTACGGAGATGTGCCGCGCAACCGAGCAATCATTTTTCGAAAAAACATTTCAGACCTGTTCGAAATTGATGCTGTCCATCACCGGCTCGCCCAAGCCTGTCATTGCCAAGGTCCACGGCATCGCCACGGCCGCGGGCTGCCAACTGGTGGCCAGCTGTGACCTGGCCGTAGCCGAAGAAAATGCCGCCTTTGCCACCCCGGGCGTGAACATCGGATTATTTTGTTCGACCCCCATGGTGGCCCTGTCCCGCAACGTGGCCCGAAAACATGCCATGGAAATGCTCCTTGCGGGCGACCTGATCCCGGCACGGCGCGCTTATGAAATGGGCCTGGTCAACCGGGTGGTCCCCCTGGAAGAACTTGATCAGGCTGCGCTCGCCCTGGCGGAAAAAATAGCTTCCAAATCCCCGGCCACCCTGAAAATCGGGAAAAAAGCGTTCTACGACCAGATAGACAAAGACCTTCCGAGCGCCTACGAATATTGCAGCCGGGTGATGGTGGAGAACATGATGAGCCCGGATGCCCGGGAAGGCATTGCCGCCTTTATGGAAAAACGCACGCCCATATGGCGCGGCAAATGAACCGGAAAATTGAAGATGGAGTTTGACAAGGCACCTGTTATTCTCTATTTAGAGAAACATAGCGCCCTGTGGAGAACTCTTAAACACTTTGACAGGATGAACAGGATAGACTGGATATTACCCGGATGTCTGTAAGATGCTTTTTAAATTCAAACCATCCTGTTCATCCTGTCAAAAAAAAGAAAATTTCTGTGTGATCAATTGAGTTATAGGATAAAGAAATGCCTGAAAAGAAAACCGGTTACACCATCAGCTCCCCGGATATCATAGACAAAACCGTACTGGAGGTGATTGACTACCAGTACAAAGGCCGCCGGGACATAGACATTACCATCGAACAGCCCGAGTTTACATCGGTATGCCCCATGACCGGCCTGCCGGATTTTGGCCGCATCACCATCCGCTACCGCCCGGACAGGAAGATCGTTGAACTGAAATCGCTCAAATTTTATCTGCTGCAGTTCAGAAATGTCGGCATCTTTTATGAACACGTCGTCAATCATATCCTGGATGACATGCTGGATCTGCTGGGTCCAAAATGGATCGAAATCACAGGAAGCTTTACAGCCAGGGGCGGAATCACAACCCAGGTTATTGCCGGAAATAAGGAGCAAAATGAAATGTAACCCCCCGAGTTTTTCCCCCCGGCCATGGGCTCACGGGATTGTTTTTCTGGTTTTATGCGCTTTGGTCTTCTGGATGACCGGATGCGCCGTCTTTACCAAAACCCGGGAATCCGGTGCGTCGGGCCTCGTCAAGGGGGCGGACCGGGGCCTCAGCCAGAAAGTCGGCATCCTCTGGCCGGAAGTTTCCAATTCTTCCATGGATGAAAACCTTGCCAAAACTTTTCAGGACACTTTTATTCAATCCGTGGACAGACAAAGCCGCACGGTGCTTGTTTCAACGCCGCAGGACAAAACATTCCCCCGCCAGCTCATGGCGGTCCCCAGACTGCCCGCCGGGTGGGCCGACAACTTTACCCTGGCAAAAACCGGCAGGCAATTCGGCTTCAACGCCCTGGTGATTGCCGGCGTGATCGATATCAGCGGGCAGGAGGAAGAAAGCGGTTTCCTCTGGTTTAAAAAAACCCACCGCCGGGTGCATTTACAGGGGGTCCTTGAAATTTATGACACGGAAACCGGCGCCAAGCTGCTCGATGAAGAGTTCGCCCACACCATTGATGCGGGCGAGGCCGTCCCGGCCTCCTCAGGGGCGGGAAAAGTCGAAGCCGCCCCCATGTTGACAGCGGCCGTCACGAAACTGGCAGACGCCATGGGAAAAAAAACAGGCGCGGTGATCACCGGACAACCCTGGAAAGGCTATGTCGTTGCAGTAAACGGCCATCAGATTGTCATTTCCCCCGGGGAAAATTCCGGGCTGAAACCCGGCATGATATTCGACGTGTTTGACGGCGTGGAAATTCTGGCCGGCCAAGGAGGCCTGAAGTTTTTCAAACCCGGCCGGGCCATGACCGGGCAGATCAAGTTGACGGCAGTTCAGGCAGACCGGGCCGAAGCCGTCCTGGTTTCCGGGAAACTTCCGCGCGTCGACAGCACGGTCAGACCCCCCCAATAGCTTTTTTTTCATCCCTGAGCCGCTCCCGATAAGCTTCGATAATTTCCAGGGCCTCCTGCCGGGAAGAGATATGCTTGATGGACTCCCGGAAATGGCTGCTCCAGCGCATGCCCCTGACGAACCAGTTCAGACGGCTTCTGAGCTGCCAGCACGCCTGTGGTTCGCCAAGATAATCTACCACGCCGTCCAGATAACGGACCATGATTTCAAATCGCTCTTCCAGGCCCGCCGGTACGGGCTCTTCCCCTCTAAAGCGCGCCAGGACCTGGGAGAATATGAACGGGTTGCCCATGGCGCCCCTTCCGATCATCACCGCATCACAGCCGGTTTCATCTCTCATGTTCAGGGCATCTTCCGCGGACATGATGTCCCCGTTGCCGATAACAGGGATGGAAACATTTTCTTTGACCGCCGCGATAACGGACCAGTCGGCCCTGCCCCGGAATCCCTGTCCGGCGGTTCGCGGGTGGACGGCAACGGCCTGGAGGCCGCAGTCCTGCGCCAGCAGCGCCAGCTGAACCGCCTGATCCCCCGAGGGATCCCATCCGGTTCGGATTTTCACGGTCACGGGTATTTTCACCGCCCGGGAAACGGCCGCGAAAATGGATCGGGCCGTGGCAGGCGCTTTCATCAGCGCGGAGCCGGAGCCTGTTTTTAGAATCTTTCTGACCGAGCACCCGGAATTAATATCGATAATGCCGGCGCCGGAATTTTCAACGATTTTGGCCGCTTCGGACATGATGTAAGGGTCCGCACCGAAAATCTGAACCGCCAGGGGTTTCTCTTCCGGGGTACTGTCCAGAAGCTGTCTGGTTTTTTGGGAGCCATAAACGAGACCGTTGGCGCTGATCATCTCGGAATAGACCAGGGCGCACCCGGCCTGCCTGGCCAGAAGGCGGAAAGGAAGATTCGAAACCCCGGCCAGGGGCGCCAGCACCGTCGGATTGCTCAGGTGAATTGTTCCGATTTTCATTGGCCGGCCCCCGGCGGCCTGGGATTGGCATAGCAGAACAGGCAGTTGTGGTAACAGGGATGGTCCTGATAAGACCCGATGTCAATCGAAACCTGACACCCGCACCCTTTATCGAGACGCTGGCCCGGGTCTTTTTTGCGGGAAAGCTGCCCCCCGAATAGTTCGGCTAAAAAATCGTTGGGCACACAGGAATTTTTTTCGACCCCGCTGCCCGGGGGAAGGTTTTCCATCAGTTGCCTCTCGCAACAGGTATTCAGTTGAATATCCATGGGTTCCAGGAGCCGGTTCATTTCCAGCACGATTTTTATTTTTTGTTCCAGGGACGGGAATATAAAGGAAAACCCCGCACGCGATTTCAGACGTCTTTGGATTTTGGCATAATCGTCCACGAAGCTTGTGACGCACTTTGTAAGACCGCATCGGGCGGCCGCGGCGGCAATGCGCGAAAAATCGGCAAGGTTGTCCCGCACCCGCC
The DNA here is from genome assembly GCA_030688615.1 of Desulfobacterales bacterium. Classification (GTDB taxonomy): domain Bacteria; phylum Desulfobacterota; class Desulfobacteria; order Desulfobacterales; family JAUYIZ01; genus JAUYIZ01. The sequence continues at coordinate 7,177 of JAUYIZ010000236.1, read as the reverse complement.
CGTCCAGGGCATAGACACAGATGGGGTCGAATCGCCAGCGGACCGCATGGGCGCCGAATTGCCGGCTGATATGTGCCAGTTGATCCAGGCGGTCGTTTAAAGCCGGGATGTTGGGTTCCATCTGCCAGTCAACGGAATTGATCGTGAAGTTGAAAAAAAGATTGTATCCGGCTCCCTGTAACTTTTCCCCGAAACGGCCGTCCAGAAAGGGACCGAAATTTTTCGACCAGAACACGATGGTATGCACGGTATCCGGCGTGGCCGCCACCCGGGACACATGCCGGTTGTAGGGATTGACGACTTCAAAAAACCCCCGCCGCATCGACTCCATGAACCAGGGCATATAAAATGCGGGGATGTCGGTGCGCCGTGAAGCTGAAATAACGATTTGACGGGAAGGGGCCATGTTCAGACAGGGAGAATTACTTTTTCTTTCGGTCCGCCAGGGAAATTACCCGGGCCGGGGGTTTCTTTTCTTCTGTTTTCTCTTCCGGGCACACCACTTTTTCCAGGCGCATCCTTTTCCCATCCATGGTAAATTCAGCGCCGTCTATGTAAACATCTCTCAATATCCATGTCAGGGCCCGCAGCGGCACCTGCAGAAAAAGCAGTTTGACCTGATACCAGCCGGCTTTGGCGTCCCGGGAAATATCCTCGATGCGCGCAAAAGCCAGAGGCTTGTCTTCCAGATAAATCAGAACCACATCGTTTTCCACAGGCACGAGACGGCATCCTTTTATTTGTCTTACCAATTCGGCTGATTTTTGTTAAGATATAATGACGTATCATAACACACGCTGAAAATAAACAAAAATGAAAAAGAGGGCGCAACGGCCTTACGGCACAAGCATCAAGATTTTTTTTGCAGGGGAGGCAATATGATTCGGAAAATTACCCGGGCAGCGGTCATCGGCGCCGGGATCATGGGACGCGGCATCGCCGCTCACCTGGCAAGCGCCGGAATCCGGACGCTGCTGTATGATATGGTGCCGGCAGATGTAAAGGAAGCTGGAAAAAGCGACACGGCGGCCAGAAACCGGCTGGCCAAAGCCGGCCTGGACAGCGCGCTTGCGGCCGCGCCGCCGTTGTTCATGGACCCTGCCGATGCGGACCGCGTCAAACTCTGCAACCTGGAAGATGACCTTGACAGGCTTTCCACCTGCGATTGGATCGTCGAAGCGGTGGTGGAAAACCTGAAGATAAAACAGGCCCTGTTAAAACGCATCGAAACCGTCAGGCGCCCGGACACGGTGGTTTCCACCAACACTTCGGGAATTCCCCTGAAATCCATGTCCCGGGGATTGGGGCAGGACTTCCAGGAATACTTCCTCGGCATGCATTTTTTTAACCCGGTCAGGTATATGAAGCTGATCGAAATTATCCCCGGGAAAGCCACCCGGCCGGATATAATCGGGTTTATGGCCGATTTTGCCCAATACCGGCTGGGCAAGGGCGTTGTGCAGGCCAAAGACACGCCCAGCTTCATCGGGAACCGGATCGGGCTCCATGCCATGATCCTGGCCATCCGGGTTATGCTGGCAGAAGGCCTCACCATCCCCGAGGTGGACGCGCTTTTCGGCCCGGTTATGGGAAGGCCCAAGACGGCCATGTTTAAAACCGCCGATCTGGTGGGGCTGGACACCCTGGGCCAGATCGCCGGGCACACCCATGATCTGGTGCCCCATGACGAAAGCAGGGATTGTTTCATACTGCCGGATTTTGTGCAGCAGATGATCCAAAAAAATCTCCTGGGCCAAAAGACCCGCGCGGGGTTTTATAAAACAGAACTCACCCGGGACGGCAAGGTCCTGCGCAAGGTCATCAACCCGGAAACCCTGGAATACGAACCCTACGATACGCCCGCCTTTGACTGCCTGCTGGCAGCAGGCAAAGCCGAATCGCTGCCGGATAAGATGAAAACCGTGGTCTTCGGCCAGGACAAGGGGGCCCGATATGCATGGAAAGTCCTGGCATCCCATCTCATATATGCCGCCGGCAGAATCCCCGAAATTGCCGCCACCGTCCTGGAGGCCGACAACGCGATGAAATGGGGATACAATTTTCAGATGGGCCCTTTCGAGACCTGGGACGCCATCGGTTTAGAACCATCGGTGCGGAAAATGCGGCAGGACGGGTTTGTTGTTCCGGACAACGTCAACCAGATGCTCGCGTCCGGCCATTCGTCCTTTTACCGGGTCCAAAAGAATAAAACCCTGTTCTATGACTTTACCACCCGGGATTATCGGCCGGCGCCCGTGAACCGCAACGTGATCGACTTAAAGCGGCTCAAACGGAACAACAAGGTGGTGAACACCTGCCGCAGCGCTTCTTTGATCGACCTGGGTGACGGGGTCTGGTGTATCGAATTTCACACCCGTTTCAATCTGATCCAGGAAGAGATCGTGGACTTTATTCAGGAAAGTTTCGACTATGCCCGGCGGAACGCCGCAGGAATCGTCATCGGCAGTCAAACCGGCGACGTGCCGGGCGCTTTCTCCGCCGGTGGCGACCTCAAATACATGGCGGCCCTGGCCGGGGAAAAAAAATATGCGCAAATGGAGGCGTTTGTCCGGAAAGGACAGGAGGGCATTCAAACCGCCAGATATTCCAGCCTGCCCGTCGTGGCGGCGCCCTACGGCATGGCCCTGGGCGGCGGCTGCGAAGTCTGCCTGGGCGCGGACCGGATCGTCGCCCATGCCGAGCTTTACATGGGGCTGGTGGAAATCGGCGTGGGCCTTCTGCCGGCAGGCGGCGGGTGCCTGAACTTGTGGAAAAAATTTCTCTGCACCCTTCCCGCAACCGTCGCAAAAGTGGATCTGGCAAAACTGTTCGTCCCGGTTTTCACGTCCATCAGCCTGGCCCGGGTTTCCGCCTCCGCGGCCGACGCGCGGAAAAACGGTTTTCTCGGACCCCGGGACCGGATCGTTTTCAACCGGGATTTTCTAATCGGTGAAGCGAAAAAAGAGGTCTTGCGGATGATAGCAGACGGTTATGCGCCGCCGGTAAAGCGAAAAATTCAAGTCATGGGCCAAGCCGCTCAGGGTCTCGTGGAAGCGGAACTTCACAACATGCTCGAAGGCAAATTCATTACCGAGTATGATGCGTTTCTCGCCCGGCGGATTGCCTTCGTCATTGCCGGCGGCGATGTCCGGGACAACAGCCAGGTGGATGAAGAAGTCATCCTGGCCCTGGAAAGGGAAGCGTTTATCGATTTCTGGCAGGAAGAAAAGACCCTTGCCAGGGTCAAGCATATGCTGGAGACCGGCAAACCGCTAAGAAATTAGGCAACTCAGGCTCGACGGCTTCGCACAAAGCTGTTTTGCTAAAAAATCACCTAATCGTTCACGGTTTACAGTTAGCGGTTCACGGTGTAAAAGCAGAAGGTAGCGGAAGGATTCGAAAGTATGAATTGAAGCTCCCGCTGCCTGCTGCAGGGAGATTAAAAACCGTAAACTGTAAACCGGTAACTGTAAACGGATTTTCCGGAGGAAAAAAATGAGAGACGCCTACATCGTCACATCCATTCGAACGCCGGGCTGCAAACAGAATAAAGGCGCCTTTAAGGACACCCGTCCCGAGGACCTGCTTTCATTCATCCTCTCCGGCGCCGTGGGGAAAACCCCGAACCTGAAAAAAGAAGATGTTGAAGATGTCATGATCGGCTGTGCATTTCCGGAAGCCGAGCAGGGCCTGAATATCGGCCGGGTGGCTTCCCAGATGGCCGGTTTCCCGGTGGAAGTTTCCGGCGCCACCGTGAACAGATTCTGCGCGTCCGGCATTGAAGCGATTGCGCTGGCATCCCTGCGGGTGATGGCGGGCTGGTCCGACATCGTCATCGGCGGCGGCGTCGAATCCATGACGTATGTTCCCATGCCCGGCAATATTGCCCGGCCCCATCCGGAATATGCCCGAAAGCACGCGGAGCTTTATGTTTCCATGGGAATTACCGCGGAGAACATTGCCCGGGCCTACCATGTTTCCAGGGAACAACAGGATGAATTTTCCTGCCAATCCCAGGCAAAGGCCGTCCGGGCCGTGAAAAACAACCTGTTTGCGGAAATTGTGCCGACCCCCGCGGCCCAATACGTCCAAAAGGATGACGGCACGTTTAAGAAAGAAAGTTTCCTGGTCCATGCAGACGACGGCATACGTCCCGGCACCACCTTGGAGACCCTGGCCAAACTTCAGCCCGTATTTGCCGCAGGGGGCAGTGTGACCGCCGGGAACTCCTCCCAGATGACCGACGGCGCAGCGGCATCGGTCATCATGAGTGAAAACAAGCTGCGGGAGCTGGACATAACCCCCGTTGCCAGATTGAAACATTACGCCACCGTCGGCTGCCGGCCCGGGGAGATGGGGGTCGGCCCCAGATACGCCATACCCAAACTTATGGATCTGGCCGGTATGAAGATTTCAGATATCGGCCTTTTTGAAATCAATGAAGCCTTCGCCTCCCAGTCCCTGTACTGCATCCGGGAGCTTAAAATCGACAGCAACAAGGTAAACATCCACGGCGGCGCCATTGCTTTAGGTCACCCTTTAGGATGCACCGGCGCGAAATTGTGCGCGACCCTGCTGGCCAATATGCAGCGGGGCGGGGTCAGATACGGTGTGGTGTCCATGTGTGTGGGCGGGGGCATGGGGGCCGCCGCCCTGTTTGAGCTTTGCAACGATTGAAGCATTTTGGTTATTGATTCCAAAGAAGACTCCATGATTCTCCGCTAACTTCAGTTTTTTTAACCGCGAACCGATAACTGTAAACCGTGAACGGTTACCCTGATTTTTTGTTGACATATTAGGACGATCGTGACATAAATATTGACGGTTTTGTAAAAAACAAAAAAGGTGCGCCCATGATGCGAAAAAATGCAATCGTTCTGTTGTTTTTCTGTGGTCTGGTGATATCGGGTTGCGAACTGCTGGTCGGCGGGGCGGTGGTCGGCTCCGGTATGTACAGCTATTTTAAAGGCGAGCTGAAAAGAACCTATGCGGAGCCCTATGATAAGATCCTCAACCTGAGCATTGAAGCGCTGGACAGCCTGCAGATTAAGATCACTGAAAAAACAGCAGATAAAATAAGCGCCCGATTAGACGCCAAGCGCAACGACGAGACACCGGTTGTGGTAACCATTACAAGTATCGCGCCAAAGATCACCGAAGTTTCCGTTCGCTCCGGCGTTTTTGGCGTGTGGGATAAAAAAGTTTCCGAGCTGATCCATGCCAGCATCGCTCAAAGGTTATAACGAGCTATTACGTATTGTTGAACAGACCATTACAGACCATAAAATGCTCAATGTGGGGGATGCCGCACTGGTCTGCGTGTCCGGAGGACCGGATTCGGTGTCTCTGTTGCATCTTTTGCTGCCCCTGGTCCCCAAGTACGCCTTAACACTTGGGATTGCCCATCTCAATCACGGTCTTCGCCCCCGGGCATCTGAAAAAGAGGCGCGTTTCGTTGCTTGCCTTGCAAAAAAATATGGATTGCCCTTTTTTATGAAAAAACTGGATGTCCGCCAATACCAGGACCAAAACAAGCTTTCCATGGAAGAGGCCGCCCGGCATCTTCGCTACCTGTTTTTTGAAGAAACCGCCCGGCAGAACAATTTCAACCGCATCGCCCTGGCCCATCACATGGAAGATAACGCTGAAACTGTTCTGATGGCCCTTTTCAGGGGCAGCGGCCCCCTCGGGCTTTCCGGCATTCCCCCGACGCGGGAGGACAAGTACATCCGGCCGCTGATCCGGACGTCCCGGTCCGAGCTGCTGGAGTTTTTGCGCGCAAATGCCATCCCATACCACCTGGACGCCTCCAACAAGGACCCGGTCCGGACGCGAAACAGAATCCGGCAGCATTTGATTCCGCATATTCAGCAGCACTACAATCCCCGGATCGTCCAGACCCTAAACCGGCTGGCCGAAGTCATGAGGTCCGAGGATCACTGGGCCCATGAGACGGTTGCGCCGCTTTTTGAAAATGCGCTGATCCAGGCCCGGAAGACATCCATAAGCCTCTCGGTGCCGAAACTGTTGAATGTCCACGGGGCCGCAGCACGACGCATGATCCGGATGGCGCTGATCAAAATCAAAGGGGATTTAAAACGGATAACTTATCAACATGTCGATATGATTATAGAATTTATTACCCGGGGGCCGGACCGGGGCAGTATTGACCTTCCGGCCCGTATTCGGGCCCATAAAAACGACGACATTCTTTACCTGTCCCGTGAAAAAACCCCCTTGCGCGGGGGCCGGCCAAAATTAAAAGCCGGCCTGAATGATTCCGGGCCCGGTTTTTTTGAATATCAGATTTCTGATATGGGCATGCTCTGGATCAAGGAGGCGGGCGTTCATTTGAAGCTGTCCCGGACCGGTTTAAAAGGTCTCCCAGATTTTTCGCGGGCGGGCGGCCGGGTTGCTTTTTTGGACATGGACCGGTTGCATCTTCCCCTGACCGTCAGAAACGTCCGCCCGGGTGACCGGTTTACGCCCCTGGGCATGACCGGCACACAAAAAGTAAAAAATTATTTCATCGACCACAAGGTGTCCAGGGCCCAACGGTCAAAATGTCCCATTTTGCTCAGCCAGGGGAAAATCGTATGGATCGCGGGGCACCGGATTGATGACGCCGTTAAAGTGGGGCCCCATACGGGAAATATCCTAACTGCAGAACTTTTGCTTGCCTAATGGGTAAATATGTTTAAAATTACAGTTATAGATTGAGAAATAGTGCCATCCATAAATGAGATAGTTTTTGCAAGATCAAGGCGGGCGAGAATTCCAACCGGAGGAATACATTTAGTATTTTGAGGATTGAAATTCGGAGCCCAACGCAGGTATTGCGGAAAATAGCCATTTATGGATGGGCACGAAATAGAAAATCAGGAGGTTGGATCTATTGAATCCGTTTTACAAAAATATCGCATTATGGCTTGTTATCACGCTGATGATGGTGATGCTCTACAACCTTTTTAACCAGCAGCATTCGGCTGAATCAAAAATCAGCTACTCGGAATTTCTGGATATGACCAGCAGCGACCGGATCGCCGAGGTCGTCATCCAGGGCCAGGAACTGCTGGTGTCGGATATCAACCGGAACCGCTTCAAGGTGTATGCGCCCCAGGATGCCGACCTGATCAAGCTGCTCCGGGACAAACGGGTTTCCATCAAAGCCAAACCC
>JAUYIZ010000235.1 GCA_030688615.1 Desulfobacterales bacterium | reverse complement strand
GATCTGCTGTTCACTGCGGTACTTATCCTTTTGAAAGCCTTCATAATGGGTCATCTCCTCAATATCCCGGGGAGACCTCGGCCCCAGATCATAGGCCGGATATCCCACCGCCATCATATCATAAATTTTCATCCTCGCGGGGATTCCCAGAAGGCCCTTGAGCTCCTTTTCAATCGTCACATCGCCGATGGCCGAAACCCACTGGGACCCCAGTCCAAGACTGCGCGCAGCCAGGTGCATGCAGAGAAACGCCGAAGCCAGGCTGGAATTGAGCACCTTATCCGCCTTGGTTTCCTTGACCCGAAGGGGAAAGGCGATACTCGTCCGGGGGTCTCCCAACGCGAGGATAAAAACCGGCGCCTGCTTGAATTTTGGCTCGGCTACCGGAAGAACCATGTAGTCCCGCTTCAGGTCCGGATCATTGTCCTGCTCGCGGCGGAAGGTGTGTTCACTGGCCTTCATAAATAGCGCCACCACCTTCTCTTTCAATTCCTGACCCCGGATCACGACAAATTCCCAGGGTTGGGAATCTCCGCCCGATGGCGCCCAGCGCGCCGCTTCAATAATCTGTTCCACACAGCTTTCAGCAAGAGGATCGGGTTTAAAAGCGCGAATGCTTCGCCGGGCTTTGAGCAAATCGATAAATTCCTGGTACGATGACATAGTATCTCCTCCTTTAGGGTCTATCTGATAGCGTTATCCGGGCGGAACGATCCTCCTCTGGTGGTCAGGTTGCCAGCTTCTTGCGGCATTCGTTAAAAAGGGGCGCCTGGCAGTACAGGCATTCAGGGCTGTCGATTCTGGCTAAAATGTTTGCCAGCGCCTCGGTCTCGGATGAAAAAATGTGGTCGGCACCGATGCATTCGATGTAGCCGCCCCGCTCCAAAACTTCTCTGGCACGCTGGTTAAGCCCCAGGACAAACAGATCCCCGCCGAAACTGCGCCTGCGCAGGGATTCGTTGGCCAGCATTTCCGCGCCGGTGATGTCGATAAAGTTGATGCCGTAGGCCACGATCAACACATGACATTTACGGGAGCGGTACTTATCGATATTCTGAAAGAACTCCATGATATGATTCACCGCGCCGAAAAACAGCGACCCATCGATGCGGATGATTTTAAAGACCGAGCATTGCGTTTCTTTCGGGGTGAAAAAATGGCCGGATGCTTCCGGATCCGGCATGAGATTGACAATTTTCGGATGCGAGGTTCGCCGGATATAAAAAATAAAGGATAGAAGCACACCCACATATATGGCGAATTCGAGCTCCAGGAATAATGTTGCCAGAAAAGTCGTCAGCATGACGACCGCTTCTTCCTTGCTCGTTTTGATGATGGTGCGGATATGAGGAAAATCGATCAAATCAAAGGCAACCAGTAAAACAACTCCTCCCATGGCGGGAATGGGCAAATAGGCGGTCAAGGGCGCCGCCAGAACCAGAATCAGCGCCAAAGACATCCCGCAAAAAACCGCGGACAATGGGGTAGCCGCGCCTGCATTATAATTAATGAACGAACGCGTAAAGGAGCCTGACCCCGCATAACCTGAAAAAAAAGAGCCCACCATATTGGACAGCCCCTGACCGATGAATTCCTGGTTCCCGTCAATCTGCTGGCGGGAAAATGCCGCCAGGGCGCGGGCAATGGACAAGGCCTGAATCAGCCCGAGCATGGCAACGGCAACCGCTTTAGGGGTCAGTCGCTGTACGGCGCCCATGGAAAGATCGGGCGCCGAAAAGGGAGGCAGATGTCCGGGCAATGGTCCCATCAACCGCATCCCGTGAGATTCCGCCCCCAAGATCAGGCTGATAAAGCTTCCGATCGTTATCGCCAGGAGCAGCCCGGGCCAATGCGGTTTAAAAATTCTCAAGAGGATCGCGCACGCCAGGGTCCCGCAGGCCACAGCGACGGCATGATAGTTCAACAGATGAATTTCCTGAACCATATGGATCCAGGTGCTCAAAAATGACCTTCCGCCCCGGAGCGTAAGCCCCAGGACATGGGTCAACTGGCTGGTCGCTATGAGGATGGATGCGCCGGCAATAAAGCCGACCATGACGGAATGGGATATAAAATTTACCAGAATGCCCATCCGGGCCAAACCCAACGCCAGTTGAAAGCCCCCCGCCAGAAAGGTCAGCGTCAGGGTTAACCGGATAAATTCAGCCGAACCCGGTTTAGCCATGGGGCTGATGGAAGAAAAAACGACAATTGAGACCGCCATGGCCGGCCCGGAAATCATATGCCAGGAAGAGCCGAATAAGGCCGCAATCAAGCAGACGACGATGCCGGAATATATGCCGTACTCCGGGGGCAGGCCGGCAATCATGGCAAACGCCATCCCTTGCGGGAGACCAACAACCGCCGCGGTCAATCCCGCCGTCAGGTCCGCCTCGACGGTTTTCCACCCCACCAAATCCCACCACTGCAGGAACGGAAAGACCTTGCCCCAAAAATTTTTCAGGGGCAGGCCCTGCCTGTCCGGACTTTCACCTCGCATGCCTCGCATGCTTTTTTCCTTTCCCGGCCAGCTTGATCCGCGCATCCAAAACGACCGCGCCGCGGCCTTTATCGGCCAGCATGAGCGGATTCAGGTCCATTTCGACGATCTGCGGGAAATCGGCCATCAGTCTGGAAAATTTCTCCAGGGCATCCAGCAGCGCCGGGACATCGGCGTCTCCCCGGCCCCGGCCGCCCTTTAACAGCCCGTAGCTCTTTGTTTTTTGGATCATCTCCAGGGCATCCTTTTTCCCCACGGGGGCCGGGCAAAAGGATACATCCTTTAAATTTTCGACCCAGATGCCCCCCATACCGTACATGACCACCGGCCCGAAATCAGGGTCCACTGTACCGCCGATGATCACTTCCG
>JAUYIZ010000234.1 GCA_030688615.1 Desulfobacterales bacterium | reverse complement strand
CGGCTTTCCGGTAGATTTGACAAACCCGCGTTTCGTAATCCAGCGCGGTTTTTATGGCTTCTTCCAGGGTCATTTCTCTCTCCTTCCTAATGGCTTACGGGCGGCGATTCGCCCCGGCTGACATACGCCTCCAGCTCCTGGACATGCCGTCTTTCTTCTTCAACGATCGTGTTTATCTGCCCGAGCACGGCCTTGTCTTTGATGAAAGATTGGAGCATTTCGTAAAAAATAATTGTATCCTTCTCAAATTCGACGATCAACAGCAGCAGGGTTTGGACCTGTTCAACCCGGGAAAAGTCGATATCCTTGAGGGAAAAACTCTGATCTGCCAGAACATCCCGCAGCAGGCTCCTGCCCATCTTTGCCAGCTGAGGGTCGTCCATGGCGGCATCTACCGTGCCTTTAAGCTCGGAAAACCAGGCCGCATGTTTCAGTTCTTCATCAGCGAGCCATTGCAGCAGTGCGCAAAGGGCCGGATCAGCACCCTTCTGTTGGGCGCTACGATATATTTTCTCGCCATTATGCTCGATCTGGACGGCAAAATCAACAATATCCGAGAAGGAAAACATGCGCTTATTCTCCGGGCCTGAAATAATGGGGAAAATCCATGTTTTTATGGGTTGATTCCATCTGCAATGTGACCTGATTATACTATATTGATTATATGAAATCAATTCAGTATACTCATTTTAGAATCATGATCGCAAACAAATACACCTGGGAATTGATCGAAATGCCCGCTTCTCTGGTGGGTGTGAATACCCTGGTTCCCAACCGGCTTGTCAAAAAATCCGTTCTGCTGGGCGCTATTGAGGGGCTGTGCGGATACGACAGCCTGCGCACCGAAGTCCCGTACGGCCGGAGCTCCCGGATCGATTTGCTGCTTGAAAACGGATCCCGGCGCTGTTTTGTGGAGATCAAGAACTGCACACTGGTCGAAGGCGGCACGGCGTATTTCCCGGATGCCGTAACCCATCGGGGCCTCAAGCATTTAATTGAGCTGCAGCAAATGGTGCGCGAGGGAAACCGGTCTGTCATGCTCTATCTTGTCCAGCGTACGGATGCCAAGGGGTTTAGACCGGCCGATCATATCGACCCTGCCTATGGCCGGCAGCTCAGAAAGGCCCGTGAAAACGGGGTGGAGGTGCTGGCCTACGATGTGGTCCTTGATCTGGAGGGGATTCGATTGAACCGTATTCTTCCCTGTCATATCTGACGGCAGGGTCTTAAAAAGCGGCAAGGAGGCGCAATATGCTCCAAGGTGAAAAATTCAGAAAAGAGTTTGAGAAGGTCGAGATTGCCGGTTACGAGCCCCTGCTGGGATTACTTAAATTCCGGCGGAGCATCCGGGGGTTCAAAAGAAAAAAGGTTCCCCGGGAGCTGATCGAAAAAATGATCGGGGCCGCGCGCTGGGCGCCTTCCGGCGGGAATTCACAACCCTGGGAGTTTGTGGTGGTGGAGGATAACAGCACCATACAGAAACTGGCTGAAATGTATGAATATCAGAGCATGGAGAAAAAATGGCTCGAGCCCTACCGGGACGATGGCCTTCAATTCTGGGCCCGGGACCGGTTCCCCGGTCTGGACGACCCGCAGCTTTTCTGCCAATCCATTGAAAAAGTCAAAGGCAAAGCCCCTTTCCGCAAAGCGCCGTGTCTGATTTTCCCCCTGGCGGACAGGCGCTGGGAACATGCCTTCCCGCTGCGCACGCGTCTGGAAAGAGGGCAGCAGCACACCATCAGCGGTCTTGCCAGCGTGGTGTATGCGCTGCATCTTGCAGCGGCAGCCCTGGGGCTGGCCACCCAGTGGATCAGTGATTTTGAGTCGCCCTGGTTGTCCGGCATGACCAAGGGGCTCCTGGGCATTCCGCAGGATTATATGATTTATGAAGCATTGCCGGTGGGATACCCGACCTACTACCCCAAGCCCAGGTACGTCAAACCTCTGGAAGAGCTGATCCATTACGGCAGCTACGATGCGGCCAGGAACAAGACCACACAGGAGATTATCGATTATATCGAGGCGCACCACCGCTGAAGAAGAAAAGGATATTATGGCAAATTACGATTTTGACATCGGCATACTCGGGGGAGGGGCGGCAGGTTTGACGATTGCATCGGGCGCTGCGCAACTGGGCGCCAAGACGCTGCTTATCGAAAAGGAAGAACAACTGGGAGGGGACTGTCTTCACTACGGCTGCGTTCCCAGTAAGACACTGATCAAGACCGCGCACGTCTGGCACCAGGCAGCGACTGCGCAGCGGTACGGGCTTCCCGCGCTGGCGATGAAGCCGGTGGATTTCAAGGATGTGGCAGCAAGGATACAATCGGTCATCGGCACCATACAGAAGCATGACTCTGCCGAACGGTTCTGCAGTCTTGGGGTGAAGGTGGAGTTCGGCAATGCCCAGTTTACCGACGAACATGCCGTAAGACTGAACGGCAATACCCATTCTGCCAGGGCATGGGTCATTGCCACCGGATCATCACCGTCTATCGTTCCGATTGAAGGACTTGACCGGACACCCTATATCACCAACAGGGAGATTTTCTGCCTGGATCATCTGCCCGTTTCCATGATTTTTCTGGGTGCCGGTCCCATTGCTGTGGAAATGGCTCAGGCTTTTGCCCGTCTGGGCAGCAAGGTGACGGTGGTGCAGCGCAGCGGCCAGATCCTCGGCAAGGAAGACCAGGACATGGCGGACGGGGTCATGAGTGCATTGATCAGCGACGGCGTTACATTCCACCTGAATGCGGCAATTTTGCGAGTTGGCGACCTGGGAACCGAGAAAGAGGTCGTCATTAAACAGGCCGATGAAACCATAAGCCTGATGGCAGAGATGATCTTCGTCGCTCTCGGCAGGGCGGCCAACGTCAATGGCATGGGTCTGGAGGCAATCGGATTAGATTTTGACAAAACGGGCATCAAGGTGAACAATCGCATGCGCACCAATCACCGCCATATTTATGCGGCCGGAGATGTGACGGGCAGATACCAGTTCACCCACGCCGCAGGCTATGAAGGGGGCATCGTGATCAGTAACGCTATTTTCCGTCTGCCGCGCAAGGCCGATTATACCTTCCTTCCCTGGTGCACCTATTCGGACCCGGAACTGGCCAGTATCGGCATGAACGAAGCGACGGCAAAAGACCAAGGCATAAAATATTCAGTCTGGACGGAAGAATTCAAGGCCAATGACCGGAGCCTGGCCGAAGGGCAAGAGTCGGGCAAGATCAAGATGATCCTCGACCAACGCCAAAAGCCCATCGGGGTGCAGATCCTCGGATCGCGTGCCGGAGACCTGCTCAGTGAATGGGTCGCCGTGCTCAACGGCGGCGTGAAGCTGTCGACCCTGGCCGGGGCGGTTCATCCCTATCCGACGTTAGGCGAGATCAACAAAAAGGTTGCGGGTACATTCTTCGCGAAGAAGATATTTTCCGACAGGGTGAAAAAGGCGCTGAAGCTTTTCTTCAATTTAAAAGGACGGGCCTGCGGGACCGGCTGAATGATGAACCGTTCGCTCTTTCTTCTTTTATTCGCGCTGATTTTAATACCCTCTTCCCATGCGCTAAGTGCGGACGAATTTGTTGTCGATCGTTTCTCCAAGGAGACTGAATCAAGCGGAATTCCAAAAGGATGGAAATTGCTGGAGTTTAAGAACATTACGAAAAAGACCCGCTATACCGCCGAGCATTCTGCTAATAATTTTTTTGTTAAGGCGGTGAGTGAGAATTCTGCCATGGGGATATATAAAGAAGTTCATCTTGATCCCAAGGAATTTCCACTGCTTATATGGAGATGGAAGGTTGAGAACGTTCTAAAAAACGCCGACGCCACCCAAAAGTCCGGAGATGACTATGCCGCCCGGATCTATGTTGCCTTTGAATATGCTCCGGAACGGGCATCCTTTTGGGAGAAAGCAAAATACGGCGCGTTGAGACTGGCCTATGGTCAATATCCCCCCCAGGGTGTCCTGAATTATGTTTGGGACAATAAGTTGCCTAAAGAGAAATCATTGGATAACGCATATACGGAAAGGGCAAAAATGATTGTGGTCGAAAGCGGAACTGAAAAGGTGGGTGAGTGGGTGTGGGAAGAAAGAAATGTTTATGAAGATTATATGAGACTTTTCGGATCTGAACCACCGCGGATTTCCTTTGTTGCAATTATGACGGACACTGATAATACCGGAGAATCCGCCGTTGCTTATTATGATGACATTGTTTTTAAAGCGAAGCGATAAAAAAGGAGTAAATACATCGGGATGTTTTCTGCAGCTTGGCGACTTGCGTATAAAGCCAAGGCCGGTGTCGTATCACATGACCAGATTAGAGGAGAAAATAATGAGTAGCCTGAGCACAGTACAGGAAAAGGTACAAGAATATTACGGCAAGATACTCGCCACAAAAAGAGACCTCAAGACCAGCGTCTGTTGCAGCATTGAATCGATGCCGCCGCACCATCGGGAGATCCTCTCCCGGCTCGACGATGAGATCCTGGAAAAATTTTACGGGTGCGGTTCGCCGATACCTCCCGCCATCGAAGGGTGTACGGTACTGGATCTTGGCTGCGGGACCGGACGCGACGTCTATCTTGCCGCATGCCTGGTCGGGTCCGGCGGCTTTGTCATCGGCATAGATATGACTGACGAACAGCTCGCGGTGGCCAGACGGCATTTGGACTCTCAGATGAAACGTTTCAGGTTTGACAGGCCGAACGTTGATTTCCGAAAAGGGTATATCGAGGATCTTGCGGCCTGTGATATCCAGGACGATTCCGTGGACCTGGTCATTTCCAACTGCGTGATCAACCTCTCCCCTGATAAGGAAAGGGTTTTTGCCGAGATATTTCGTGTCCTGAAGCCGGGTGGCGAACTCTATTTCTCCGACATCTTCACCGGTCGCCGCATGCCCGAAGCGTTGCGCCAGGACCCTGTTCTCTACGGCGAATGCCTGAGCGGCGCTCTCTATATCGAAGACTTTCGCAGGCTTCTTGCAAGACTTGGCTGCTCCGATTACCGTGTGATCTCCAAGCGGCCGGTCGTCATCGACCACCCGGAGGTCGAGGCAAAGGTTGGGATGATTGACTTCTATTCCATGACGGTCCGCGCCTTCAAGCTGGCGAACCTGGAGGATATCTGCGAGGATTACGGCCAGACGGCAATCTACCGCGGCACTATTCCGGAACTGCCGCACCGGTTTCCCCTTGACGACCACCACCTCTTCATGGCCGGCAAGCCGAGGCTCGTCTGCGGCAATACCGCCGCCATGGTCGGCGAAACCCGCTTTGCCCGGCATTTCAAAGTCATAGGCGACCGCACGTCCCATTTCGGGCCGTTCGACTGCGCTCCGGCCGCGGCAAAAAATGCCCGTGGCGACCCGGGCAGCGGCAATTCATGCTGCTGATTCGGCTGAATGAAGAATTCAGGGAAAAAAGGTATAGTGTATGACAGGCGGTTGGCGGAGGCATTGCTTTTACTCAGGATCGGCGTCTTTGTTGGCATGTTGATTCAGACGCTTTATACGTCGGCTACTGATTAAACCAAATTAAAAAGGAGACAATAGTTATGGAATGTAAATTATTGCAAGAAGAGGAAGCTGCCGGCAAGACCAGGGAGTTGTATGACGAAATATCGGTAATGGGTAAAGACATTGCCTCGGCGCGCAGATATGTCCATTTGTCCTCAGATACTTGCAGAAAGGCCTGGACGACAGTCGGGTCAACCTGGGTTCCACTCCCCCCTCATGATTTCTTCCCGGGCAAATGTATATGGCCGAGCGGCGCGATAGGGGCGGTTGGAAGTAATGGCATCCAAGGTGTCTGCGACTGTGAAAATGCGCGCACCGAGCGGGATGGCAGCACCCGCCAGCTCCCGTGGATATCCTTTGCCGTCCCAGCGCTCCTGGTGTGCAAAGACAATTTCGGCGGCGCCTTCCAAAAATGGGATGCCTTCCAGAATGCGCTGACCCCATTCAGGATGGTTGCGCAAAAATAAATTAACATTTTCGCATCTCAGCCTTAAGCCATCTTTGGCCGCTGCTCAATCGCGAAGTCCTCAAAATAGCTTGCTATTATTACGGCTTCGCTCAATTGCAGCAACCCCCCATCGACCTATGGTTTCCATAGCTCGGTTTTGGGATAAAACGCCTGCCATGCAAACCAGAAGACCATCACAGAAGGAATCTGCTCGCCTGCCGGACTGACAATCTGAGGATTTCGTTTATCAGCATCATAGCGGACAATAATCTGCTTGCTCCCCACGTTATCTTCTATGGCACGATTCGTGGGCAGATCATTGACCGGATAGGCTTTTGCCTTGCCATCAATGATTACGCCGATTACCCACGTTTTGTTTGGCAGTTCCTTGCGCAGGTGCGGCACTGGAAACATCGTCTTCTCGGAAGAGAAATAAGAGGCGTATGCGTTACCCCCGTAATTGCGGTTGTGGCCTGTATCCGTGGAGAGCACCTTCCCATGTGGGTATTTTTTCCGCCAAGCTTTCCAAGTTGAGTGTTCGCTCGGCAGCCAAATCAGTTCGTTTCCAACGGCGGGCCCACTGACAGCCTTCATCGCCAACTAAGACCCCGGCGCAGGGAATATCTGAAAGAGATGTCCGTATGGTTATGTTTCATAATATTAATCCTTTATTTTGGGCCGAGTATTCAGGTGGTTAAATTATTGGCCATCCATGAAAAATCATCAAACAACGGCTGGCCCCATAGGGGATATGTTTCCTGCCCCCTTAAAATTCGGTTTTTCCTTTATTAGTCTCTCTTGATATCGGATATTCCAGTTTGACTTATCGGTTTTACTTATGTATTTTAAGCTCTCAAAAAAAGCTATAGGAGGATGTCTAATGAAAACATATGCTGGCCTTTTTGTTTTATTGCTGCTCATACTTTCAGGGGCCGGAAGCTTTGCCAAGTCTCTGAACGAGCTGAGGGTATCAGCGATCCCTGATGAAAATCCGCAGGAAATGCTGCGCATTTACACCCCTTTTGCAAATTACCTGAGTAAAGAAATCGGAATTCCAGTAAAATTCACCCCGGTGGTGGACTATGCGGCGACGGTCGAAGGGTTAGCCGCAAAGAAGCTGGATATGGTCTGGTATGGGGGGTTTACGTCGGTGCAGGCTGCACGCCGGGCCAAGGGCGCTAAGCGGATCATCATGCGGCAAGAGGACGCTAGGTTTAAGAGCGTATTTATCACTCAAAAGGGAAGTGGCATTAAATCTCTTAAAAACCTCAAGGGGAAGACATTTTCGTTTGGTAGCGTAAGTTCCACCTCCGGCCATTTGATGCCGCGTCATTTTCTCCTTCAAGCTGGCATAAACCCCGAGAGGGATTTCTCGAAGTTCAGTTTTAGCGGGGCGCATGATGCGACTGCGGCCTGGGTGGAGGCCGGAAGGATCGATGCCGGCGCTCTGAATTTTTTGGTTTGGGATAAGCTGGTTCAAACTAAAAAAATCCAAACCGACAAAGTGGTGGTCTTCTGGACCACCCCTGCTTATGTAGATTACGTTTGGACGGTCCGGGGCGGATTGGACAAAGGACTCGTCAAAAAAATTTCGCAAGCCTTTCTGCGGCTCAATTACGAGAATCCTGAACACAAAAAGCTGCTGGATCTGCATCGAACCAGGGGATACATCACCGCCAAGGATTCTGATTGGAAAGGAATCGAAAGGGCGGCGGTAGCATCCGGATTGCTGAAACCGAATTAATTAGCACAGGATTTAGAATGCATCAGTATTATCTGGAAGATGTCACCAAGCTCTTCGGCCGGGGGCAAGCCGCAGTTAGGGGTATCAACTTAGTGGTTGACCGGGGCGAGCGGGTAGCTCTAATAGGGCCCAGCGGAGCCGGCAAAACCACTTTGTTTCGCTTGCTTAACTGCACGTTGCGACCCACAACCGGAATGTTGCGAATTAACGGTGATGAGACGGGGAACCTGCACGGGAAAAAATTGCTCCGGGTCAGGAGTAATATCGGAACGATCTATCAGCAACATAATTTAGTGCCGCGCCTCAAAGTGGTACATAATGTTCTTTCCGGTCGGCTGGGCCGGTGGTCGACGTTTCGCTCCCTGGCTTCTTTGGTAAAGCCGTCGGATATCGACATGGCCCACGAGGCTTTAAATCAGGTTGGCATCCCGGACAGGATATTCGACCGGACCGATGAGTTGTCCGGCGGACAGCAGCAGCGAGTTGCGATCGCAAGGGTGTTGGTTCAGAATCCGGAAGTTATCCTCGCGGATGAACCGGTCTCTTCCGTGGATCCCAGTCTGGCAAATGCGATCGTGCAGCTATTAATCGAGATCAGCCGGAACGCCCGGAAGTCTTTGATCGCAAGCCTTCATAGTATTGATTTGGCGCTGGCCTACTTTCCGAGGATCGTCGGGATCAAGCAGGGTAAGGTTCTTTTTGATCTTAGTCCGGATAATATTTCCGATGATCTGCTCGCGGAGCTCTACGGTGCACAATCCTCCGATCCAAAAGCAACGGAGCCGTCCTGATGAAGGATCCGACACCCGCTTTTACCAGTGGTTTTCCGCGCTCTAAGTTCCCCTATCTGTTCACTGTGGTGTTCGTCATCGTTTTTATCGGCAGCTGGCGAAAAGCCGAGGTAAACCCATTAATTTTCTTCGAATCGGGGGGGAGGCAACATCTTCTGAAACTCCTTGTCGGGAGTTTCCCACCGGAGCATTCCCGGGAATTTCTTTCTCTCATGGTTCAGCCTGCCCTGGAGACGATACAAATCTCGCTCATAGGCACCTTGATCGCGGTCTTGATAGGATTTCCGCTGGGCATAGTAGCAACCAGCACGGTAAACGTGCGGGGGATACTTAACGAAGCCGAAATTCAGGGTGCGCCCCTGCGGTACGTCTTGAGATTCCTGCCTTATGTAAGCGCACGGGGAATTTTAAGTCTGCTTCGTTCGATTCCTGAATTTGTCTGGGCCTTTATTTTTGTCCGGGCCGTCGGATTGGGCCCGTTCCCCGGCGTGCTGGCGATCGGGGTTGCCTATGGGGGCATGTTAGGAAAAGTTTATTCGGAAATTTTTGAAGGGGTTAATCCGCGCCCTTTAGAGGCGTTGCAGTCTACGGGTGCGAATAAACTGCAAATTTTCTTTTATGGCTGGCTTCCACAGGCTTTGCCCAATGTGGTTTCCTATACCCTGTACCGCTGGGAGTGCGCCGTGCGTACGTCGGCGATACTGGGGCTGGTCGGAGCAGGGGGGCTGGGCCAGCAGATCGAAATATCGATGCGCATGTTTAATTTTCACGAAGTTTTTACCATTTTAATCATTCTCTTCGTTTTAGTAGGTACGGTGGACTACCTCAGCGCCAAGGTGAGGGCGATGTTATGAACGGCAGCCCCCTGCAAAATAAAGGTGCATCCATCCTTTGGCCCGCTCGACCAGCGCCGGAACGGGCAAAGTTTTGGAGTTATGTTTTTATTGGCATCGTCCTGGTGCTTATCGGCTGGAGCTACCACGGATCAGAGATTCAACTATCCCAGCTTTTCAGTAAAGATGGCGCAGGCCAGCTCCTGGTGTATCTCAAAGAACTTTTCCCGCCGGACGTCTCACCTGCCGTGCTCCGCGAAGCCATGAAGGGTTCTATCGAAACCTTTGCGATTTCCTTTATGGGAACGTTGATGGCTGTGGTCATTGCGCTTTCCGTGGTCTTCTTTTCTTCTCGAAACCTGATTTGTTCCGGGTTGCTCTATGAAATGGAACCGAAGCGGGGCTGGAAGCGATCGGTTAGGATCGTATCGTATTTGGCGGCAAAGGGCTTGTTGAACTTCATGCGGACCATCCCGGAAATGGTCTGGGCTTTGGTTTTTGTTTTTTTGGTTGGTTTGGGGCCGTTCCCGGGAGTTCTGGCACTTGGGGTCCATACCGGCGGCGTGCTGGGAAAACTATTTGGCGAGGTTCTGGAAGACGTGGATCCGCAGCCGATCGAGTCGCTGCAGGCTACCGGCGCAAACCGTTTACAGATTCTTTTCTATGCCATTCTACCCCAAGTGATGCCGCAATTTATTTCTTACACACTATATCGATGGGAGGTTAACATCCGTGTCGCAGCCGTCCTGGGCTTCGTCGGAGCAGGCGGCTTAGGACAAAGGATTTACATAGCCATTAGCCTGTTTTTGCAAAATCAACTTCTTACCCTGATCCTCGCCATTTACATCCTCGTGACAATCGTCGATTATCTCAGCGCGTATTTAAGAAGAAGGGTGATATAAGATTTTCCCCTTAGGGGGCAAGCTTACTGCATCAACATTTATCTGATACGCATCTGAACACCATGTGCCAGGGATGCGCCGCCACGAATAGTTGGCGGAGCTGAAAATAATTAATTTCCAAGTCAACCGGTCCACAAGCAGTTTTTTGTGTGTAAGGTATTTGCTACCACTGCGACTAATCGACAAAAGGACAAAAGATGAGGGTGGCGCTGAGGTGTTGTGAGGTTACCGCAGCGATGGTTTAGGCGTACTCGCCTGCGACCCTGCAGGCATGGACGTCTATCTTTTAGGTTGGAACTGTTATTAATCACAAAAGGAGAAAAAAGATGAAAAAAAGATTAATCATGGCATTGTTAATGGCAGGATTCCTGCTCACCGGGGCGACTGTTTACGCTGCACCCTTTGGGAATCCGGATGATGTTGCATACGCAGAAACACTTTGGAATGTGCTTGTTAAGTTTAAGCTTGCCGGCCGGGGCATGATCAATTCCGTTCCGTACACGGGACAAGATCCTCACGGCGCCATCCTTGAGTCTCTGGACAGGAACATCACCGTAAACGGTCACACGGGCGCGGTGATCGTCAAGCGCAATTACGGTGGCAAAGACGTCAGCAAGGCTGCCGTGGCTAATAATCCGGCCAAGTATCTTATGGCCGTGACGGTGATGTTCAAGCGGGAGCGCGGCTATGATCCGGAGAATAAAGATTGGTTCTGGGCCAAGTTTAAACCTGATGGCAGCCTCGACGCCAATCCCAAGGGCATGAAGCTGGCAGGGCGCGTGGCCAAAGGAATGCCCCAGGGTTGTATCGCCTGCCATAAGGCCGCACAGGGCGGGGACTATGTGTTCGGTCATGATCGTTTTGTGGATAAATAAGCAATGAAGCAATGACGGTTTTGAATTAATTTTCCCCTCACTCCAAACCTTCCCATATGGGGAGGTTTGGAGTGATCGAAAATATAAAAGGCGGGACTCCAAAACCTCTTGCTCCCCGACAAGTTTGACGATAAAAAACACATAGGAGGAAATTTTATGAGTTGGAGAGTTGGCGCGGGTGCGGCCATCAAAGCGAGGCCGATGTTATTGTTGATGACCATTTTCACCATTTTTTTGGGCTGTCAGGGCATCCAGTCTGTCGGGCGGGCAAGCGCCGTGATGCCCATGGGTTCTCCTGAAGACGTAAATTATGCGGGGCAATTATGGTCCGTGTTGGAAAAAGAAAGGTTCGTGGGTGCAAACGAGGTAAAATTGAACCCCTTTGTGGGCGCTGCCAAGCCTCACGGATGGATCCTGGAGTTAGCGTACAGAAACATAACTGTAGTGAGGCACACAGGGTTTGTGGTGGTCAAAAAAAATTATGACGGCCCGAAGTTGTCTGTTGATGATGTAAAAGCGGACAGGAAAAAATATTTATCATCGATTACAGTCATGTTCCAGCGTGAGAAAGGCTATGATGAAGATAATAAAAACTGGTTTTGGGTGAAATACAAGCCGGACGGCGGTTTGTTCACCAAAGAGATAAACCGGAAAGACGTGCCGCTGGCGGGACGTATTATAAAAGGCAAGACCAGGGAAGATAATCTCGGTTGTATTTATTGCCATAGTTCTGCCGGAGGAGGAGATTATATCTTTTACCCGCAGATCATCATCCCGGCTACAGGTACTGAAAAAGCAAAGACAGAATAGCAACGAAAATGTTTGCCATCAAACACCACTAATTGTCCGGAGATTAACAATGGCGGATTTCTTCTATCATGTTCTCCATAAGCTTGGATATACCCACCCGGTTCATCCCCCCATCACACACCTCCCGGTCGGGTTAATCATCGGGGGGCTTATCTTCAGCCTGGGAGCCATTATTTTCAAGCGACCGCCACTGGCTCAAACGGCGCGATACTGCTTCATACTGGCGCTGCTTTTCCTGCCCGTAGCAGCCCTGGCGGGCATCGCGGACTGGCAGCATTTTTATGGCGGCGCATGGCTTTTCCCTGTAATAATGAAACTGATTCTGACTGCAATTTTACTGGTGTTATTGGGTATCACAGTGTGGTGTACCACTCGAAAATCTTCCGAAACAAAAAACCCGTTGGTTCTTTACTTTCTTTGTGCGGTCGCAGTTTCCGGCATCGGCTTTTTCGGCGGGGAACTTGTTTACGGCAACAAAACGAAACCTGGCCTGCCTGATAATGAACTTGCCCTTGAGGGCGCCGCGTTTTTCCAGGAACGCTGCGCCATGTGCCACAACTCGGACAGCATTGAAACCAAAATCGGCCCGGGTTTGAAAGGCCTGTTCCAGAGGGAAAAACTTCCGGTCAGCGAAAGGCCGGTATCGGAAGACAACGTACGTCGGCAGCTGAAAACACCGGCAGCCGCAATGCCTTCCTTTGCCGATCTCAAGAAAGAGAAGGTGAGCGCCCTGGTCGCCTACCTGAAAACTCTCTGATCGAGCATCAGCTCCGTATGTGCTGGTTTCTGGTTTAGCATAGGGCCTGCTGCCGGAAGGTTAAACCGGGCAATGTGGCAAGGCAGTGTAAAAAAATTCAACTATCTTTTACTCAGAGGAGGCAGCGCATGGCTGACAAACGTTTATCTACAGCAGGGCTTTCACGTGAAGAAAAGCGGAAACTGTGGATCGAGATTAGCGACTTAACCGAGGAAGAGTTCGATGAAATGCAGGCCGCCCATAATGCGCGCCAGGTGCGAGTGCCCAGGGCAGGAAGCCAAGCGCCGGATTTCGAACTCGACGTTCTGGACCGCAGCCGCCTGCGCGCGGGCGACACGGTCCGCCTTTCATCCTTGCGGGGAAAACCTGTTGCGATGATCTTCGGGTCCTATACCTGACCGCCATTTCGTGGTTGGGCGGTGCGGCTCAACGAGATCTACCAAAGATATAAAGATCAGGTTGAATTTCTTACGATCTACATCACGGAAGCGCATCCGGACGACGGGTGGCGATCTCTGGGCAACATCGACGTCGGAATTGCGGTTAAGCAACCGACCACCGATGATGAGCGCACCGCGGTGGCAGCGACATGTCAGAAGGAGTTGGATCTGCAGATGCCGATGCTCGTCGATTCCATCGACAACGACGTGGAAGAAAAATATATTTCCAGGCCGATGCGCCTGTTCCTCGTCGACGCAAACGGCGTGCTTGTTTATGTCGGCGAGCGGGGCCCCTTTGGTTTCAATCCCGACGTATGGGAAGAGGCCATCAGGTGTCAATTGGCCACTGCTGAATAATGTAAAGCTATCTAGTGCCCATCCATAAATGAGATAGTTTTTGCAAGATCAAAGCGGGCGAGAATTTCAACCGGAGGAATACATTGAGTATTTTGAGGATTGAAATTCGGAGCCCAACGCAGATATTGCGGAAAATAGCCATTTATGGATGGGCACTATCTAAAGGAGACTTCATATGGCCATACTCAACCGCATGCCGGAGCCCATGCGCTCCCACCTGGCAAAACTTGCCTGTCCTGCCTTCGAAAATCATCCATGGGTTACCGGGGACGTCCTCGCGCGCCGGAGGGTGTCTCTAATCTCTACCGCCGGACTCCACCGTCGAAGCGATCGCCCATTTGCGGGCATGACCGGGGACTATCGGGTGATTCCGGGGGACATAAGGGCTAAAGATCTTGTGATGACCCATATTTCCACCAATTTTGACCGAACCGGTTTCCAACGGGACTGGAACGTAGTATTTCCCCTGGATCGCCTGCGGGAACTTGCCGGGGAGGGACTGGTCGGGAGTGCGGCTGCTTATCACTACTCCTTTATGGGCGCTACCGACCCGGCCGCGATGGAGCCGGCCGCACGGAATTTGGCAGAGCTTCTGAAAAGGGATCAGGTGGATGCAGTCCTTCTGGTACCGGTCTGACCTTTTTGCACGCGCGCCGTGGGTGCGCTGGCACATTACCTGGAAGAAGAAGGAATTCCCACCACCCAAATCAGTCTGATCCGAGAGCACACCGAAATCATCCGTCCGCCAAGGGCTCTCTGGGTGCCATTCGAAATGGGTCGTCCACTTGGCATGCCAGAGGATCCTGTGTTTCAACGCCGGGTGCTCCTGGCGGCGCTCAGGCTTCTGGAAGCCTCCGAAGGACCGGTGATTGAAGACTTCCCCGATGAGATACCGGAACCTTCGACCGGGACCGACCAGGAACCTGCGGTCTGGACCTGTCCGGTAAGTTTCTCACCGCCTTTCAAAGAAGAGACGGCAGGGGAGAAGCTCAGGTCTGCCTTCCGGCGTGAGGTGGCGGAGCTTAGACCATGGTATGACCTGGGTCTTGAAAAGCGTGGCCGTACCGCGGTGGTAAATTTCGATCCTGAGATGGCCTCCACCCTCCTTGATACCTACGGGTTCGGGGAAGTGCCGGAAATCCCGGTGACAGATCTTTCCCTCTCAGTGTCGCTTCGCCTTGCCGCCCAGGATCTTAAGGCATTCTACTTTGAGGCGGCCATCGCCCGGCCCGGCTCCGTCTCACCTGGAAATGCGGAGTTCAACGACTGGTTTTGGTCCGAGACGGTAGCCGGCCGGGTCCTGAAAGCCGTGAAGGAAAGATGCCTCAAGGAAGCGGATGAAGGGCTCCGGATGACCGGAGCGATGCTCCTGGTTCCCATAGGCCATGATTAAGAGCTCGCGCAAAAATAGCAAGCGGCGCCTCAACGCCTAAAACTGTGAATTAATTTTTGCGTGAACCCTAAGGGACAAATGTCAAAGTGCACAAGAAGAAATCTTTTTTTCCGGCAATTGAAATATCTTCACAAAATCTTCATAATTGGGATCTAAAATAAAACAGGTGAGAGATCATTATGTTTTCTAAAAAAGTTCTTGTGGTTGATGACGAACCGAAAATTACTCAAATTGTAAGTGTCTATCTCGAAAAAGAAGGATATCAGGTATTCACAGCCGCTACCGGGAAAGAGGCCCTGGAATGCTCAGAGTGCAAGGCCGTTGATTTGATTGTCCTTGACTTGAGATTGCCTGATCTGCCTGGCGAGGAGGTTTGCCGCAGAATCCGCCAACGTCGTGATACACCGATCCTCATGCTGACCGCCAAGGCGCAAGAGGAGGATAAGATCAGAGGCCTGGCCATAGGTGCGGATGACTATCTCACCAAGCCCTTCAGCCCACGAGAATTGGTGGCCCGGATCAAGGCAATCCTGCGACGGGTCAAAGGAGAGCGGGAACCGCAGCGCGACCTTATTTCTTTTGGTCAAGGTAAACTGCGCATCGATGTCCCAAAACAGGAGGTCTTCCTGAAGGATGAAATCGTCACTCTAACACCTAACGAATTAAGATTGTTGCTGGCGCTGGCGCGCTATCCTGGCCGGGTTTATACACGCCCTGAACTGATCAACAAGGTGCAGGGTTATGAGTATGAAGGTTATGATCGAACCATCGATGCCCATGTAAAGAATCTACGTCACAAAATCGAGGAGGACCCGAAGAAGCCAAAGTATATCCGGACAGTCTTCGGCATGGGATATAAATTTGGAGGCGAAGAGGATGAAAGGAACCCTTTGGACTAAACTTGCCCTGAGCTACGTTGCCATTGCTCTCACTGCAGTGGCTCTGTCGGCCTTTCTTTTCAACTTTTTCCTTTCAAAAAAGTTCCGGGGTTATGTGGAGGAGACACAGCGAATAAAAGATGAACAGATGGTCATCCTTCTTGGCTCCATTTACGAAAATGATGGCAAATGGGACCCTGCGCGGATTCAGGATGTGTTGAATATGGGGATGATGTCCGGCAAAAAGATAACGATTTTAGATTCAGAGGGAAGACGCGTCACTGATTGCTGCGCTTCCACGCGGAAAATGGGATTGGACGCTCAAAAGAAAATAAGCGGGATGATGAAGATGTGTGGCTGGGACAGCGAACAACTGCAATTAAAACCGATACAAGCCACATCGGAGAATTGGCCTTTCACGACACCGGCGCCCGATCTGCCGGAACTAAAAGGCCGTGAAGTACCGGTGTTTGTCGGAAAACGACAGGTCGGGACTGCGGTAATCAATCCGTTGGGAAATCGGGGAGCGTTTTCAGTGCAGGATCGATCATTTCAAAAGACCGTGAATAGATGGCTCTGGGGGGCTGCCCTCGGAGCAGGAGGTTTTGCCTTGATCATGTCTCTGGGAATGGCCCGCCGTCTTTCCCGACCCCTCCGGGCCTTAAGCCGGGCAGCCCAGCAGCTCAAAGATGGCGATCTTACCCAGCAGGTCGAACCTGAAGGGAAAGATGAGA
>JAUYIZ010000183.1 GCA_030688615.1 Desulfobacterales bacterium | reverse complement strand
GTTTAAACTATGCTTTCATAATGCTGTACCGACACTATTTCTGTATGACGTAACCAGTTCATATCTGGAAGGGGTGTGTAACGAGCTGGCTGACTGGGGCTATAGTCGGGACAAGAAAAAAGGAAAGATGCAGATCGTCGTGGGAATGCTTGCCGGCCCTGATGGACTTCCCGTAGCGGTGCGGGTATTTACCGGCAATACCAGCGATACGCAGACAGTAAGCGAACAAGTACGGATTCTGGCAAAGAACTTCGGCGTTAAGCAGGTTACCTTAGTCGGTGATCGCGGCATGCTTAAAGGACCGCAGATAGATGCGCTTCCTGATGATTTTCGGTACATCACAGCAATAACCAAACCCCAGATCCTGAAAATGCTCGAAGAACAAGTGATTCAATACGAGCTTTTCACAGAGCGTGTTTGTGAGGTTGAAAAAAACGGCGTTCGATACATCCTCAGACGCAATCCGATGAGAGCGGAACAAATCGCCATGAGCCGACAAGCAAAGCATGCGTCGGTGGAAAAGCTTTCCATGGAGCGCAACAAGTATCTGGCTGAACATCGCAAAGCTTCAGCCGATGCGGCGCTGAAAAAAGTAAGGGCTAAAATCAAAAAACTAAAATGCGACAAATGGTTGTTCGCCACGGATAGTCAGAGAGCAATAACTATCGATAAGGATAACGATGCCCTTGAGCAACTCGCTTTGCTGGACGGCTGTTATGTAATCAAATCGGATGTACCCAAAGAGATGGCCGAAGCACTCACTCTGCATGAGCGGTACTGTGATCTTGAGAACGTGGAACGTGCTTTTCGAACGATGAAAAGCGCCCACCTTGAGATGAGACCGGTCTTTGTAAGAAAAGAGCAGAGCACCAAAGGGCACGCCTTTGTAGTGATGCTCGCTCTGTTGCTGCAACGCGAATTGGAAGGATGCTGGGCGGATCTGGATGTTACCGTAAAAGAGGGTATAGACGAACTGGCTTCTATCCCCATGGAAGAAATTCAAATAGGAGGCACTTGCATCCAAAATATCCCCACACCAAATACGATCGGAAAGCAACTTCTGGAAAAGGCCGGAATAACTCTGCCATCTGTGCTGCCATCACGAACGGCCAATGTGCACACAAAGAAAAAACTGCCATCTGAAAGAATTCAAATATAATTTTAGATGGTTAGATGACGGTCCCCGTCTCAATTAAAGGGGAAGATTCGTTTCAAGGCGAACGCCGCAAACTATCACGCACGGTTCTGAGGGGGCTTGGGGCTGGTAACAGCCCCCGGCTACCCGGTGTGACCAAATAACATGATATTCTTTCTTTTCTATTGACATGATACTAATATATGATACTATATTCTCATGAATAAAAAACAGCGGCAGACGTTACAGAAAGTATTTGAAAAACCGGAGCGGGCGGATATTTCCTGGAATGATATTGAAGGACTATTTACAGCTCTTGGCGCTGAAGTGACCGAAGGCAAAGGATCACGCGTAGGGTGGCGCTTAATGAAGTTCGTGCTGTTTTTCACCGACCCCATCCTGAGCGAGTTACAAACAAAGGGTCTGTAAAGTCCGTGCGAAGATTTTTAATGGAATCGGGGGTGAAACCATGATGGAATATAAAGGATATTTTGCAAAGGTCGAATTTGATGATGATGACAACATCTTTCATGGCGAAGTTATCAATTTGAGAGATGTAATTTCATTTGAAGGTGAAACAGTAAGAGAGCTTAAGAAGGCTTTTCAGGATTCAGTTGACGATTATCTGGATTTTTGTGCCAAGCGAGGCGAGGACCCCGAAAAGCCTTACTCTGGTAAGTTCGTTGTACGCGTTGAACCAGAGATTCATAAGAATATTACAATAGAAGCTCGTAAAAAAGGAAAAAGTCTGAATGTTTGGGTTAGTGATGCGATATCTAAAGCATTGAAGGACATCACCCAACAAGGGCATGCACGCTGATCCCAAAAGCCTGGCGGCTTTTGGTCCAGGTGATGCCCAGCGTTGTGCGCGCGATGAATACAGGATCTTGGCATGAATAGCCAAAGATGATAGGATTCGATTATGAGCAAACTCGAAAAACTATATGAGCACATTCTGATGCGTAGATCCGACGCGAACGTCCTGTTCGAAACATTATGTGTCTTGCTTTAGCGGCTTGGGTTTAATGAGCACATCAAAGGCGATCACCACATTTTTACAAAGGACGGAGTTGAGGAGATTCTCAATCTCCAACCCAAAGACGATAGGGGGAAACCGTACCAGGTCAAACAAGTAAGAGGTGTGATCCTGAAATATCACCTTCGTATTGGAGAATGACGATGGGCAAGAAATACGAAATTATCATTTTTTGGAGTTCTGAGGACAATGCCTACGTGGCCGAGGTTCCGGAACTCCCTGGATGCATGGCCGACGGCAAGACCTATCAGGAGGCTCTCGGCAACGCGGAGCAAATTATCGAGGAGTGGATCGAAACTGCCATAAAACTCGGTAGACCTATTCTTCAGCCCAAAGGCCGTCTTGCTCATGCCTGATCAGCGGCTGGTCATGAAAAGGTGGGGCGAATACGGGTTCAAGGGCTGATGCCCAACCATGCCGGGACGAGTCCCTGCGGAAAGGGCACGTTCAGGATGCGGTAGAAAAAAACATAGATAAAAGTCCCGATGGCCCCCGTAAGGACCAGGGTGATCAGCCATTTTTCCTTGCCTTCAAATTTCAGGTGACAGAAGGTGGCAAGGGGGCCGCCAACGGCGAAACCCAAAAACCAGATCGCCAGGAAAAAACCGATTATCCAGTAAAAGATGCCGGCCGTGCGTTCTTTCACCAGCGCTGCCGGCAGGTGCAGCTTCTCGCCGCCCTCCAGGGTCTTTACGGAACTGAGACCCGTGAAACTTAACACAAGTTCCGTTAATGCCATAAAGAGGACGGGTATGCCGATCACCCAGGGGAAGAGACCGGCGCGCACCGTAAAATTTCTGCTCTGCCAGAGCGCCGCGGTAAACAGGATCACCGCAAATAAAGCAAAAGCCACATTCCTGTTTAAGTGAATGCCTTTTTTTAACCCGGCTTTCTTCCGGAATGCCGGCAGGGGAAGTTTCATTTTCTCCATGTAAGCCCTGAGCACCGGATACAGGGCGCCGGCCAGGGTCATCAGAATGAGAACCAGGACAATCGGACGTCCCAGCCAGGCGTAACCATAGTTGTCCGTGGAGAGAAAAAGCCTGTTTTCCGCCAGGGGGCCGAGCACGAGCCCCAGAATCAGGGGCGGCCGGGGCCAGTCCACCTTCTGCATGGCCCATCCGAGGGTACCGAAAAGTATCACCAGGGGCATATCCACGAAAACGTTGTTTTCCGCAAATGCACCCAGATAGATGAGCACAAGGATAACGGGTATGAGCAGGTTGCCGCGGATCTGTGTTATCTTTACCAGCTGTTTTAAAAAAAGAAAGCATATGACCACGGTGACGATATTGGCGACGACGATGGTCCACATGAACGAGAAGGTGAGGGCAAGGTGACCGCCTTGTGCTTCCGGTATGAGCATGTCCGGGCCGGGCACGAGGCCTTGAATGAGAAAAGCGCCCAGAAGGATCGCCATCATGACACTGCCCGGAACACCGAAAGCAATTGTGGGCACCAGGCTGCCGCCCAGAGTAGAATTATCAGCCGCGCTGGGGCCGATGACGCCTTCGATAGCCCCCTTGCCGAACCTTCCCTTTTCGCCGGAACTTTGCACCGCATGGGCATAGGCCAGCCACTGGGAAGTTGCCCCCCCTATTCCGGGCATGACCCCCACAAAGGTGCCGATGGCGCTGCAACGGATCACCAGCCACCAGTGACGGAAGGTGTCTGTAACGCCCTGCATGATGCCGCCGAGTTTTATGGTGTGCTTTCCGGCAATGCTCGAGCCCTCGACGGCCAGGTCGATGATCTCCGGGATGGCGAAAAAACCGACCGTGATCGGCACCAGGCCGATGCCGTCCCAGAGAAAAAGTTGACCGAAAGTAAAACGTTGAATGCCGGACATGGGGTCCATGCCGATGGTGGCCAGAATAAGCCCGGCCCCGCCGGCGATGAGCCCTCGCAACCGGGCCTCCCCGCTCAGAGAGGAAACAAAAGTTATCCCGAGAATGGCCACCATGAAAAATTCCGGCGATCCAAAGGACAGGACCAGGGGGCGAACAACGGGAATGGCCAGCCCCAATGCAAAGGCGCCGAAAATTGCGCCCAGCAGGGAGCTCATCAGGGCGGCCCCCAGGGCGCGGCCCGCCTCGCCCCTTTTGGCCATGGGATGACCGTCTAAAATTGTCGCCGCCGTCGTGGGTTCTCCGGGAACGCCGAAAAGAATGGAAGTGATTTCACCAGTGGTGGTGGTTACTGCGGCCATGCCCAGAAGGAAGGCAAAAGCTTCCACGGCGTTCATCTTGATGATGAAAGGCAGCATCAGCGCAAGGGCGGTGGGACCGCCTAAACCGGGCAGGATGCCCACGATAAAACCGATAAAGATCCCCATCAGCATCAAAGCCAGAGCAGCCTGGTTGAAGAGCTGGACCATTCCCGCGATGAGACAGTTAAATACTTCCGCCATATCCGGTTGAGGGCCTATTTGTAGAGGATATCCGTCAGTTTCGCCACCATGGCGCTGTCCATCTTGAATATGGAGTTGGCAGCCTTTTCCAGCTGGGTATGTGTAACCGGTTCCAGATCCAGTCTGGCTTTTTTCGCCTCGGCAATAAATTCCGGGTCCTTTAAGGTTTCCGTCAGCGCCGTGCGGAGCGTCTGGGTCGTTGGGACCGGCGTGCCGGGAGGCAGGACAAAGGGTCTGGCAAAAAGGCTCGGGCTGTGAATGCCGGCCTCGATCAACAGGCGCGCCTCATCGGTCTTGGCATAGTTGATGGCCAGGGGGACATTGGCCAGTCCGTCCAAAGGTTCGGGCACGGCCTGTAAAACCACGACGACGTCGCCCGTTTCCAGCGGCTTGCGCCATGTGGAACGCATGGAAGCCCATCCCCAGGTGGTACCGGCGAGTTCGCCGGATTCTACGGCCAGACGGATTTTGGCCGTCCCCTTGTAGCCGGATACGAGTTGCGTGGGCAGGCCGAGGGCAACCTTCAGCAGGCGTATGACATTGTCCGGCGCATAGGCGCCCGGCGCCACGCCACCCATCTTAACCGGCTTTTCGGCGGCCAGCCACTTTTCCATGCTGGTGATGCCGCTCTTTTTTGAGAATGCAATGGCGCATTCCTCCTTGACGGCAGCGCCGAGGAAGATAAATTTTCTGGTGTCAAATTCGATTCCCGGCTGCTTCAGAACCTGGTTGAAGAAGAGACCCCCGTTAAAATGGCCGATGGTGAGCCCGTCAGGCTTTGCGATTTTGTAGATGTAGTTGGCCGAAATCAGACTCCCCGCCCCGGTCATATTTTCCACGATGATGGCCGGGTTGCCGGGAATATGTCTGCCCATGTGGCGAGATATGGTCCTGGCATAGGTATCGTAGCCGCCGCCTGCGGAGTAACCGACGATGATTCTAATCGTTTTCCCTTTAAAAGAGGGCGCGGCCGCAAATACGGCACTGGCAAGGAATAAAAAAACGGTAACCAAACAGGTCAGTAAATAAGATTTCTTAAACATGTTGTCCTCCTTTTATGGTCTCATGGTCTTAAGCGGTTTTTAAAAGCTTTGTGCGACTGCCCCGCCAGTTCCAGAAAATTATCAGCGCGATAAAGAGAAGGTTTACGGTCACCACGATGGGTTTGATAATCAGAAACAGGCACCCGGCAAGGATGAACAAAACGCGTTGAACCCCGCTAAGCCGGGCAAACAGCCAGCCTTCCAGGCCGATGGACAGCATCACGATGCTCAGGGTGGCCGCCGTAATGACGACCAGGGTGTCTTTTAAACTGCCGATCAAGAGCAAAGCAGGATAATATACGAAAAAAACAGGAATGATAAAGGCGGCTATAGCCAGCCGGGTGGCGGCCCACCCGGTTTTAAAGGGCGGCGAGTTTGCCAGGGCCGCCGCCTGGTAAAAAGTGGCGCCCACCGGCGGCGTGATGGTGGACAGGGAGCTGAAATAAAAGGCCCACAGGTGGGCGGCCAGCGGCTCGACGCCCAGCGTAACCGCAGCCGGCACGATTAAGATGGCCGTGAGGATGTAAGAGGCCACCATGGACAAAGACAACCCCAGAAGAAAGGATACGGCGGCCGAGATCAAAAGAGCCACCCACAGCCTGTCCTGAGAAATCGCGGAAACAGAGGACATGAGTTTTGTCCCCAGGCCCGTACCCATGACCACTCCCATGATGATCCCGGACAGGGCCGTAGCCAGCATGACCAGCCGGACAGCCCTGACGGGCCGGGACAACCCGTTAAAAAGGATCTGACCCAGCTCTTTGAGCAGTTCAGGCACGGTTTCTCCCAGCCGGGCATCCTTGTTGAAAAAACTGCCGACCAGCTTGGCGGCCAGGGGAACGAATACGCTAAAGGGAAGCGACCAGAGAGCCGACCAAATGGGAGAATATCCCCAAGCCAGCAGTCCCACCAGTACGATAAAAGGCACAAAGTGCCACCAGCCCGTTTTCAGTGTCTGCCACAAGCGGGGAAGCTCGTCCTTTTCAATCAGCTTGGTTTGATGTTTTAAGGCGTAAAAATGGACCTGCAAAAAAACGCCCAGAAAATAAAGCGAGGCCGGAACAAATGCGGCCACGCAGATGCTCCAGTAGGATACACCCAGCAACTCGGCCATGATGAAAACCGTTCCGGCCATCACGGGCGGCAGGATATGCCCTCCCTTGGAGGCGGCCGCCTCCACGGCGCCGGCAAAGTAGGGTTCGAAACCGGCGCGCTTCATCATGGGGATGGTGACCGACCCGGTAATGGCCACGTTGGCCGCGGCGCTGCCGGTGATGCTGCCGATAAAGGCGCTGCCGATGACCGCCACCTTGGCCGGCCCGCCCCTGGAACGGCCGGCCAGGGCCAGGGCCAGGTCCCGGTAAAACTCCGTGGCGCCCGTCTCCTGCACCAGGCCGGCAAAAATCAGAAACATGATGATGTAGGTCGAAGAGATCCCCAGGGGAATGCTGTAAAGACCCTGCTCGGTAAAGACGATAAAATCGATAATCTGCGCCACGGAATAGCCGGGATGCTGCAATAGTCCCCCCAGCCGGGGGCCGAAGTAGGCATGCAGCAAAAACAGAATGGAAAGCAGCCCTAAAATAGGCCCCATGGACCGCCGGCCCGCTTCCAGGACCATGAGAATCATGAAAGCGCCCATGAAAAGTTCCAGCCAGGTCAGGCTTCCCGGAAGCAGCATGACGCGTTCATAAATCAGGAAATCGGCATGCACTCTCTGGTAAACCATGATGGCCAGGACGATCAGAGCCAGGCCGATATCGATGAAAAAAAACCGGCGGGTGTTTTTCAGGCTGAAGGAATAGGTCAGAAAAGAGACCGCCATGATGGCGCCCAGGTGGGTGCTGCGGTGGGGAAATATTTCAAAGGCGCCCGAGCTGAAAATATAGATATGATACAGGGAAATCAGCACCAGCCCCAGGTTCAAAAGATCTTCGGTCCGACCGCTGAATTTTCTTGAGCCTCCGGTTTGAAAGAGTACCTTCCACATGGCTATTTCTTTTTCTTTTTCTGGGACGGCTTGGCCGGTTTGATGACCAGTTTGGCGGCCGCCCTTTCGCCCAGGTCATTTTTGGCGATGGCTTCGTAATCGCCGGCCAAATCCTTCACCCGCCACAGGCTGTCCGCCAGGGGCACCTCCACCGAAAAGGTTTTATCCGCCTGTACCGTGGCAACTCCGATCAACAGGTCCTTGGCCGCAGGCGCATCTTTCTTCCATTTTCCGATGCCGGCGACCCCCACCATCACAATGGACCCCGGGCTGAACCCCGCGCCGGAAACGGTAAGGGTTTTGGCTTCCTTGTAGGTGATCACAGCAGGCGAGACCGACATGCCGGGCGATTTTTCCGCCGCCCTGCCTATGGCGCCATTTCCCGTTAGAATCAGCGCCAGCATCAAAGCAAACATAAACTTTCCGAAGATTTTTACCCTTGGGATGCGCATCTTCCTGCCTCCTTATTTAAAGAAACGGTTTTATTTTAAAAGGCCCT
>JAUYIZ010000231.1 GCA_030688615.1 Desulfobacterales bacterium | reverse complement strand
AGCCTGGCATTTTCAATGGCGCTGCCGATCAGATGGCCAATGGAAACCAAAAGCCGGAGTTCTTCAGCCGAATAAGCTCGCGGTTCGACCGATCGGATGGCCATATTGCCCAGCAGTTTATCCTTGACGAAAAGAGGTATGACGGCAACCCCGCGTATACCGATCTCTTTCGCAAACCCTTTTCTGCTCGCTATGCGGGGGTCGGTTAACACGTCTTCTATGACCAAAACCTTGTTGGTTGAAAAGGAAAAACTGGTGAGACTTTCTCCCAGTTTACGCCGTTTTGGTAACTTATTAAAATCTTCCGCGGCGAGCCCTCTCTGAGCGATAAGCACCATTTCCTGAGTTTGTGGGTCTAAAAGACGGATAGAGCCGGAATGCAACTTAAATAGTTCTATTACTCTGTCCAGGACATCGTTTAGGATCTGATCAAGGTCCAAAGACCTGTTTACGGTTTGCCAGATTTCAGATAACGTTTGCACCTCGGCCAGCGCGCTCTGAAGTTGATTGACCAGTTTTTCTTGTCTTTTTTCTGCCATCAGGTAATTCTCCAAATGCCACGAAAACAATAGTTAGCCTTCCCTTTTAGGTGTTGCTAATATTTTATAGGTCTGTAGTTTTCGCTTGAACTCGTATAAATTACTGAGTTGCTTAAATATTTTCTCTATCTTTTCCATCTTCCAACCTCTCGATGTCAGCTTGCTCCTGAAGGGAATTCCTTTGTTTTTTCAACCAAATAATATCCGATTTTTTTGCCACATGGGCAATGCCATGCTCTCCCTCGGCAATAAGGGAATTTTCAATAATTACTAAAATGCCATTGCAACACCACCAACGATGGCATATCGAATTTTTTCTCGTTCAATGTGTTTTACTATTTCTGCAAACTCTTGTAAAATATTCATAAATATTCCTTGTTTTCTTTGAAGGCCAGCGTAGAGGTCACCGGCCACCGGGTGAAAAGGCCGATTTGGAGCTACGTTATCCAGACCGCAGCAAAAGGTAAAAGCCGCGCTGCCCGGTGATCGGGTGAACTGACATGTTCGCTTCAGCGATAAATGTGCTTACGATGTCCAACTTTCACTATCCAGACCGAAAGTTCATCATCTTGAATTGAATATACCATACGGTACCGCCCTTGGCGCAAACGATATCTTTCTTGTCCGGTTAGTTTCTCGCAGTCAGCCGGACGGGGGGTTTCCGTGAGTGCCTCTATACGATTTAGAATTCTTTTCAGATCCTTTTTCGGGATGGCATCAAAATCTTTCTGCACCGACTTTTTGAAAAAAAGTTTATATCCGGCCATCTTTTTTTAACCTCTTGACCATTTCATCATAGCTGATCAGAGGTTCATCAGCCCTCTCATCAAAGGCCAGAATATCTTCAGCATCTTCGACAAGGGCCTCTTTGACGGCTTCGTTTACAAGCTCAGATACTGATCGAGATGTTTCAACGGCTTTAAGGCGTAACGCTTTATGCAATTTGGGATCAAAGTAAATGGTGGCGCGTTTAGTTTGTGTTGCCATAATGTCACCTCCCCTTAGAGTTATGACACTATAACGTTATAACGTTTAAATGTCAATATTTTTATAGAAAGCGAATCGCCGCGGATCAGCAGCAAGACCGGGGCAAGCTTGCTTGTCACCGGTCTTGTCTTGGGCACACCTCCCGATTAAATTAAAAATTTATTGATTCTGTTATGAAACGGCTATATGAAATATCAGGAGCTTGTAAATATTCAGGGTAGAACGCACCCGTACGGTTTGGCTTATCAGTTTTTTATACTCAAAACGTTTTCGTAAAGCAATCAAAAAATGACGGGTATGAAGCACCGCGATATCATTGACGGATGGCAGCCATTCTCAAGGGAAGAAATTGTCCGGTATGTGGCCAAAGGCATATGGCATAACATGACCACCGGCGATCTTCTGGATCGCAATGCCGCACTATTTCCCCACAAATTAGCCTTTATCGACGACACCCGCGCCCTGACCTGGAGCGAAATTAAGCTGAAGGTCGACCGGACGGCCCTTTGGCTTCACCGGCTGGGCGTTGCGTACGGCGATTTCTTTGTCCTCCAGATGCCTAACGTGCTCCAGTTTTTTTACATGGTTTTCGGATTGAACCGGCTGGGCGCGATCCCGGTGATGTGCATTCCAAGGCACCGGAAGATCGAAATTAACCATGAAATCGGTCTGCACCGGGCCAAGGGCATCATCGTGTCGGCGGGCGAAAAATTTGATTATGTCGGCATGGTAAACGACCTGAAACCAGCACACCCTTGCCTGAAAATATTCCTCACCGTGGAAGGAAACGCGCCCGGATGGCATGGGCTTGATGACCTTACAGAACAGGCGATCGAGAAGGAATATCCCGAAAATTTCCTGCAACCATTTAAACCCTGGCCTGACGACATCTGTGTGGAACTTCTCTCCGGCGGCACCACTGGCCTTCCCAAAGGAATACCGAGGACGTACCATGATTACCTCTGCCAGTGGGACTACGTGGGCCGGGCCAGGGGCCTGACGGATGAAACCGTGACCCTGGGCGCCCTGCCCGTGGCCCACAACGCTTCGGGACTGCTGGTCTGGGGCGTGGTGATGTTCCGCGGCGGCACGGCGGTTATCACCACAAGCACGAAACCGCAGGATCTATTCGCCCTTATTGAAAAATGGCAGGTCACTTTTATGCCCCTGGTGCCGGTTCAACTCAATTACTGGATGGAAGCCAGGGAATTGATGAAGCGCTACGACTTAAGCTCGCTTAAGCAGCTCGGTGTGGGGGCGCAGAAGGTAAAACCGGAGCAGGCCCGCTGGTGCCTGGAGGAACTGCGCGTCGCCTTCGGCACAGCGTTCGCCATGACCGAAGGGCCCTATATCTCCACACGGTGGGATTCGCCCAAGGAAGCCCACATGTATACCCTGGGCAGACCGATCATTTCCGACCCGGATGTGCAGATCAAACTCGTGGATGAACACAATCGGGAGGTTGAGGAGGGAAAAATAGGCGAAATGATTTCCAAGGGCCCCCTCACCTTCAAAGGATATTTCCGCAATGAGGAGGAAAACAGCAAGGCCTTCGATGCCCAGGGCTTTTTCCACAGCGGCGACCTCATGTCCTTGCGTCCTGATGGCAGGTACGTGGTCGAAGGACGGAAAAAAGACATGGTTATACGGGGAGGAGAGAATGTCTACCCGGAACCGGTGGAAGATCTGCTGGCAAAACATCCTCAGATCGCCTGGGCCGCCGTGGTCGGCATGCCCGATCCGGCTTTGGGAGAAAGGCTCTGCGCTTTCGTCCAGCTCCGTACCGCGCAGGATTTCGGGTTGGAAGACGTAAAGCAATACCTGCAGGCGGCGGGGCTTTCCGTTTTTCAATGGCCCGAGCGAATCGAGATCGTCGCCGGCTGGCCCTTAACAGGAGTAAATAAAATAGATAAAAGACTTCTTCGGGCTTATATCACCCGAAGATTGTTTGAAGAAGGGGTCATCGACCAGAACTTCGGCAACGAGTACCTCAGCAGCGATCATTTCACCCTGGATGATCTCCTCTCGGGGCGGGTGGCGATCACCTTTACCGGCGCCCTTGCTTTACTGGATGCCTAAAATCTTGGAAAAGCGTTCGATCAACCCCAGTTCAAGCACCTTCATCTGGATGTCTTCGGTTCGGTAAACAAGATTCAACCCCTGTAATGCCTTTGAAATTCGGGTCCCCGAGCCGGGTGAAGCCGCGCCGTAATAGGTTATCTTATCGTATGCGATCAAGCCCGGGGGCGAAAGCAGCCATTCCAGAAAGAGACGGGCCGTATTGGGGTGCGGCGCTTTTTTCTGCAGGGTGAAAGATGGGCCTGTGACCACAACGGGATCGACTTTAGCCCACTCCACCGGCGCTCCTTTTTCTTTAAACTGCAGGATATGATAAACATAGCCCTCAACCATGATGCTGAATTCGCCGGCGATCAGCAGTGTGGTGGCGGCAGTGTGCCCTCTGCCCCAGATAATGTTCTGCCTGGCCAATTTCTTCAAAAACTGTTCCGTCCTTTCGATCCCCCACCCGCCTTCCCCCACAGCGATGGTTGTCCATGCTTTCACATCCCGGGTCATCCCGAGTTTTCCTTTCCATTTGGGGTCCAGCAGATCCTCCCAGCTTTTAGGCGCCTCGGCGGGTGAAACCATGTCGGTGTTATATTGCGGGGTAACACCGTTATTTCCGGGGATCACCCAGTCACCGAATTTGCCGTACATCCGCGGGTCTAATTTATCTTTGCCGGGGATAATATCGGCGAACGGCTCCATCATGCCCATTTTTCTCCATCTCGGATAATTATAAGGCTCACCGCCCAGAGCAATGTCCAGATTAATCCGGCCGGCTGCGTGCTCTGCTTCGATCTTGGTGGCGATTTCCTCGCCGTTACCCCGCCAGAAATTTACCCGGATAAAGGGATATACCTTGTTGAACTCGGCAATGACACTCTTTGCCAGATTCGGCCGCAGTATCCCCCACCATTCCAGGGTCTTTTCCTCCCGGGCTGCTTTTATCCACCCGGCCCGCCGCTTGACCGTTTCATCCGTGTCTCCGGGGTAACGTATGGTCTGGGCATCCGATGACGCCAGCGGTATTAAAATAAAAGCTGCCAAAACGCCAAGTCCGATCAACCTTTTACATTGTTTCATTTTACCTGCCTCCTTTGGTAGTTTCATTATCTTCACGCAAACCTTCGCAGACGGATCAATATGGTCAGCCCTCCCTTTGCCCGGCTCTAAAGCCGTATATCCGTCCTAAAATCATGACAATTGCCATAAAAAATATCAGAAACACCCCCATCACGCAGGTTTCGGGAACCATGCCCTCTTCCCACAGATCCCAGATGATTACCGAAAGGACGGTTGTGCCGGGAGATGAAAGCATGATGGCGGCCGAAAGTTCCCGTGCACCGTGCATGGCCGTCCAGACCCAGACGCTGACCAGCGAAGGCGCCAGCAGCGGCATGGTAATTTTCAGGAACATCCGCGACCATGTGGCGCCGCTGGCAGAGGCTGCTTCTTCCAGTTCTCCGTGAATTTGACGCATGGCCGCATTCATCGTTCTGACCGAAAAAGTCATGTAGCGGGTGCAAAAAGCCAGTATGATGATCCACAGTGTGCCGTAGATCGGTATAAAGTCCAACCGGAGATAGACGATCAAAAGCGCCAGCCCTATCACGGTGCTCGGAACGCCGTGGGGCAGGAAAGTGAAGACGTCGAAGAGATTACGGCCCCTCATCTTTGTCCGGACCACAATCCAGGATATCAAAGACCCCAGGAGCGTATTCAAGGTGGCCGAAGCCAGCATGACCATCACGGTATTTTTCAGCGCCAGATATATTTGAGGGTAGCCCAAAGCAGACCGGTAAGCCTCGAGCGATATCTGTTTTAGTCGCGCGAGGGTGGGTACCTGATAAAAGGGCCGGAGCGATCCCCAGATTAAAATCATGGTAGGCAGTATCAGCGCCAAAAATACATACAACATGATCAGCCCGGCTGCGACATATCGCAGAACCCCCAAATCGATTACCCGGGGGCGGTACCCCTTGCCGGTAATGGTCGCATATTTCTCGACGCGTTTGGTGACCCGGGAATAGACGACCATCACCACGGCGCTGATGACGACGAAAATTACAGCGTAGGTGCTGGCCAGGCTGTAATTTACCGGAACCGACCGGGTTGCCAGAAAAATTTTTGTGCTGAAAACCTGAATCCCGGCCGTCAGCCCGATCACTCCGGGAATCGCAAATGCCTGTATGCCGCCGGTGAAACTGTACATGGCCGCGGAAAGAATGGCCGGCAGCATCAGGGGAAAAGTAATCCGGCGCGCAGTATCCCAGTTGTTGCTTCCGGATGTGGCTCCGGCCTCTTCAAGGGACGGGTCCATGCTGCGAAAGGCGCCCACCATCATCAGGAACATGGTGGGCACCATTCTTAATCCCTCGACGAAAAACATGCCATAAATCGTATAGATGTCAAAGAACGCCTTATCGAGCCCTAAAATTTTTTTCACCGACAGGTTGATCACTCCGATTCTCGGGCTGAGCAGTAAAATCCAGGCAATGGCCGAAAGCATTCCC
Source organism: Desulfobacterales bacterium (assembly GCA_030688615.1). Classification (GTDB taxonomy): domain Bacteria; phylum Desulfobacterota; class Desulfobacteria; order Desulfobacterales; family JAUYIZ01; genus JAUYIZ01. The sequence continues at coordinate 25,268 of JAUYIZ010000231.1, read as the reverse complement.
GGTATAATCATCGGCAGGGGCACCAGCGCATAGAGCGAAACCTTAAGCGGGATATTTGTGCGCTCCAGGAGCCAGGCAAAGATCACTCCAAGGGTAAGACCAATGGACACCGACCCCATCGTGAACCAGAGGGTATTGACAAACATCTTCCAGGTGCTGATATCGAAATAGGCCACGATATAGTTTCGCAGGCCAAGAGGGGCCTGCTCAACAGGAGAAGGGGCGAGATGAAAGCTGTTCCATATGAGAAAATATAACGGGGTTAAGACGATATAAAGGGTTAAGGCTATGACAGCGCCAAGAAACAGGGTCTGGAAATTAATTCTCTGTTTGATGCGTTCAATAATTTCCTCAGGGTATTTAAACATGGCATCCCTCCGGTTACCCCTTCGATACCTTTGCAAACCCACCCGTAGGGCACGATTTCTGCGTCAGGCTTGAACCGCAATCCGTAAGGATTTATCCATCGGGGAAAAATCGGGCCATTTGCCAACCGGCGCCGGTTTGGGCCAACTCTTCTTTGAACAGCCTTCTGATTTCAGGATCCTCATCCTCATATTCAATCTGGTTTCCCCCCTGCTTAATATCCTTTTCCGCCTCGTAATCCTTTCTCAGGCCCTTGTACTTGAAGCTGTGCTCCGCATGAATGGCCAGATACCTCGCGGGTTCATTTCCCGTATTGAAATGCTGATGAAACCACATGGCCGGCGGGACGAAAAGACTGTTTTTTTTCCAGTCGATCTTGCGTCTTTTTTCACCCTCGGGCCAGATCAACGAATAGCCTTGACCGCTTAAAACGATAATATGAGCACCGGGTCCATGGCGATGGGCCTTTTTATATGTGCCCACCGGGAACTCGGAAATATGGGTCGTCTGTAAATTATCGGATATGTCAAAATAAATATTACTGCCCCCCGCGCCCCTTTCATGCCATTTAACCAATTTAAATTCCCTGCAATCGGGAATAAAGTTGCTTTCCCAAATCCGATTTGGATGCGATTTGCCCTGACTGCCGAAAAAGCCTTCCTGGCCGGAGAATCGGTTTTTAAAAACAAAATCGTTGTTAAAAATAAAATCCAGGTCATGAAACAGCGTCATGTATACCGGTGCCCGGGTTACCCCGATGTACCTCACGGATTTATCGCGCTGCCCGTTAAAGTGTTGGTGCCAGGTGTTGAGCGGTGGAGAAAATAAACTGCCCGTCTGCCACTCGAAGCTTTGTTTGGCGCTGCCGTCGGCATTCCATATGGTGCTGGCCCCATAGCCGCTGAGAAGGTAAATATATTCCTCAAACATATGTTTTTGAGGCAGAAGGGATTCTCCCGGAGGTATTTCGCACAGGTAAGCATCAATCTGCCCCTCGGAGCCCACCAGATTGATGAAAGTGCCCAGTCCCCCCTTGCGCGGCCAGGGGCGCAGCGGCACGGTCATCATGTCAAAAATGCTGAAATCCCGAATGACCGGCAGCCCCTCTGTTTCAAGCCATTTTTCATAGGTATTGATCTTTTCCATGATTTCGCCTCTTTTCCCCTTACGCTGTGTGGGTGAGGACATATAACCCGTCGGATCCCCGGTTGTTTTTATCAATAGAGTCTAAAAATTTGAAACGATATGTCAAACGATGGGAACTTGTTTTTGCAGGTAAAAAAATATTTCAAACCAGGGGTCGAATGTCAAGGAAAAACAGTATTTTTTCTTGGCCTTGACACCGAAGGCTTCCTTATTTTTATATTGAACCGGCATGCAAACAGTCTCACGGACTGGAAAAGTCTTTTCTTCTTTAGCAGATATGTATCCTGGAGGATTTGTAGATTGGAGTGAAGGTTTTTTGACGGAGAAAACCCGTGCTTCAAGAATTTTGTAATAAATCTTGATTGCCTTTACAGCCTGCTCTTGCTGCGCTTTACCCTAAAAGTCCTTTTTCTGTATATTCTGATAATATGGTATGCGATACGGAAAGATCAAATATATTGCAAATACTTTGTCAATGAATTATGTAAAATCAAAGGTTTAAATGATTACTGATAGTTCAAAAAAGCTCATGAAGTACCGGCTAAGTTTGCGTGGATACGATCTTGTGGCGGTCGAGCAAATCTTGCGATACTCCTCTGAGCGGTACATGGACACAGTGACAGGGTGTTTGGTCGCGATTGGCCGACACGAGAAACTTCTCGTCATGATACCGTATGAGTTGAAGGGGCATACCATGACGCCCGTCACGATTCATGCGACAAGCCGGCAACAAGTCAACTCTCGAATCAAATCGGGGAGGTTTAATAATGAATAAAACACGCATGGCATACTTCGAGAAGGATGATGTCCTTCATCTTGCCATATCGGATGAACCAGAAGCGGGCAGTATAGAGGTTAGCCCAAATATCACGGCGGAACTCAATGCCAAAGGCGAGTTGATTGGTATTGAGATCCTTAGCGCGAGCACGTTCATTCGCGATTCCGTGCTCGCGAGTGTTCAGGCCAAAGTACTTGATCTCTCGGAAACCAAGACGGTCTGACAAAACATGCGGGATGAGATAGACAAGGACATCCGAACCATTCACTTGACCGGACAGCGAGAAAGGATGCGGCTAAAGATAAGGCATAGTCGCTGCCGGTCAGTTCAACTCAAATCAAATGATCCAGCCATTGGTTATAATCAGTGGCCAAAATTGAAAGAATAAAACAACATTTTCATTGAAACGACCTGAGAAAGGTTGAAAGTTTGCAATTTGTGATGAAGGAGCATTATAATGGAATATGAATGGTATCCAGAAAAAGCCGAGGCGAACAAACGAAAACATGGCGTCAGTTTTCATGAGTGAAATGCGTCCCGAGTACCGACGAGAGGACTTAGGGACCGGTGTTCGTGGAAAATATTTTGAATCCTACCGAGAAGGCACCAATTTAGTCCTGATCAGCCCTGACATATCAAAGGTATTTCCGAATGATCAGGCCGTGAATGATGCCCTTCGTTCCCTCATTGAAGTGGCACAGAAATCGGTTGGCCCAACAAAGCACTCCAGCCGACGCGCTAAAGCACGCGACTGAGCTTTTCGTTATCTTGAAGATCAAAATTCCCTTGACATGTATGTGCGTCTGATGCATATTGATGCATATGAGGACAACCTTAAACATTGATGACCAAATACTGGAAAAAGCATCGCAATTGACCGGGATCACAGAAAAGACGGCCCTTGTTCGACTCGGCCTGGAAGCTCTTGTTGCACGCGAAAGCAGCAAGCGGTTAGCCCAATTAGGTCGCACCGAAAGAAATCTACGCCCCATTCCGCGCCGCCGATCAGGGAAACCATAAACATGGTCCTCGTCGATACATCAGTCTGGGTCAATCATTTTCGGCGTGGAGAGCCTCACCTCGATAAGCTTTTAATGGATGCTGATGTTGTTTGCCACTCTTTTATCATTGGGGAGCTGGCCTGCGGCAATATCGTTAACCGCACCGAAATTCTAACTTTGCTTCGATCCCTTCCTTTAGCTCCAGCCATCAATTTGGATGAGTATCTATATTTTGTTGAACGGAACCAATTACACGGAATCGGAATAGGTTTCGTCGATGTACATTTATTAGCATCAGCGAAACTGGCCGGTGTGCCGTTGTGGACTAACGATAAAAAGTTACATCATGCAGCATCCAATATGGGTCTTTCTTACAGCACCGATTGATAGAAAATTATAAGATAATAACGGGCTGCACTGGACCGGTGGGGCATGGCGGCCTTCATTTTTACCACTTCATTTGGTGCTCAATCTTATGGCGCTATTTCATGGGAAATATGAGGACACTATGTCTTCTCGGCGCGCTCTGACTCGCTGCTTGCTAGGCATGGTGTGGCTGGCCGCGTGGGCATTTGTCCCTGCCACATACGCGCAGCCGCCGGCGCGTGCGCTCGCGCCATGGGTTGACGTCCACCTGCACCTGATCGGAGGGCGTGGGCAGCAACAGGACTTTGCCGGCGCTGTCGACGTGGCGATCCAGGAGATGGATCGCTTCGGCATCGCGATGGCGATCGTGCTGCCGCCGCCGCAGGTCGACGCGCAGCAGGTGTACGATGCTTTCGCCTTCGTCGGCGCGTTGCAGCGTCATCGCGATCGATTCGCCTATTTCGGCGGCGGCGGCGTGCTGAATTCGATCATCCACCGGTACGCGGATCCGGCGACGGTCACGGACGCGGTGAAGCGGGATTTCACCGCCGCTGCGGGACAGATCATCGATAGCGGCGCCATCGGCTTCGGCGAGATGGCGGCGCTGCACATCTCGGCCACCACGGGACATCCTTACGAATTCGTCCACGCCGACCACCCGCTGCTGCGCGTGCTCGCCGACGTGGCTGCCAGGCGCGACGTGCCGATCGATCTGCACATGGACGCCGTAGACGGCGAGATGCCAACGCCACCCCGCTTCGCGACGCTGCCGAACCCGCCGAAGCTGGCAGATACGATGGGGGGGCTGGTGCGGCTGGTGGCCTACAACCCAAAGGCCAAGATCGTCTGGGCGCATGGCGGCTCGGATCCGCTCGGGGCCATGACCCCAGCCGCCATCGGCCGCCTGATGGATGCGCACCCCAATCTGTCCGTCAGTCTGCGGATCGTGGGAGCGCAGGCGCCCATGATGAACAAGGCGCTCACGGGCACGGGGCTCGATCCCGATTGGATAGAGTTGCTAACCCGTCATGCGGCCCGCTTCTTGATCGGAACGGATTCCTTTCTGGTCTCCCCTTCTGTGCGCGGCGGCGGTCCGGGCGTGGGCTTTGCCGCGCGCAACACGCCGAAGCTTCGGGCGACGGTTCACTTCCTCTCGTTGCTGCCCCTGGACGTGGCGGCCAAGATCGGCCGCGAGAATGCGATGCGGATCTACAAGTTGCCGCCGAGGTAGGCGCTACGGCCGTGGGCGGCAAGCGATACGTCGTGCAAAAGTCCAGATAATAGCGCAGCCATTTTTTATACATCGCGTGCAAGTTTATATGAGAATACAGAAGTCAGAATACAGAATTCAGTAGAAAAACAGTATCATGATTATTCTGGCTCCTGACTCCTGGCTCCTGTATTCTCATGCTTCGTTGTGCCCGGCCCGGGCATGGGGGTTGTTTGGAATTGCCTTGTTTCGTAAACAGACTTCAAATTGTGTCTGTAATGCGGATGGGATGCTAAGTTCTTATCCAGACGAGGAATGGTGGTCCTGACATTGCACAGGATGTTGTGTTTTTCTACGTTCAGAAGGCCGAACCCGGGAATGAAGGCGGACCAGCAGCACGCGAGGCAACCATAGGCTAATCGTGGTAACATTCTGTGGAAAGAGGATATGTATGGCGGAGTATGGCGAATGGAATCGAAAGGGAGCAACCCTCAGCGATGTAACAGCCGAGACTGAATACGGTGTAAGCAGGGACTTCATCGTCAAAGGCATTCAGAGGGGCAAGCTTGAGTACCGAGATGGGGCGATATGGGGAAATCCGTACCTCAGAATCCTGAGGAGCCAACTCGAGAAATATATAACCGAGGAACTTGGAGATGACTACTTGGTAAGGGTCAAGAACCAAGCGGAACTGCGCAAGGTCAAGAAGGAGATATCCGATCTCAAGAAGAAACTGAATGTCCTTCAGGACCGAAAGGCGGTCATAGAGGAATCGCTAAAGAAATAGACGACCACCGACCACGGGATTAACACGGATTTTGAAAAGCTGACGCTTTTCAAACCGGTTATCCCGATTGCTCAGTCCTTCCGGACACGTGGCAGATCTCCCGGGGTAAACACGCAACTTTACCCACGCGAGCGCCGAGTATACCTGCCTGGCCTAAGATGGATAGAGGACTTTACCGTGTGTTGCCGCCTCGTCCCACCAGGCCCGCCTGACTCGGTTCTTGTTTATCGCCCCGTGCGTGGCGGTATCCTGCCTCGGCAGGACGGCTTCCCCCCAAGCACCGTCGCCGATACCCGGTTGCCATGCCGCTATACCCTTCGCCGCCATCGGGCTGGGTTTGGGACTTGATGAGCTTTAAAAGGGTATGCTCATCGCACCTTTAAGAATACGTGCCGTGCCCGGCACACAACAAGCCATTTGAGCCGACGACTGTCGGCGCGGCTCAATCCCGGTGACAAACAAGTTTGCCCCCGGTCTTGCTGCTGATCCGCGGCGATTCGATGGGTAAATAAAAAATGAAAAAGTCTATTGTTTTAGAAATGCAGAGAATGGCAACAGAGAAAAAGGAAGACATTTCTGATCTTTTTTGGTATCAGTTTGCAAGAAATGATTAGAAACTGTCTTTCCCATAATTTCTGATTTGAGTTCAATAAATATGACAAGACGCTTCTACATGTGTCATGGAAAAATAGAACTATTGACTCTTCAATTCTATATTATTCACCTGAAAAAAAGGGGGGCTGGATCATTCTCCCCCTTGCTTTGGAATTTACCCTGAAAGGAGACTAACAGATGGAGAGAATCAATACCTATGAGATGTTTCTTGAACAGGAAGGCATCCCGGTCATCCGGGATTACAGCATCCCGGACTTGATGGAGGTTCCTTTGAAACCCTGGGCGCGCAAGGGTGGGTTGGGGGCCTATATCAACCTTGTCGGCGCCGGAGGGGTGATCGATGCCTATCTTTGCGAGATACCGCCGGGCAAGGCCCTGGAGCCTCAGAAGCACATGTTCGATGAACTCATTTACATCCTCAGCGGTTACGGCGCAACCTCCGTGTGGGTCAAGGGAGGGCCCAAACAGAGCTTCGAGTGGCACGAGGGAAGCCTTTTCGCGATTCCGCTCAATGCTTCGCACCAGCACTTCAACGGCCGGAGCGACAAGCCGGTCCGGTATATCGGGCTGACCAAGGCACCCGTCTTCATGACGCTGTTCAATGATTTGGAGTACATTTTTAACAGCGATCATGTATTCAGCAGCCGATACAGCGGAGAAGAGGGCTACTTCAGCGCTAAGGGCAACCTCATCAAGACCGACGATAAATTCGCGAACCCTAAAATATGGGAAAGCAACTTCGTGCCGGACTGTAATACGTTCACGCTCGTAAACGACCCCAAAAGGGGAGGATTCAGCAATAATGCGCATTTTGAGTTTGCCGGCGGCATCATGAGTGCCCACATCTCCGAATTTCCCGGGGGGACATATATGAAGGCCCACTGGCATGGTCCCGGCGCCCACCTGCTGTGTCTGTCCGGGGAAGGTTATGAGCTCATGTGGCCTTTAGAAAGTGGCCTGACAGCCAAAGGCGTGGAGCGGCTAAAGATCGACTGGAAAAAAGGCAGCATATTTTCCCCCCCCGACCGGTGGTTCCACCAGCACTTCAGCACCGGTAAAGAACCCACCAAGCTTCTGGCTTTCCACGGCACGAGAAGTCTCAAGTACAAGCCCCTGGGCAGCGACTATGGCGGCGTCGCAGGGGCCAGAAAGAGTATCAAGCACGGCGGACTGCAGATCGAATATGCGGATGAAGACCCTGAAATCAGAAGGTTGTTCCAGGAAGAGCTGGGTAAAACCGGCGTGTCCTGGAAAATGTCCAAGTTCTTTTCATGATGCCACAGGCACGGAAAGCTCGCGGCGATTTTCCCATCGGGACTCAATTTTTGCTTGACAAGCACCAAATTAAAAGGCAAATTAATCCCATATAACTCTTCAATAACAATAGACAAATTAGTCTCAACCAATGGCAGGATAACGCATAGGAGGACTTTTTATGGCAGAAATTTCCTACAACGACCTCAGGGAATATATTGAACAGATAGAAAAGATTGACCGCTGCCAGGTGATTGAAGGAGCGGATTGGGATTTGGAGATTGGTGTGCTGCTGGAGGCCAAAGCTGCTATCCAGGACTCTCCCCTGCTCATATTTGATAAGATCAAAGGCTACAAACAGGGATACCGCATCGCCAGCAATGTGATCCACACCCCGCGGCGGTTTGCCTTTATGACGGGTCTGCCCCTGGAGGCCAAGGGGGTTGAACTGGTTCAGGCCTGGCGGGAAAGAGTCAAGGCGGGAATTAAACCGGTTGCACCGGTGGAAGTCGAAAGCGGGCCGCTGCTGGAGAATATCGATCAGGGTGATGATGTGGACCTTTTCAAGTTCCCATCTCCCAGGTGGCACGAGCATGACGGGGGCAGGTATATCGGCACCGGCGTTATGGTGATCAATAAAGATCCGGACACCGGCTGGGTCAATCTCGGGACCTACCGGGTTCAGATTCATGGCAAAAACAGGGCCACCATTTATATGTCACCGGGCAGGCACGGGAACATCATACGGAAAAAGTATTGGGAAAAAGGCCTGAGCTGTCCGGTGGCCGTGGTCTGCGGTTCGGATCCCCTGCTGTGGACCGCATCGAGCAACCCCATACCTGCCGGTATGAGCGAATATGAGTACGCCGGATGGTTAAGGGGCAGACCGGTTGAAGTCGTCAAAGGGCCGGTTACCGGGCTGCCTTTGCCTGCCAGGGCCGAAATTGTTCTGGAAGGAGAACTGCTGCCCCCGGGTGTCGAAGACTTGCAGGAGGGTCCTTTCGGGGAATGGACTGGCTACTACGCCAGCGGTGTAAAACCGGAACCGGCATTCAGGGTCAAGGCCGTGCTGCACCGCAATGACCCCATCATCCTGGGAGAGCCGCCCCTGCTGCCCACCATCGATCATTTTTCTTTCGGAAAACATATTATGCGGGCCGCTGTGATCTGGGACGAACTGGACAAACAGGTCCCCGAGGTAAAAGGTGTCTGGACCATGGAAGGGGTCGGGCCGATGCACATGCATGTCGTATCGATCAAGCAAAGATACGGCGGGCATGCCAAGCAGGCGGCCATGGCCGTGGGAGGGTTTTATGTCTCCTCTTACATGAATAAAATCTGCATAATCGTCGACGACGACATCGACCCGGCAAATATCCACGAGGTTCTCTGGGCTATCGTCACCCGGTGTGACCCGGCCGACTCGGTTGAGATCATCAAGCATTGCTGGGGCAGCATGCTCAATGCTTCCCTGTCGCCGGAAAAGCTGGCAAAAGGGGACCTGGAACACTCCAGGATCGTGATCACGGCCTGTAAACCGTACGAGTGGATCAATAAATTCCCCAAAACAATAGGCATCCGGCCGGAGCTCGTCAGAGAGGTCAAGGCGAAATGGAAACACCTGTTTCAGGAGTAATCCAGGCGTTCATCAACCATAAAAAAGGAGCTACCCATGAAAAAATTAATGAGTTCGGCATTATTTCTGGTGGTGTTGGGCCTTTTGGCGGCTCAGCCAGGGGCAGCGCAAAATTACAATGAGCTGGAGAAAATTCCACAGGCACTTATTGACGGAGCCAAGAAAGAAGGCAAGATGGTCTGGTGGGGAACCGACAGCTCGAGATATTCTTCTAAAATCATTAACGCCTTTAACAAAAAATACCCTTTTATCAAAATAGCCTATACCGATGGCATGGGCACTGAATTCGGCGACCGGATCCTTATGGAGGCCGATGCCGGGGTCTGCACGGTGGACCTTGTCAACGGCGCGGACTCCTTTCTGCCCCAGATGACGGCCCGGGGTGTGGTAAAACATATCGGCGATCTGCCCTTCTTTAAGATTTGGCCCCAAGGCGCCAAAGATCCCAAAGGATACTGGTTCGGCATGAATTCTACCCGCTGGGTTCTGGGTTATAACACCAGGGATATTTCATCTGCCGACGTCCCTAAAACTTACGACGAAATCGTCGACCCCAAGTGGAAAGGTCAGTTCGCCATTGAAGAGCGGCCTGATCAATGGTTCCTGGGTCTCTGGCTCGATTGGGGACAGGAAAAAACGACCAAGACCTTAAAAAAAGTCATGGCCAATAATCCTCACGTCGGCAAGGGCTACAGCGCGCTCACCGAACTTCTCATGGCCGGTGAATTTAAGTTTTTCTTTCCCGTTCAAGACTACAAGATCGTACAATTCCAAGACAAAAAAGCACCTATAGGTTGGGTCCCCTTGCGTCCTACCGAAGTGACGTTTCAGGGTGCGCATATCATGAAAAAGGCGCCCCACCCCCATGCCGTGGAATTGTTTATCCGATGGCTGACCAGCCTTGAGGGCCAGACAATATATAATAAAGTAACCCATAAAGCCTCTTTGCATCCCGGCATGGCCACTAAGGCGCCGCTCGGTGTATTCCCCAAGGACACCCAGTATACCTATCGTACGCCCGAGTCCTATGAACTGCTCGCTCCGGGCACGGCCCTGCGCAAGACCTGGGATCAACTGGTGCACGGGATGTAGGATGTTTCCATTAAATTCTGCCTGATCTAAAAAATGAAAAAGACGGCAACATACCCCTTTGCCTGGACGAGAAAACTCGCAGGACGACTGATTGCAGAACCCTATATTTTGGTATTGGGCGTGCTGGTTGCCATCACGTTATTCCTGGTGGTCGTGCCCCTGGGGTTGCTGCTCTTGAGCAGTTTCAGCGGGGCCCGGCCCGGTGTTATTGAGAATCTCAGTCTGGCAGGCTACGCCCGGGCATATCTTGATCCGAAGACCTATCATCTATTTCAGAATACCTTTTTATATGCGGCCGGCGCTACCTTCTTCGGCCTTTTTTTCGGAACCACCTTTGCCTGGGCAGTGGAACGTACCAATATGCCCTTTAAAACAGTTGCCTATGCGACGATACCCTTGACCATTGTCATCCCCGGCGCCTTGAGCAGCATCGCCTGGATATTTCTGCTGAGCCCGAAAATCGGCTACATTAATAAATTTTTAGTTTCGCTTCTAAATTTAGCAGAAAGCCCCTTTAATATTTATACCCTTCCCGGCATGTGTTTTGTCCAGGGTCTTTCTTTCACCGGGACGGTGTTTCTCATGGTCGTCCCTGCCTTCCAGGGCTTGGATCCGGCCCTTGAGGAGGCCAGCGCGACCAGCGGTGTCAGCACATTCGGAACCATGCGCCGCATCACGCTGAAGTTGATGCTGCCGGCCTTGATATCCGCTGCAATCTATGTGGGCATGGTCGGCATCAGCGTGTTCGAAATTCCGGCCATGATCGGGATGCCCAAACGTATCAGCGTTTTCAGCACGAAACTGTATATGGCCACTCACGGCTGGTCGAGAGACTTTGCCATGGCCGGCGCCCTTAGCATGACCATACTGTTATTTAGCTTTGCCGGCATCTATGTCTATAACCGCATGACCCGGCAGACCGCAAAATATGCTACGATCACCGGCAAAGGCTACCGCCCGAGAACCATTGATCTGGGTATGGGGAAATATATGGCCCTGGCTCTGTTCGCAACTTATTTGACAGTTGCCATCATCCTGCCCATCCTCACCTTGATCTGGATATCGTTAATCCCCTATGCCATGGCTCCCTCGAGAGAGGCCTTTTCCATGATATCCCTGGATTCTTATCGGGAGGTTCTAAGCTACCAAGCGCTCAGGCAGGCAATCAAGAATACCATTATCATGATGTTTACCGCCGCTACCGTTACCATGATTCTTTCCTCCATGATATCCTGGATCGTGGTGCGCTCCCATGTCCGGGGACGTCGAATTCTGGATTTTCTGGCCTTTGTGCCCCATGGCATACCCGGTATCGTCATGGGGCTGGCGCTGATATGGGTTTATCTCACCTTTAAATTTATTCCGATTTACGGAACGGTTTGGATCATATCCGTGGCGTTCATCACCCGGTACCTGTCCTTCGGAACCCGGACGACCAATGCGGCCATGCTGCAACTGCACCGGGAATTGGAGGAGGCTGCTCAAACCAGCGGCGCTTCGTGGGGCCGGACGTTTATGCGCATCATCATACCTCTTCTGACGCCCGCTTTCATTAACGGCTGGCTCTTTGTCGCGGTCCACTCCATGCGGGACCTGTCAGCGCCGGTAATGTTGGGAACCGGAAAAAATGTCGTTATTGCCGTGGTAATCTGGGACTTGTGGACCAATGGGCGGGTTACACAGTCTGCCGCCGTAGGCGTCATGCTGTTGATAATCATCGCCATGATTATGCTGGCAGCCAGGGTTCTTGGCTATCGTATCGGAAGAAAATTATAAACAACCAATATAAATCAAGGTGAAAACATGACAAATTATTACGACCAGTGGCTGGCCTACTGGGATGAGGAAAAAAAGGAGCGGGCGGAAGGAAGAACTTTCATCCACGAGGAAGAGCTGGAATGGGTCAGAACCAAGCAGGACCATCGGTCCGCGCTGCTCTGCTCCCGCCTGAACGGGTTCGTTACCACCGGGGACGTCACGCTCAACGAAATCCCCGAGCGGTGGCACACCGGCAGGCATTCCCACGGGGAAGAGGCCATCTTTATCGTCCAGGGCAGCGGCTTCAGTGTGATCGACGATGGAAGATACGACTGGAAATCCGGCAGCTGTGTGTTTGTTCCCTTCGGTTTGGTTCACCAGCATTTCAATACCGGCCGGACAACGGTCCGGTATTTAAGCGTTATGGCGATGGCCCTGGAAAGATTTGCCGGTCTGGCTAAAATCATGCAATATGACGAAGCGGCCGAGACCTCCCTGGGCACGCTGGAAGGCGTTGCGGCGCAGCAGCCTGATGTTCATCCGGATTACGGCAGGATCGTCCTGCATTATGAAGACGCCCCCCAAAGAACCTCCAAGGATCTTCATCGCAAGGATCAGGACCGAAAAGACGAATTTCATCTGACCAAGCCAAAGGAAATGAGAGCGGCCGGCGCTCCGGGCCATCGGAGCCGCTTTGTCCATTACATGGGGCTGCCCCAGAACAATTTTAAGGCCCGGGAAATGGAGATCACCAACATCCTTTGTGATGCCCCGGGGCCAGATATGCGTTCCGGGAAGCATTCCCATATGGAGGCGGTGCTGTATATCCTTGAAGGCGAAGGTTACTCGGTCATCGATGGGGAAAAGATTCCATGGAAAAAAGGGTCATTGATTCAGGTTCAGGGCCCCCGGACGGTCCATCAGCATTTTAATACCGGGGACGTGGAATCTCAGCAATTAAGGATCCATTATGGCATAAGGTCCCAATTTTTTCAGGCCATCGCCCGCAGGGTTTTCCCGTACCAGTATTACGAATTCAGCACCAACCGATAGGTCGATCCGGCATGTGCGCTGGAGACGTTCGTCTTATCAGAAAATATACCTGCCCATACGACAGGATGAAACGAGTCGGAGGATTCATGGCCGAAGACGGCCAGCCGAAAAATATCGGCAAAGCGCTTGTGGTGGATGCAGCTTCCACCATACTCTCCGGGTTGACCGGCACCTCCTCCGGAACCGCCTACATCGAATCGGCCGCAGGGATAAAAGAAGGAGGCAGAACCGGGTTGACCGGTTTGCCGAGTCAGGGATCACACGGCCAATCAGGCCGCTTTGGGAAATCCTGAGGTATCATGCCAGGAATCCCGTGACAGGGGTTGTAAGCCCCATGCCAGGCGCGCCTGGTTGCACCTCGGGTTGGACTGGTGATTTTGCCAGGACGGTTCGAATTCCCGGCAGACCGAAGAACGCTGATCATAGATACTGCAGCAAACTTGCCGGCCGATTTCACCGGCAAGGGCGGCGCAACGAGGCGGCCGTAGTTCGGTGCCCTTCATGGCAGCCAGAAAATCAGTGAGCTTATACGTCATTTCCGCCGGGACCCCCCCACGAGTGCACGCATCGGTTTCCGCCCAGTAGAATGACGCCCGAAACAGGGCGCAGCAGGCGCCACAGTGCAAACACGGATTATTCCCCACATTTCACCTCGATTCAATTTTCAGCACGGCACCTGCCGTTCGCGGAGCCCCCTTTCCACCGTTACGACAAAATCCTGGACATTGGTCAGGATGGAACGGGCGGTCAGGGAGCCGCGGTCTGAAAGCTTGCTGGCGGCATATTCGGACATGTCCACCATGTAAAAATATACCGGCCTGATGCGGCCCTCTTTGACCGTATAACACGGCAGCAGATTGCCGGTGGCGATGGCGTGCAGCTGCGTTGCCAGTGCAATGACCGTGGTGGCGCGCCGGGTGAGGGCACGCATTTCATCCTGGGCCCGGTAGACATCGCTGATCACCCCGGGCAGGGGGCCGTCGTCACGGATGGAGCCCGCCAGGACAAACGGGATCCGCTTTTGAATAACCGCGTGCATGATCCCTTCCCTGACCAGACCCTGAGACACCCCGTTTGCGATCGATCCGGCCGCCCGGATGGTGTTGATGGCGTCCAGGTGGTTGTAATGCCCCAGAGGAGCGACGCGTTTGGAATAGATTTCCTGGCCCAAGGCGGTTCCAAAGACGGCGCCTTCCACGTCGTGGGTCGCCAGCGCGTTGCCGGCCAGCAAAGCGTGAACAAATCCTCTCTCGATCAGGGCTGAAAAAGCCAGCCGGGAGTCATGGTCGAAAGCGGTTGCCGGCCCCAGCACCCAGACGATGAAACCGTGCCGGCGCTCATGGTTCAGCAGGCCGTACAGTTGGTCGTAATCGATGGAAAAGGAAGTTTCCCGGGTCCGCTGAGACCTGAAGGCAAATTTGTCAGCCGGGCGGTCGGGAAAGGAAAAGGCGTCCAGGTGCACGAAAATGCCGTCTTCTCCATTTTCCCTTCGGCCGCAGGCCACCCGGTCACCCTTTTTCAAGTGGCGAAATTCTCTGGCCTGCAATGTTCCGTCCGGGTTCAAGACCACGACACAATCCATGCGGGATTCTGTTAGAAGGTGCCAGTCCTCTTTGCGGACCTGAAAATATTCCGGATAAATGGAAGTGCCGTGATAGTTGTCCGGCGCCACCCCGGCCTGCGAAACCGGTGTAAGCGTGACCGTCGGTGCCGCGCTGAACATCGACCGGGTAAAATCCGGGGGGTTGTATGCGGGTAAATTAAATGCCATAATGAACTATATTACAATTTCTGTTATATTGTCAGCAAAATTACAACCGCATGGATAAAATACCGCCATGAACAAACCAGCTATCGATATCATTGGCTTTCCCATGGATCTGGGCACCAGCCGGCGGGGCGTCGATATGGGCCCGTCGGCCCTTCGGATTGCCGGCATAGAAGAAAAATTGAAAAACCTGGGCTACCGCGTAAATGACCGTGGAGATGTCCCGATCAAAATGAGGGAAAGCCTGCAGGCGGGCAACCCGAAGCTCAAGTATTTAGAGGAAATCGTCCGGGCGTCCAAGGTTCTTGCCGGCAAGGTCGAGCGTTCTTTAACCCGGAAGCATCTGCCGCTGTGCATCGGCGGCGATCATTCCCTGGCCATCGGCTCCATTGCCGGAGCGGCCTCGTACTGCCGAAAGAACTTTGCGACCATGGGGGTCATATGGATCGATGCCCACACCGACATGAACGATGAAACAACCACCCCATCGGGAAATATTCACGGGATGCCCCTGGCAGCTTCCATCGGCCGGGGAAATCACCTGCTGACCCAGCTGATGGGTTTCGCACCCAAAGTTGACCCGAAAAACTGCGTCATGATCGGTATCCGAAGCATCGACAGCAAGGAAAAAGATATCATTAAAAAGTGGGAGCTGCCTGTTTATACGATGACGGAAATCGATAAAAAAGGGATCGATTTTATCATCGGCAGCGTTCTGCACGAGCTTAAAAAAAACGTGGGCCATATCCATGTGAGTTTTGACATCGACAGTGTCGACCCATCCGTGGCGCCGGGTGTAGGAACCCCCGTCGCCGGCGGGTTGACTTATCGGGAGACCCACCTCATTATGGAATCGATTGCAGAATGCGGCTGCATGTCTTCCCTGGATATCGCAGAAGTAAATCCGATTCTGGACCACAAAAATCAGAGCGCCGAATTTGCCGCAGAGCTCGTTGCGTCCATCATGGGAAAGCGGATTCTTTGATTATGACGGCCTTGCCGGCTATTGCGAAGACGGGAGATTTTTTATGGAGACAGACAGCCCGGATGCGCGGATCCAAGAGATTGTTGCCCTGGCCGAAGCCTGGCAAAACCGGGCCGGCGAACTGCTGACGCCCGCAGAAAAATATATTTTCAGGCAGACCAGCCGTCTGTTGGTTCATTCCATGGACAAGGTGATCCTGACAAAATTGATCGACCAGAGTTTCCGCTCCCGGGACCCCGGCCGGATCGCCGACCAGATCAACAGCATTTTCAGGGAACACGGGGTCCCGGCCTTTTTCCCAAAAATCGATAAATTGCTGATACAGCTGTTCCGGGCGCTCGGGCGCTACCTGACTGAATTTTCCGTCCCCAGAGTGATCGACAAATTGCGCCGGGACAGCAGCCGCTTCATCATCCCGGGGGAAAAAAAATTTTTACGACTTCATTTACGGAAACGGAAACAGCAGGATATCGGGTTGAACCTCAACCATATCGGCGAGGCCGTCCTGGGAGAGGCGGAAGCGCACTCGCGCCTGCAGATGTATATCGACGATTTGAAGGACCCGGATATCGAATGCATCTCCATAAAAATTTCAACCATCTATTCCCAGATAAACCCGCTGGCCTTTGGATACACCGTGGGGGTTCTCAAGGAGCGCCTCGGCCTTCTGTTTAAGACTGCGGATCAAAATTACTTTATCCGCCATGGCGGGCAAAAGGTCAAAAAGTTTGTCAACCTGGACATGGAAGACTACCGGGATCTTGAGATTACCGCCGCCGCCTTCACCGGGGCGCTGGACGATGCCGCCCTGACCGGCCACAGCGCCGGTATGGCGCTGCAGGCCTATTTGCCCGATTCTTTCGGCATGCAGCAAAAACTGAGCGACTGGGCGCGCAACCGGGTGGCGCGGGGGGGAAGCCCCATTAAGATTCGTATCGTCAAAGGCGCCAACCTGCAGATGGAACGGGTGGTGGCCGCTATCCAAAACTGGCCTCAGGCGCCCTATGAGAACAAGCTGGATGTGGATGCCAATTACAAGCGCATGGTGGAATTCGGCCTGAGACCCGGGAACATCCATGCCGTGCGCCTGGGAATTGCATCCCACAATCTGTTTGACCTGGCCCTTGCCTGTCATCTTGCCCGACGAAACGGGGTTGAAAATCACATCACGGTCGAGATGCTGGAAGGCATGGCCAACCATGTGTCCCGAGCCATCAGGGAAAGCGGCAAGAACATCCTTTTATACGCCCCGGTCGCGACCCGGGAACAGTTCGTCCATGCCATCGCCTACCTGGTCCGCCGGCTGGACGAGAATACCTCCCAGGAGAATTTTTTGCGGTATGCCGGCGGGCTGAAAACCGGTTCCAAGGAATGGAATTTTCTGAAAAACCAGTTCATCGACGCCATGCATCACAAGGACAAGCCCCGTAGAACCCCGCATCGGGTCCAGAACCGGATGTCGCAGGATGGCCCCGACCCGATGGGAACCTATTATTCGGGGGAATTCAACAACGAGCCCGACACCGACTGGTCTCTGGCAGTAAACCGGGAGTGGGCGGAGCGCATCCGGGAAAAATGGAAAAAACCACCCGGCGGGTCCCCCATGGAAATTCCCCTGGTAGTCGGCGGCAGGGAAATATTCCAGGGACGAAAAACCGGCAGCTGCACGGATATCTCGCAACTTCCCGCATCGGTCTGCGTGGCCCGGTATGCACTTGCAGACGACGAGGATGTCCAGGAGGCCCTGCGGGCGGCCAAGGCGGACCCGGATGGCTGGCGCCGGCTGGCCCATGACGAACGTCATCGAATACTTTCCTGCGTGGCACAGGAGCTCAGGCGCGCAAGGGGTGATCTCATCGGGGCGGCGGCTGCCAATACCGGCAAAGTCTTTACCGAATCCGACCCGGAAGTTTCTGAAGCCATCGATTTTGCAGAGTTTTACCCTTTTGCGGCTGAAACCTTCCACCATCTTGAAAATCTAAACTGCCGCGGCAAGGGCGTGGGGGTGGTCATTTCTCCCTGGAATTTCCCCATCGCCATACCCTGCGGCGGCATCCTGGCAGCTCTGGCGGCCGGCAATACCGTCATATTCAAACCGGCCTCGGCCGCCGTTCTGGTGGGATGGCAGCTGTGCAAAACCATCTGGCAGGCAGGCGTTTCACGAAGCGCACTGCAGTTTGTGCCCTGCCGCGGCAGTCAGACCGGAATCCTGCTGACCCGTCACCCGGATGTGGACTTCATTATTTTCACCGGAGGGACCGAAACCGGCCTGTCGATTTTAAAGGAAAATCCCGGTTTGTTTCTGGCCGCCGAAACCGGCGGGAAAAACGCCACCATTGTCACCGCCATGGCCGACCGGGATCAGGCCATCAGAAACGTTATCCATTCGGCCTTCAGCAACAGCGGCCAGAAATGTTCGGCGACCTCCCTGCTGATACTGGAAGACGAGCTGTTCAGGGACAGGGGTTTTAAACGGCAGCTGGTGGATGCGGCCCGAAGCCTTAAGGTCGGGACCGCCTGGGATTTTGAAAATAAATTAGGGCCGCTGATACAGCCGCCGACCGCGGACCTGAAGCAGGCGCTCACCTGCCTGGAGCCGGGTGAATCCTGGGCGCTCAAACCTGAAAACATTGCCCACAATCCCTGCCTCTGGACACCGGGAATCAAGTGGGGAGTAAATCCCGGCAGCTATACGTATATGACCGAGTTCTTCGGCCCATTGCTGGGCGTCATGCGGGCAAAAGACCTGGATCATGCCATCGAACTGGCCAATGGGACCGGCTATGGTCTGACGTCCGCTATCGAGACCCTGGACCATCGGGAGCAGAAACGCTGGACAGGCGTCATCCAGGCGGGCAACCTCTATATCAACCGGGCCACCACCGGCGCCATGGTGTTGCGCCAGCCCTTTGGCGGGATGAAAAAATCAGCTCTCGGCGCCGGTATCAAGGCCGGATTTTTTAATTACGTAACCCAGTTCATGCACATCGAGGACAACAAGCCGCCGCCTGCCGGCGCCATTGAAAACGATCATTTTCTGTTGCGGCTGACCCAGGAATGGCAGTCCAAAACAGACCGGGAGGAATACAGGCGCGTCCGGAAGGATATTATTCAGGTCATCCGGGCCGTGAAAAGCTATCTGTACCATTATGAACAGGAGTTTTCCCGGCCCAAGGACTACTTTCACCTGAGGGGCCAGGACAACCTCATACGATACCTGCCGGTCGGCAAGGTTCTGATCCGTCTGCATCCTGAAGACAGCCTGTTTGAAGTTCTGGCAAGAATTGCCGCTGCCAGGATATCGGGGTGCCAACCAATGATCAGCGTTCCCCCCGGTCTTGAGAATCCGGTGACGGATTTTCTCCACGGAAAAGACGGCAGGAAGTTTGTCGGTAAGACCCCGGTTGTCTTTCAGACGGACAGCGACCTTATGCAAGCAATGCAGACTGTTCAGCGGTTTCGCTATGCCGCGCCGGACAGGGTGCCTGAAGCTGTTTTAACTGAAGGATCCCGAACAGGCTTTTATATCTCCCGCACGCCCGTGTTGATGGAAGGCCGGATCGAACTGCTGCAATATTTCACCGAACAGAGCATCTGTGACACCTATCACCGTTATGGCAACCTGGGTGAACGGGCAATAATGCCGGATGATTGAAGGTCCCTGCCGCAGCGATAGAATATTTTCTGCCGAACTGTTTTCCGAAAACAGGGGCCTGTCAACTTTTTCCGCCGGTATCGAGAATCAGTTGAATTTTCTTTCTCAACTGGTTGTATTCCCGGGAGCGGTAAAACTCCATAAAATTCTCGCGCGACACCGCGGGCAGCCCCTGCTTCTTGGCCTGCTGCCGGATATCGTAAGTATAGTTGCCCGGGTAGGCCGAGTTGCCGCCGCCGCCTTCCTCCAGGGTGAAGCGGGCGCCGGCCGGGCCGGCCAGGTAAACGGCCAGCAGCTTGGCGGCATTGGGATGCCTGGCGCCTTTCCGGACCATCAGGGGACGGGATTCCTCATCCAGATAATCCACGCTCTGCCATTCCGCGGGCATGCCCTTGTCCTGGGCGGTCTTCATATATGAATTTCCGGTAAAGGCCATCCATATTTCCTCGATGAGATACCGGTTGAGCAGGTCTGCATACCGGCCCACGATGGCGCCGTTGCGCATGATGTCGCCCAGAGTGGCTAAGACCTTATCCGGCCCCGAAGTCTTGGCGCGCGTGGCCCACGAGGAGGTGTAATTGAACAGGCCCACTTTTCCTTTCCATTTGGGATCGGCCAGGGCGCTGAGGGTCCTGGGCACCTCGGCAGCGGAGATCTTTTTGGGATTGTACATCAGGCCTTGCTGGCTGTTGTAATATGTTAGACCCACCTCGCCGTAAGGAGGCAGGTTGACGATCACCTCCGGCGAGACATCCTGGGGCATCAGGCTGCGCCAGTTGACCTTTTCGAAAAGGTCCGCCTCCATTCCGGTGGTCACGTGCTGGGGGCCGTAGGTCTCCAGGTCCTGCGAGGGGGTCGCGCCGCTTTTGCGCTCCATGATCGCCTTGCCCACCTCTTTGGGCATGCTGCCCGAAGGGGTAAACTGAACGTTCAGCTTCACCCCGAATTTTTCCATGATTTCCTTTTCAAGCCGCTTCATGGAATTGGAAGTAAAGGCCGATTTGCCGAGGAAAAAGACCGTGCCTTCCTTCTTGGCCCCGGCGATGATTTCATCCAGGGGCCCTGCGGACACGGTAACGCTCCACAGGACAATGCACACGATCAGTGTTGCTTTGACGGCGGTCCGTTTGAATCTTGCGCTCATTTGTTACCTCCCTTGATCGAATACTTTATTTTTTCTGACAAACTCGGGGTTAAACTTTGGTTCTCAACAGGCGTGGTCCATAACCCAGACCTCGGGGCCCACAGCCGGAAGCTTGTCCGGGGTCAGCTCGATTTCGCTTTTTCCGAGGTTTTTGACACAGGGCATTTTCGCGAGGAAACCATCCACCGCTGAGATGGGAAGGTTGCACTTGCCGGTTTTAAAGTGCATGGGGATGACCACCCTGGCAGCCACATCCTGGACCAATTTCACCGCACCTTCCGCATTCAGCGTATAGGTGCCGCCCACCGGGACCAAGGACACATCCACGGGTGCAATGGTTCGGATCTGTTCCGCAGAAAGCCGATGGCCCAAATCGCCCACAAAACAAAATCTGATCCTGTCAACCGTGAAGACAAACACCGTGTTGGCCCCGCGCTCGGAACCGTCGGATTCGTCGTGATACGTTGCAAGACCTTTGACCTGGATGTCTTTGACCCGGCCCGAGCCCCGTAACACTTCAGGAGATCCGGATAAACCCTGCACGTAGTTATGATCCGCATGGTCATGGCTGATCAGCGCCCCGTCCGCGCGATCCCTTACCATATCGTATTTCAATACGCCGCCGAACCCGGCCGGATCATACGGGTCTGTAACGATGACCGTGCCGTCATCGGCGGTAATGGTAAAGCTGGCGTGACCGTTCCATTTGATTTTCATTTGCTGCCTCCTTTTTCTTTGAGGGTTTTTGTGCAGCCATCTACCATCAGAACCGGATCAGCTTGATCTGAAGGATCTCCCAGGACAGGTGGAAAATAGTATAACCGCCAAAAACCGGTGTCAATATAATATTTTCGACATATTTGTCGCTAATATCAAACCCTTTCGACATATTTATCCTCATGCTGCAACCCTGGAGGGAACACTTTTCGGCGCCATGTTATAAAAGAACGTGATATCAGCAGGTTAATACGGCTGATAACCGCTGGTATGAAGTTTGCTTCTTGACATCAGAAAACACGAGAGCTGGTATCATGGACGATAAAATTTCATCAGCGCCGCAACCTCTCAGCCGTATTTTCGGATACGACATTGCCCGGACCCTTACATTGATAGGCATGGTGATCATCAGTTTCTGGGAACTGGGCGGGGAGGGGGAGGATTCTCCTGCATGGCTGAACTTTTTTGTTAAAATCATCATGGGACGGGCCGCCGTGGCCTTTGTCATGCTTGCCGGGGTCGGTTTGCACCTGTTGACGCAGGGGGCCCTCATGAGCAACGATCCCAAGCGCCTTGCCGAAAGCCGTCATCAGCTGATGAAGCGGGCGTTATTTCTTTTTATCATCGGCATATTGAACAGCCTCATATGGCCCTGGGACATCCTGCATTTTTATGCGGTTTATTTCATGATAACCGCCTATCTGCTCTGCGCTTCGAATCGGCTGGTGTGGACGTTGATCTTGTTGGCCATATTCATTTTTGCGGATTTTATGCTGCTGACCCAGTTTGACAGGGGAATGGAATGGGAGTCGATCCGGCCGCAAGACCTGTGGCACTTGTCCGGGGTGTTTTATCATCTTATGTTCGGCGGCATATACCCTGTGTTCCCTTGGATCGGTTTTTTACTGATCGGCCTGTGGATCGGCCGCCGGGGACTGATCCACCGCGGCTTCCGCAATAAAATGATCCTTGCCGGCATCGTTGCGGTGCTCATCGCCGAAGGCCTGTCCTGGGCCTATTTCAATGTCTTGGCAACCAACTGGCGTTTGCTTAAGTTTATGGGGCTGATGCCGTGGTTTACTATCGA
This sequence comes from Desulfobacterales bacterium, assembly GCA_030688615.1. Taxonomy (GTDB): domain Bacteria; phylum Desulfobacterota; class Desulfobacteria; order Desulfobacterales; family JAUYIZ01; genus JAUYIZ01. The sequence continues at coordinate 2,850 of JAUYIZ010000231.1, read as the reverse complement.
CCCGTGGGAACCGATGCCGCTGTTTTTTCTTTCGGGGGCGGGCTCGGCCATCGTCGCCATCAGCCTCTGCATGATATTCACGGAAAAGTTCAGCACCGCCAGATGGCTTCCGCCGCTGGTGGCGGCCGGCCAATCAACCCTGACGCTGTATGTCGCCCATACCCTTGTCGGAACCGTTGCCATACTGACGATGGATTACTTCGATCTGGATTACCCCTTGTTTGCCGTCTGGGGAACCCTTGTTTATTTTGCGGCCGCGGCGGTTTTTTGTTATCAATGGAACAGGCGCTACCAGAGGGGGCCGCTGGAACTGTTGATGCGTCGTTTTATGGCGCGCCCCGTGAAACTGACATTCTCCGGACTGGACCCCTTCGATTTCAACAAGCACAAACGAGGATCCAAGGGATCAGGTTTCAGGCCCCTTTCTGGATCATTGCCAGAATCTGAGGAGTATTCCGGACACGCGCCATGCGCGGAAAGACCGTTTCCATGAATGCCGTCATGGAATCCTCGGTCGGGTTGCTGCAGGCGTCCCGAACGATAATCACGTTGTAATCCAGGTCCCGTGCGGCATATACGGTGGAGGCAACCCCGATATCCACGGCCCCGCCGGAAATAATTATGGTGTCGATGCCCTGGGTCCGCAAAGCCAGGTCAAAATAAGTCTGATGAAATGTGCTCCAACGATATTTCGGGATGATGTAATCTTCCGGTTTCGGTTCGAGCTCTGCAATGACCTTTTGCTCCCAGGAGTTCTCGGTCATCTTATGAGGCGGTGGCGCGCATTGGCCGTTCGGCCAGGGATTAAGCTGATAATCGGTGTCCGAGACCACCATGCTTCGGCTCCGGCCATCCTCCCGGTGGTTGGCCATGGCGTAAAAGATCCGGATGCCGTTTTCGCGTGCGGCTTCCATTAAACGCACCGCATTATCAATGACCGGTTTCTTTTTCTTTTTCGCCTCCTCCGGCAAACCGTGGTAGTAGATGTTGAGCATATCGAAGAAAAGAAGTCCGGTGCTTTTCAACCTGAGTTCATCGAGGTTCATGACCCAATCCTCCCTTGTTTTCCTGATTTCATTCCACCAGTTCCCGAGCCTTTTCAAGCCATTCGGAAATGGCGATCCCCTGCGGACAGAGCGCTTCGCACTGCCGGCACTGGGTACATTGACCGGCCCGCTCGTCCTCCTGGATTCGTATGGGATAAAGATGCCGCGCCCGGCTCAAATCGCTAAATATCAGGGCGTCGTTGTACAGCTGCAGAATTCCCGGAATATCCACGTTGTTCGGGCAGGGCAAGCAGTACCTGCAGTTGGTGCAGGGGATCAGGGAACCTTTTCGGTATTCTCCTTTTACCCTGTCAATCCGTGCCAGCTCATCCCGGGCGAGAACATGGGGACCGGACCGGTCTGCAGCAGCGACGTTTTCAACGACATGCTCCATGGCGGACATGCCGCTGAGGACCGTTGAGACTTCCGGATGGTTCCACACCCACTGCAGCGCCCATTCTGCCGGAGATCGCCGCTCCGGCGCGGACTGCCACAATTTGACCACGGCCTCGGGGGGGTGACTGGAAAGCTGGCCGCCGCGTATGGGTTCCATGACCACGACGGCCAAACCCTTTTCAGCGGCGTACCTGAGCCCCTTTGTCCCGGCCTGATAATCCGTGTCCATATAGTTGTACTGGATCTGACAGAGCGTCCACCTGTCGTAACCGTCTATGATCTCTTTAAACACCTCATAGCCGTCATGAAATGAAAACCCCAGGCAGCCGATCCGGCCATCGTTGATAGCTCTTTCCGCCCGGGCAAACACATCCAGATCCCGGACTTTGGACCAGCTTGCCCGGGTAAGTCCGTGTAAGAGATAAAAGTCGATGTGATCCGTCTGAAGGCGGGAAAGCTGGGTATTCAGAAAACGGTCGAAATCATCGGCCGTTTCCACCCTCCTGGCAGGCAGCTTTGTGGCCAGCTTGACCTTTTGACGATACCCGTTTTTGAGTGCGCGCCCCACCAGGCTCTCGCTGTTTCCGTTGTGATAGGGCCAGGCAGTGTCAATGTAATTGACACCATGATCAAAGGCGTAGTGAATCATCCGGAGGGCCTCAGGTTCATCGATCTTGGACCGGTCATTCCCTGTCACCGGAAGCCGCATGGCGCCGAACCCAAGCGCCGAAACCTGCCAGTCAAGTCTGCCGAAACGGCGATATTTCATCGGTTTATCCTTCCCTGAGACCTTTGAAAACCGCAACAGTGAGCTGTTCCCCGTGGCCTGCAGCGGGATCCTTCAGTTATTTTTTATTATGGACTATAACTGATCTTGACTTAAAATTCCATAATTTATATTATCTTTCGGTCAAAAAGCGTAGGATAGTTTTTTATTTTTTAAGGTAAAGGTCGCCAGAAAAAAGAGGGGAGGGGAGGGTATGTATTACAAGGATTTAAGAGAGCATATTGCAGCGTTGGAATCAAACGGCAAACTGGTAAAGATATCCGATGAGATCAACCTGGACACCGAACTGATGCCTCTGGTGCGGTGGCAATTCCGCGGTCTTGCGGAAGCAGAGCGCAAGGCCTTTCTGTTTGAAAAAGTCGTGGACAGCAAAAACAAGAGATACGACATGCCGGTGCTGGTGGCAAGCCCTGCCGCATCCCGAGAGATTTATGCCCTGGGGATGCAGTGCCGGCCCGAAGAAATCATGGAAAGGTGGGCCGTTGCCCAGCGCAATCCCATTGCGCCCGAAACGGTCGGCAGCGGCCCGGTTCAGGAAGAGATCCACACGGGGGATAACCTGCTGGAACACGGGGGGCTGGGGGAGTTTCCCGTGCCCATATCCACCCCGGGGTTTGACAA
>JAUYIZ010000229.1 GCA_030688615.1 Desulfobacterales bacterium | reverse complement strand
GCCCTTACGCTTAAATTTTTGTATAATTTCTCATTCAACCCGACTTTAAATGAGAATCAGCCCAATGCCCTACACTGATTTACGCGATTGGATAGATACGCTGCGCAAAGACGGCGAACTGGTCGATGTCAGTCACCCGGTGGACTGGAACCTGGAAATCGGGGCCATTACCCGCCGGGTCTATGACACCTTGGCCCCGGCCCCCCTGTTTACGAACATCAAGGACTACCCGGGCCATCGCATTCTGGCCGCGCCCATCGGTCTGAGCGCCAGAAACCGGTATGCCCGTATCGCGCTGGCGCTGGACCTGCCGCCGGCCGCCTCGCTGCAATCCATCACCGAGGAATATCTGCGCCGCCGGAAAACGCCCGTTCCGCCCAAGATCGTCTCCCGGGCCCCGTGCCAGGAAAATGTTTTCACCGGCGAGGATATCGATCTTTTCAAGCTGCCGGTGCCGTTTCAACACGAAGGTGACGGCGGCCGCTATATCGGGACCTGGCACAGCAACATTTCCAAGGACCCTTCCACCGGCTGGGTCAACTATGGGATGTACCGGCTCATGGTTCACGACCGGAACCACATGGGCGGGATCGTGGCCCACGTGCAGCACTTCAATCAGCACCTGACCGCCCACAGGGAGCGCAACCAGCGCATGGAATTCGCGGTTGCCATCGGCACCGAGCCGGTCACGGCGCTCATGTCGGCCACCAACCTGCCCGAATACATCAGCGAAGCGGACGTCGTCGGCGGGCTCAGGGGTGAACCGCTGGATCTGGTGCGCTGTAAAACCGTCGACCTGTTCGTGCCGGCCACGAGCGAGATAATTATCGAGGGCTACCTTGACCCGGATGAGCTGCGCGATGAGGGTCCTTTTGGCGAGTACACGGGCTACCTGGCCAGCGGAAAAGGACCTCGTCCGCTCTACAGAGTCACGGCGGTAACCCACCGGGACGACCCCATCCTGACGATGTCCTGCATGGGAGTACCCATAGATGATTCTGCCGTGATCATGCCGATCACGGAAGCCGCCGAAATTTACCGTGAACTTAAAGAGGGATACGGCTTTCCAATCAGATTCGTGTACATGCCGCCGGCCGGCGTCACGCACCTGGTGGTGGTGAGCACGAAAGTTCCGGACACGACGTACGTCAACCGGCTGGCCATGGCCCTGTGGTCCACCAAGGCCGGCAGGATCCACTGCAACAGCCTGATCGTAGTCAACGACGATATCGACATCACCGACATGCAGCAGGTCATCTGGGCCTGGACCACCCGCATGCATCCGATACGCGGCATCTGGCAGGTCCCCAACACTTTTGTCAGCGCCCTGTTGCCCTGGCCGACCCCGGAGGAACGGGCCAAGCGCCACGGCGGGCGCGTTCTGTTTGACGCCACCTGGCCGGCGGACTGGCCGGCGGACTGGGTTCCCAAGGTCTCCTCCTTCGAGGCGGCCTGGCCCCGGAACATCCAGCAGCAAGTCCTGGATCAATGGAAAACCTACGGATTCTGAAGCCATGTTAATCGGCGATATCATCCGCAGACAAAGGGAAAGATTGGCAAAATTCAAATGCCCTAAAACCGTCGTATTCTTAGACGAGCTGCCCAAAAATTCCATGGGGAAAGTCACCAAAAAACAACTAACCAACATGCCCGGGCCGGGCACAACGAAGGATGAAAATATTCAGTAACTTGTAGCTATTTTCATATAAATTATAAAAGGAGGTAGCACCGATGTCATACAACCTGGATGAAATGAACACGCATGAGTCCCATACCTTTCTGGCCAAGACCCTTTCCCCGCGCCTGGTTGTGCAGGTTTCCACCATAGGCTCGGATGGGGTGCACAATGTCGCACCGTTCGCATCCACCGGCATCATCTGCTACAAGCCGGCGATCCTTTACGTAGGGATTTCATCCAAGAAAGACGGCAGTAAAAAAGACACGCTCCTGAATGTCGAATACAGTGGAGATTTTGTGATAAATGTCGTTGATATGGATATGGCGGAATCGATTAATAAAGCCGCGGTTGACTACCCGAAAGATGTGGACGAGTTTCCGATGTCCGGGCTGACCGCCCTGGCCTGCGAGAAGGTCAAAAGCCCCCGGGTCAAGGAAAGCCCCATCAGTTTTGAGTGCAAGGTCCTGCAGATCCTTCAATATGCGGAGGCGCCGAATATCCGGAGCGTCGTGCTCGGCCAAGCCGTGGTGGTCCATATCCGGGACGGGCTTTACCAGGACGGTCGTATGGATATTCTGAAGAAAAACGTGATCATCCACCATGGCGGAGAGGCCTACTGCCGTTCCACGGATATCTTTGAGATGAAGCGGCGGTAAATTTCTAAAGGCTATGTCCACCCCCGGTTCCAGGGCTGCCCTTTATGGACCTTGTCCGCGTAATAGCTCCAGGTGGCCGAATGCCGGATCTCGCTTCCCTTGCCAAGCTCCCGGGCCCGGGCCTGGAGTTTTCCCCAGGTCATCTGGATCGACTGCAGGAATTCTTCCGTGGGCCCCACATAGCCGATCATGTGGGCCATGGTTTGCATTTTTGCGGTTCGTTCCAGATAGAGGGCGGTTATGCAGGCATCGTCGATGGTCTTTCCCACCGTAACGATCCCGTGACCCTTGATGATAACAGCAGGCGCATTGCCCAGGGACCTGGCCAGGTCCGCGCCTTCCCCGGAATCAATGATGAAGATGGGGTCCGGATAAAGGGGCACGCCTCTACCGAATTGTTGGGACTGCTGGTGCAAATTATAAACGGTCTTGCCGGCCATGCTCAGAACGACGCACATGGGTGCATGACAATGGGTGATGGCGTTGACGTCGGGTCTGGCTTTGAACACCTCACTGTAAATGGCCGCTTCCATGGGGACGGTCCCCACGCCGGAAAGCTTGTTCAAGGCATAGTCAAAGCGCACAAACCAGTCATGGACTCCCGGTTCTTCGGGAGGCCTAAACACCTTGACGGCAATCGTGTCGCTGCCGGGGACACGGGATCCGACATGCCCCCAGATGTCCCCCATTTCCCACTCGAGAATTTTGGAAGCAATCCTCAGATCTTCCTCTAAAACGTCGATAGCGCCCATATGCATCCACCTCCCGATTTTTTTTAGAGCACCCTATCAGAGGCATGAGGGCATGTCAATATCAGGGCCTTCAATTATTCCGCAGCCCCCTACCCTCTCGAATCACGCCTTGACATTCCGGCCGAATCCTGACAAACAGTATAAACACAGATTAAAGTTTGGCAGAGAAAGGGAAAAACGATGAAAATAGCGGTAAGCGGCAAGGGGGGCGTCGGCAAAACGACCTTTTCAGCCCTGTTGATTCGCACACTCAATGAGCAAGGCAAACACGTCCTGGCCATCGATGCGGATCCGGATGCAAATCTCGGCGCCGCCCTGGGCATCGCAGATGCCGCCCGGATCACCCCCATTTCGGAGATGAAGGATCTTATCTTTGAACGGACAGAGGCCAGACCGGGCAGTATCGGCGGTTTTTTCAAATTGAACCCCAAGGTGGACGATCTGCCCGATGCCCTTTCCACCAAGTTTGAAAACATCAAATTCATGCGTCTCGGGGGCGTTAAAAAAGGAGGGAGCGGCTGCATCTGCCCGGAAAGCACGCTCCTGAAAGCGCTGGTGACGCACATTGTCCTGGCCCGTGACGAGGTGGTCGTCATGGATATGGAGGCAGGCATCGAACATCTCGGCAGGGCAACGGCACAGGCTGTCGACAAGCTTTTAATCGTGGTGGAACCGGGCCGGCGAAGCATTGACACGGCCGGTCACATCAAAAAGCTCGCATCTGAAATTTCCTTGAAGCACCTTGCCGTCATCGGCAACAAAGTCCGCGGGGATAAAGACATGGCATTTTTAAAAAACCATCTTGCCGGTTTTGATATTCTGGGTTTTCTGCCCTACGATGAAGCGCTCATCGAAGCAGACCTCAAGGGCGTTTCGCCGTTCTGCGTCAACTCATCTGCCAAGGCGCAAGTCGAGCAGATTATCCTCAGACTTCAAGCCCCATGAGAAGACGATATCGACCCGATAAAAATTACGCTGCCCCCCAAAAAAAGGAAGAGTCCCGGATGAGGCCGGAAGCCGATGCAGCGCTAAAGGAGATATTTGCCGGCATCGGCGTGCCGGTCAAAGGCATATTCACACCGGACCAGTTCCAGCTGGAAGCAATTTCCGCCATCGAGCGCACCGACTGCCTGGTCACCGCGCCCACCGGCGCCGGTAAAACATGGATTGCCGAACAGGCCATATGGAAGATATATCAATCCGGCCGCCGATCCTGGTACGCCTCGCCGCTGAAAGCATTGACCAACTCAAAATATAATGAATTTTCCAATATTTTCGGCCGGGAAAACATTGGCATTTTAACCGGAGACCGGAAGGAAAATCTCCAGGCGCCGATCATTGTGGGCACCACGGAGATTCTTCGCAATCAACTCTATGACTCCATGTGCCGGGGGGAAACCCTGTCAGCTGATCTGGTCGTGCTGGACGAAGCCCATTTTTTAGGCGACGAGGACCGGGGGGTGGTCTGGGAGGAAACCATGATATACCTGCCTGCCCGGATCCCCCTGCTTCTGCTTTCGGCCACCATCGGCAATGCAAGGCAGATCGCCGGGTGGCTGTCTTCGATCCGCAAGAAAGAATGTGTCGTGGTGGAAGCGTCCGAAAGGCCGGTGCCGCTTTACCCGCTTTTTTTTCACCCTTCCGGCAGGCTGCTGCCCCTGTTATCCGAAAAAGCCCCGCATGATAAACCAAAGATTCATCATGCGGTTCACGCCTTTACCCTGCAGAAACATGCCCATACGATTTCTTCTCGAAGAATGCTGCCCCCGTTTGGAAAAATTCTGCTGACCTTAAAAAAATACAGTCTTCTGCCGGCTATTTTTTTTCTGAAATCCCGGGCAGACTGTGATAAAGCCATTGATCTTTGCGAAGAAAATCTGATCACCGACCCGGATCAGCGCAACAGGATCAGGGATCGAATCCATGAACTGGTGTCTCAAAGCCCCTACCTGTCCGGACATCGCCAAATCAGGCACATGGAAAACTTTGCGGTCGGGGCCCATCACAGCGGGCAACTGCCGGTCTGGAAGCTCATTGTCGAGCAATTGATGGTTGACGGGCTTCTGGATGCGGTGTTTGCAACCTCCACGGTGGCGGCCGGAGTTAATTTTCCCGCCAGAACCGTGGCTTTTCTCAATTCGGATCAATTCAACGGCAGGGAGTTCGCCCCGCTCACTTCAACCCAGTTTCACCAGATGACAGGAAGGGCGGGCAGACGGGGAATGGACAAAATCGGCTTTGCCCTGGTCCTGTCCGGGAAATTCATGGACGTCAAGCTCATTGCAAAACTGGTGTCTGCGCCGCCGTCCGGCGTGTTCAGCCAGATCAAGATCAATTTTTCCATGGTCTTAAATCTGCTGTTGTCCCACAGCCCCGAGCAGATAAAAGTTCTTCTAAAAAAATCCTTTGCCGCCTACCTGATTCGTGGCGGCATAAAAAATTTACCTGCCCCGATGGCTTCCGGGTACGCGCACAAGGTGTTGTGGCGTGATTTTTCAAAGCATTTGAATTTTTTAAAAGAAAAAAACTATGTATCGAGCACCGATGAGCTGACCTTTGACGGGTTATGGGCCTCCCAGCTTCGGGTGGACCATCCGCTCATGATCGCCGAAGGGTTTCGGCTCGAACTTTTCCCGGACTCAGACCCCGTTCTGCTTGCGGCCGTGATGGCCTCATGTGTAAGTGAGGACGAGTCCGAGGATAAAATCCATAGTAAATTTTCCACATCCATGCTTTTCAAATCATTCCGCAAGGTGGAAAAAGGGTTAAAGGTTTTTTTCGATGACATGATCGCCCATGGATTTGAGGTGCGGCGGCTGAATTTCCGCCCGGCAATCATCCTGTATGCCTGGGCAAAGGGTCTTCAATGGGAAAAGGTGGTTGCAATGGGTGACATCGCCGAAGGCAACCTGGCCATGCTGATTCTCCGTACGGCGGACAACCTGCGGCATATCCGGGCACTTGAAAATGCTTTCCCCAAAGCAGCCCAAACGGCGGATCAATCCATAGCCCTTATCATGCGGGATCCTGTTACAATGGCCCAGGATCTGTAAAAGATGGAGTTGTGGATGGAAACTTTTAAAGTTGCTTTACAAAGAAGGATGGCTTATATTAGCAGGATTGTTTCGACAGAATCTTCGCCTAACTCGTATTAATCAAACAGTCAGCCCAACTGGAATACTGCATGCCGGACAAGATAAAATCCCTGGGCATATGCCTGGGAGCCTCTACTGTATCACTGGTCCAGATGGAAAGGAAATCGGGCCATGGCGCCCTGCCCTTCGAAAGGGGGCCGTCCAGCCCGCGCGTGGTTCATTATTCACTCCATACCCATGACGGGAACCCGAAGCAAACCCTGCTCAACGCCCTGGAAAAACTGGATATGGATTCCTTTGACAGAATCGCCGTAACCGGAAGGCGATTTCGACAGTTTTTGAAACTGACTTCCATTTCCGAACCTGAATCCGTTGAATATGCGTATCAGTTTGTCGCACCGTCTGAAGTTTCTTCTCCGGCAGTCGTCTCAGCCGGAGGGGAGACATTTATGGTATATGTTCTGAATCGTTCAGGTCAAATATCCAACGTGCTCACCGGCAACAAGTGCGCCTCCGGGACCGGCGAATTTTTTCTCCAACAACTGCGGCGGATGAACGTGTCTTTGAATGAGGCGGCGCACTGGGCGGTTGAAGAAGCGCCCCATGAGGTTTCCGGGCGGTGCTCCGTGTTCTGCAAGTCAGACTGCACCCATGCCACCAATAAAGGTATTCCCAAGGCCAAGGTAACCGCCGGTCTCTGTAAGATGATGGCCAATAAAATCCTTGAACTGCTCAAAACCATTAAAAGGGAAAACATCATGATCGTCGGCGGCACCGCCCAGAATCAGATGATGATTTCCTACCTGCAAAAAGAGATTCCCGGGCTGATTGTCCCCGAAGAAGCCCCGTATTTTGAAGCGTTAGGCGCCGCCCTCTGGGCTTTTGAAAATGAAACGACCCCATATCCGGGGGCAGCGGAACTTTTCAGAACGGATATTTCCTCTTTTGATACGCTCCCGCCGCTGCATACTTTTCAGGACATGGTGGAATTTAAAACCATGGAAAGCGGCAGGATTCAAGCGGGCGACGAATGCATTCTCGGCCTTGACGTGGGCTCAACCACAACCAAAGCCGTACTGCTCAGGAAAGGGGACAATGCCCTGCTGGCCTCTGTTTATACCCGCACCAACGGAGATCCGGTGGGGGCATCCCGCCAATGCTACCAATCCATTTACGACCAGGTGGCGGAAACCGTGACGCCGGACAAGATATCAATTATCGGACTGGGCGTTTGCGGCTCAGGGCGTCAGATTGCCGGCCTTCACGCGCTGACAAACGGGGTGGTCAATGAAATCATCGCTCATGCCACCGCCGCCATATATTTCGACCCGGATGTGGACACCCTGTTCGAGATCGGCGGCCAGGATGCCAAATATACTTACATCACAAACGGGGTTCCTTCGGATTACGCCATGAATGAGGCCTGCTCGGCCGGGACCGGCTCATTTTTGGAAGAGTCCGCCCAGGAAACCCTGGGCGTCAGAATGGAAGATATCGCGGACATTGCCTTACAGTGCGAAAACCCGCCCAACTTCAACGACCAGTGCGCTGCATTTATCTCCTCGGATATCAAAAACGCGATCCACGAAGGGGTCCGGCGCGAGGACCTCGTGGCGGGTCTTGTGTACTCGATCTGCATGAATTATTCAAACCGTGTCAAAGGAAACCGGCCGGTGGGGCGCAAAGTCTTTATGCAGGGCGGGGTCTGCTACAATAAAGCCATTCCCCTTGCCATGGCCTCTTTGATCGGCACAGCAATTATCGTCCCCCCCGAACCGGGCCTCATGGGAGCTTTCGGGGTTGCGCTTGAAGTCGAAAAAAGACTGGCATCCGGATTAATGGCGCGGGAAAATTATGACCTTTCCACCCTGGCGAATCGAGAGGTCAGATACGGAAAATCATTTACCTGCGGCGGCGGCAAAGAGAAATGCGATCGGCGTTGCAATATTGCCGTGATCCAGATCGAAGGGCATAAATACCCCTTTGGCGGCGCCTGCAACCGGTATTACAATTTACGGCACAAAATAAGCCACCCTGTTGAAAAGCTGGATCTTGTCCATTTCCGTCAACGCCTGATATTCGGAACATCCGAGGCTAAGCCCATCCCCGGCAATAAAAAGAAAAGGGGCCGGGTGGGGATCAACCGGAGTTTTTTAACCCATGCCCTGTATCCGCTCTATGCGACATTTTTTATTGAGATGGGTTTTGAAATCGCCCTGCCGAACCATTTTTCTCAAACCGGGATTGATCAAAAGAACTCCGCCTACTGTTATCCGGGAGATCTTTCCCATGGCTATTTTTATTCACTGCTGCAGATGGACCCCCCCCCTGAATATATTTTTTTACCTCACGTCAAGTCCATTCCGGCTTCGGACGGGCACCCCTTTTCGGAGGTCTGCCCGTTTGTTCAAGGCGAGCCCTATTTCCTTCAATCCACCTTCCGGCAACAACTGAATCGTCTGTCGGAACAAGGCACCCAGGTGCTCAGCCCGCTGCTGGACATGAACAAAGGATTCCCGGAAGCCAGAAAAGCGCTGCTCGAAACGGCCAGTCAGATGAAAATCAACAGGTTTGAGGCAGAAAAAGCATTCAATGCTGCGGTGGCCGCACAGGATAAATTTATCGCCGAAATAAAAGCAAGCGGGGAAAAAGCGCTGGCCGAACTGGAAGCCGACCCCGAAAAGATCGCGGTGGTCATATTCGGCAGGCCCTATAACGGTTTCGCCGAAGAGGCCCACATGGGGATTCCCCATAAATTTGCATCCCGCGGTGTTCTGGTTCTGCCGCTGGATTTTTTATCATTCGACACCCGGCAGGTCAAGCGGCACATGTACTGGGGCATGGGACAGCTCATACTTAAAGCGGCTGAAATCGTGAAGCGACATCCCCAACTCTTCGGCACCTTTATTACAAACTTCTCCTGCGGCCCGGATTCCTTTGTCCTGGGATACTTCAGAGAAATTATGGGCCGCAAACCCTCTTTAACCCTTGAACTGGACAGTCACACGGCCGATGCCGGCATTGAGACCCGGATCGAAGCATTTCTGGACATCATCGCCGCCTATCGGCAGCTGCTGAAAAGAAAGGAAATTGTAAAAACAGCGACCGTTTTCAGCCCCGCCCGACTGGAATCCAATAACGGCGCGACCCGTTTTATCACCTCGGCCGGAAAAATTTTTCCCATGAAAGACCCGCGGGTGACGTTACTCTTCCCGTCCATGGGCAAAATAGCCACCGAAGCCATCGCGGCGGTCTTTGCCGGAGCCGGCTTCAATGCCAAAGCGCACCCGCCCGCCGATGAGCTGATCCTGAAGCTGGGGCGGGCCAATACATCCTGCAAGGAATGCCTCCCCCTGATACTCACAACCGGAACCATGCTCAGCTATATCCGGAACGAAAAAAAAGACAACGAACTCCTGATCTACTTCATGCCCACCGGTTCCGGCCCCTGCCGCTTCGGACAATACTATATTTTCATGGAAGATTTGGTCAGAAGGTTAAAAATTCCGGACGTGGCTCTGCTGTCCCTCACCGCGGACAATGCCTATGCCGGTTTCGGCAACAGCTTTCACCGCAAGGCATGGTGGGCCATTGTCATATCCGATGTGATGGAAGACATCCGGTCCATGCTGCTGGCCAATGCGCGGGATGCGGGCGCGGCCCTTTTGATCTTTCATGAAGAATGGCGCAAAATCCTGTCCACCCTGGAACAGGGCGAATTTTCCATCATCGAGGAGCAGCTGCTTCAAACATGCCGCCATTTTAAGAATATTGCCCTGAAACGCCCGGCTAAAGAAGTCCCCCTCATCGGCCTGGTGGGGGAGATATTTGTCCGCAGGGATTCCATTTCACGCCAGTACCTGACCGAGCATCTTGCCGGAAAAGGGTTTGCCGTCATTTGTGCGCCGATTGCCGAATGGATGTACTACACCGACTATGCCGTGGAAAAGGCCGTCAGCGGTTTTCGAATTCCCCAGTCAAACCGGTTCGAGCTGCTGTTAAGAAAAAATTTTATGGCAAAATATGAAAACCGGATCAAGGCCATTTTCGCCACCACGGGCCTGGTTCGTCCGGAACCGGTCCATATCAAATCGATTATCAACCACGCAAAACCTTATATCTCTGCAAATCATGAAGGGGAGGCTGTTTTAACCGTCGGCAGCGCCCTGGAAGAAATCGTAACCCATGTATGCGGCATTATCTCCATCGGGCCCTTTGGCTGCATGCCCAATCGCCTTGCAGAAACCCTGCTCACCGAAGCCATGACCGGCCGGGGGAAGCTGGCCGCCGGTTCCGGCAATAAACAATTTAAAGCCCTGTTATCGGAAATGGATGATCTTCCTTTTTTAACCATCGAAAGTGACGGTTCGCCCTTCCCTCAATTAATCAACGCCAAACTGGAAACCTTGTGCCTGAGGGCCGGACGCCTGCATGTAAAAATGCTGCAATTCAATGAAAATAAGAGGCCGGACAGTATCTTTTCGGGCAGGTTGCGCTCACGCTTTAACCTTTAGTTTTTGGAGCTTTCTGCTCCGGATAGATGATCAGCCGGTTTCCCGGGTGTATGGGTTTGTTAAGGTCGAGGTGATTCCAGATCAAAAGCGCCGGCAGGGGAACATTAAATTCGCCGGCAATTTTCGACAGGGAATCGCCTGTTTTAACAATGTATATGTGTGCCTGATCGGATGTTTGCGAATCCTTCAGCATCTCTTGCAACCGCTCATGAAAGCCTTTAGAAGCGCCGGCGGGAATTAAAATATGGTGGGTTCCCTGATAAAGGTAGTACCCCCTGATCTGAGGATTTAAATCCTTGACGACCTTGAAGTAGGTGTTCGCGGCCCGGGCTATGTGCTCCAGGGACGTTTTCTGGCGGATCTCCAGCTGGATACGATCAAACTGCAACGGAGGATACAGATCCGAATCGTTGAGCTCAAAACCGTATTTTTCAGGCTGCGTCAAAATCAGTTTTGCAGAAATGATCTGGAAAATGAACCGCTGGGTCTCCAAGGGAAGGTAAAGCTGAAAATAACTGTTGATTTTCTGAACCAGGATTTCCGCCTGCAACCCTTTCTCCCCCATATTGTAGGCCGCGGCGGAAAGGGCCCATGAACCGAAAATTTTATAGAGTTTTTTAAAATAGTTCACGGCGGCCCGGGTGGAAGCAAAAATATCCCTTCGTTCATCGATGCGGGGGTTGATCCTCAGATCATATCTGAGTCCGGTTTCCTCCATAAACTGCCAGAAACCGACCGCGCCCTGGCTGGATCGGGCATGGGGCATTAAAGCACTTTCAATGATGGCCAGGTATTTTAAATCCTCCGGCATGTTGTTTTCTTTCAATATCTTCTCCATATGCGGAAAATACCGCCCCGAACGTTTGATCCAGAGAATCACCTGGGGGCGGTTCCAGAGGATAAGAAGCAGTTCTTTTTCCAATCGTTCCCGCACATCCGGATTATCCAGGGGCACTTGTTCGCCGAATATGGCCAGAGGCGGGGTGATCCGGATACTTGCCATCAGGGATGGCAGACGCTCGGATGCAAAGTCCGGCTGCTGCTGCCCGAAGGCGCCGGAGGGCCCAAGAAACAGGATCAAAAAAAACAAGCCTGTTTTAGACTGAAAAGACTTCATCGTCGTTCTCCCTGATCTTCATGCCGGAGGGAATTATCACCCCAGACAATTTTTTTAAACGTTGTTTGCGTATCATAGCATATGCATGCCGATACAGGTCAAGCGGATTATAGGCGCTTGAGAAAAGCTAATTTTTTTTGAGAAACCGTATTTTTAAGGTTTGACAGCAGCGTGATGACTGGAATAAATCTTCTTGACATTCGAAAAGGATTCTCTTAATTTCCTTCAAAATAATAACAGGCCGTTATCATTTTTTTAAACCATTCAAACCCAAAGGAGGGACCCGGGCATGCCATCAGTTTTCATTTACACCGACGCGGGAAAAACCATCGAACAAAAAAGAGGCCTGGTCAAGGATATGACCGACGCCGTCTGCAACAATTTTAATGTCCCCCCCAAAGCCGTCAGCGTTCACATCATCGAAGGAAAAAAAGAAAACCGGGCCAATGCCGGCAAGCTGGCCAGCGACTAAAGACATGTTAACCGTCTCATAATTAACCCAGAATCCCGTCATTCCCACGCAGGCGGGCGCTTCTTAAGCCTTGGCGCAATCCAGTCTGTTTCTGGATGCCGGATCAAGTCCGGCATGACAAAACGTCAAAAGTATTATGAGACGGTTAATAGTTCTCATTTCTCCTGCGGAACAGGCGGCAAGCCGGGCGCGGTTCAGCGGTGGGGAAACGTCACCACGTCAACCAGCGCTGCTTGTTTTTTATCCTTGACCACGCGGATGGCTTCCTCCAGTGCCGGGCGAAGATCGCCCGGTTTTTCAATCGGCCCCACGCCGAAAAGGCCGAAATCCCTGGCCAGGCCGGCAAAATTTACGTTCGGGTTTTCCATCCGGGTGCCGATGCCCCTGTTTTCAGTGGATCGATTCCTTGACTTGGCCGTCACTTCCTGATGCCGCTCGCTGTTGTAATAGGTACGGTTGTTATTCATGATGATGAGCAGCGGGATGTTGTGATGCGCCGCGGTCCAGAGGGCTGCCGGGGTGAACAACAAATCACCGTCCGGTTGAAAATTGATGCACAACCGTCCTGCCGGCCGATGCGCCAGGGCCGCCCCCAGGGCGTGCCCCATGCCGCAGCCGAGGCCGTAGCTGCCGGCATATTGGGAAGTTTTATCAAAATCCCACAACCGGCGGGCCCAACCCCGCTCCCCCTTGCTCACCAGCGCCCAGTCTTCCTTTTTTATCAGTTCCCACACCTGCCGGGTCAGGTACGACATATGGATGGGGCTTTTTTCCTGCGCCTTGTCCGCCTCGGTCTGCCATTTTTTCCGCAGCGCTTCATGCTTGGCCCTGGCGGCCTCGAATCTTAGTTGAAGTTCCTGGCGCCTGGCATTGGTCAACACCTTCCGGCAGGCCTCGGTCAGCGCCGGCAGCGCCAGCGCCGTATCGGCTGTGATCGGCAGGTCCACTTTGATCAGCTTGCCGAAGGATTGGGACCAGCTCTTACCGGGCAAATGCTGGGCGGTGATATGGATCACACAGGTTTTTTCCGGAATGTTAAACCGGGATGGATTGTTGACATCCAGCAGCAGGACGACATCGGCGTCCTGGAATAAGCTCCGGTCTGCCCCCGTAAGATCAAGGGGGTGTGTGCTGGGAAAATTGAAACGTGCGCCGCCGTCCACGACCGGCAACGCCAAAAGCTCGGCCAATTCCACCAGTGCCGGAACCGCTTTGGGATTTTTCCCCATATAGTCGGCGATGACAACCGGGTTGGTCGCTTCCACAAGCCGTTTTGCCGCCTGATCGATGGCACAAGGGTCGCCCTGGGGTGCAAACGGCGCCGGGTAGTTGTCCATCGAAGGCAGCGGTATCTCGCGGGTGAGGGTTTCTTCCTGCAGCCCGTTATCCAGGCAAATGTAGACCGGCCCCTGGGGGGCCGTCGTTGCGATCTGGTAGCCGCGTATAAAAGAATCGGGAACAGCACCCACGGTGAACGGCTGGTCATCCCACTTCACGTAATCGCGCACCACATTGCCCTGGATCATCGCCGTGTGAATCCAGTCTATCCAGGGACGTCTTTTTTCGATGTCCATGGGACCGGTGGCACCCAGGACCAGCATCGGCGCTTCATCCAGCCAGGCGTTATAAATGGCGTTGGTGCCGTGGAGCAGGCCCACCACATTATGCACGATGGCCGCCATGGGTTTGCCGGCAACTTTCCCATAGCCGTGGGCGATGGAAACCGCAATGCCTTCATGGTTGCAGGTTATGATTTCCGGTTTGTTGCCACGATAATTTACAATAGAGTCGTGAAGCCCCCGGTAGGTTGACCCGGGGTTAATCGCAGCGTATTTGATATCCAACATTCCCAGAGCATCTGCCATGACATCGGATCCGTACTGTGCTTTCAGGTCATTACGTCCCATAGTTCACCCCATATAATTTGGTTGGTTGATAAAATAAACGCCCCCGGACAGGGCGAGTGAGACGAGATAAATCAGTTGATATCTATTTCAGATCAGGTCAATGATGTCAAGAACGAAAAATTACCGGACCCCTTCAAATACCGGTCCGCTGATATGGATTTTATTCAACTATTGACAGAAACAACGATCAGGAATATTTAGTAAAAAATATGTCTTGAATTTCACCGATTGAAAAGGAGGTATGATATGGCTGAACGTATATGGGACCGTTTTTTAACCGAGCAGGACAAGGCTCATCTGCGTATGACAACCCCCCGACCGGTCCGGTTTGGAGACAAACCCGCGCTGCTCCTGATCGATTTGTACCGATGGGTTTTCGGGGACACGCCGGAACCGATACTGCAGTCCGTAAAAAACTGGCCGGGCAGCTGCGGTTTGGCCGGATGGCAGGCCCTGCCCCACATTCAGCGCCTGCTCGGTGCTGCCCGGGACGCGGGAATCCCCATCATTCACGTCACGGGTCTGGATGGGTCCGGCGTAACGCCCTGGGCTGCGTCCGGCAAAAAAGTTCCGGAATCTGAAAAGTCCCCGGAAGCCCTTGACCGCCAGCGGCGCCGATTTCACATCATGGACGAGGTGAAACCGATTCCCGGCGAAGCATTTTTGACCAAATCTTCGCCGAGCGCTTTCTGGGGCACCCCCCTGGTGGGCCACCTGAATTCCATGGGAATCGACACGGTCATTACCTGCGGTGAAAGCACCAGCGGCTGCGTGCGGGCAAGCGTGGTGGATGGATGTACCTATCGTTTCCGAATGATTGTGGTGGAAGAATGCGTCTTTGACCGCCACGAAGCCTGCCATGCCATCAACCTGTTCGACATGAATCAAAAATATGCCAATGTGCTGCCCTTGAACGAGGTGCTGCCCTATATCGCATCGAAAGGCAGCAGCTGACACAATCGGCACCGTCTTGCCACGGTGCCTCCGGACCCGAGGGAGTTTATTCAAACATAGAAAACCTGGTCCTTTGGGCCAGATCAGGGATAGATGGCTCTGCCATGGCGTTTTGGGTCTAAAATTACAAATTCCAAGC
>JAUYIZ010000217.1 GCA_030688615.1 Desulfobacterales bacterium | reverse complement strand
ACCATATCCAACTGCCAGGAACTGCGTTCCAGTCCAGATAACTTTACCCAGATTGGAGGTGGCAACCGGGGTCTGTGATGACCACGTGATGCCGTCTGGAGAAGTGAAAATAACACCGCCGCCACCCACCGCTACAAACTGCGTACCTGACCAGACAATATCCCGCAGCCATGGTACACCCAAAATGCGTGACGTCCAGGTTACCCCGTCGGGAGAAGTGGTGATGACACCATCGAGGTTAACTAAAACGAATTGCGTCCCAGAGTACGCTATACTCGGGGCACTGTAAAGGCTGCCGGGATAGCCGGTTGTTGCCACCACTGTCCAAGCAGCCCCATCGGAAGAGGTAAGCACTTCAGCGTCTCCCACCACTAAGAATTGCGTTCCAGTCCAGACAACGTCAGACAGCCATTGTCCCGAAGCGCCTGATATTCTTGAGGTCCAAGTCACTCCGTCTGGAGAGGTCACAATGCCACCACCGCTTCCCACAGCTACGAACTGTGCTCCGGACCAGGCAATAGCGGCCAGACTAGTCGGACTGACATCCTTTGAAGTCCATACAAGTCCATCGGGGGATGTGGAGACGGCCATCCCTCCCACGGCTACAAACTGCGTCCCTGACCACACAATATCGGCTTGGGCTGCATACGCGCCATCCACCGGATGCCAGGTTATCCCATCGGGAGAGTTATAAACATTCCCATTTAAAATCGCTACGAACTGCGTCCCGGACCATGCAATGCTTGACAGTCTGGCGTCCGTACCTCTGAGCGTCCAGTCTTTCCCCTGGGCGATGCCCACGGTCAATGTAGTAGAACCGGAAAGGCTTTCTGACGTGGCCGTAATCGTTGTGCTACCGGCAGCGACCGATGTGGCTAATCCATTGGAACCTGGAATGTTGCTGACAGTGGCCGTGCCGGTATTGGAGGAACTCCATGTGACCGACGTTGTAAGGTCTCGAGTCGTACCGTCGGAATATGTTCCTGTGGCTGTGAATTGCTGCATTAAGCCAATGGGGATAGTCGGATCAACCGGAGTGACCACTATAAGCTGATTAAGATTCGTCCTTATCCCGGCGATTATTTGCAGGATGTAGATTACATCATCAACGCCAATCTTTACCTTGCTCACGCTGGCCTCTTTATGAATTGTGGCAACGGGGCTCAGATTTGACGTGGTTTGAAGAGCAAGTATCGCATCGGCGAGATCGACGGAACCACCCTGGTCCAAATCACCTTTTATGACATATGTATTAGGAATTGATTGGTTAATAGCGATGTCGGTCGCACTAAACGCATCAGAAACATTGCCAAGAGAAATTGTAATTGCGCTGAGAAGAGCAACAAGAAATATAGAGCTAACGAAGGATGATATCCGGCGCATGGTTTCCTCCTGATAACGGGATAAAAAGAGTCTGGCGCTTCCATAAAGAAATTGGTCCATTCACGGGAATTCAGCGCATTTAATTACTTGACATCAAAAAAGTAAAAAACCCTGTCACATCATAAGTGACAGGGCTGGGAGCTCCTTTTCACAGTCCTATATGGGAAGCACAATAATTCAATTTTTATAAGTCAATCACTATGTTAATTAAGGATAATCCTATTCTCAGCAAAGTCAAACTATATTATTACTGGCTGGCATGTGAAACCTTGATGATTATCATTTCAAAGTGGGTAGGCCTGCCAAAATCACTATATGCTTTGTTTCAGGAAGAAACACGCATCAACCGAGCGAACCCAAAATACTGTAAACCTTGATTGAGATGTCGCTTATTTTTTCTTTTTCTTTTTTCCCTTGCCATCTACAGGGGCTTCCTTTGCTTTCTTCTTGGATGTTCAATTCTACAATTTCGCAACCTAATTGCTCTGAAAATGCTCGAACACAATTTTCGACTTCTATGGCCTATTTGACCGCTAAAAATTCGGTAACGATATTTTGGCACCCATACGATATAGTATTGGCAGTGCCAAATGGTTTGTGATAACTTACGAAATCGGCTCATTTGTTACTCCTTAGCAAAGGTTGTGGGCACAACTCACGTTTTGGTTGTAACAAATGAGTCGTTCAGAAGGCAAAGCCTACTGAACTCTGACCTGGTCCTGAGGACCAGGGTTTTTATAATGGACTAAAAAACAGGGAATTCCCGAACATTTTCTAGGTGATTATCCAGGACTAATAGGATTCAACCAAAGTAAAGAGTTTAAACAATGGAGCAAGGAGCTACAGCTGGTCCTTGATTCGGGAGGCGGCCGGATACAAAAGAAAAAAAAGTAACCCAAATGGAGAGTGTGAATAAAGGCCTGCAGGGAATAACGCCAAAATTGAATTTCCCGCTCTTTTGATTTCCGGGACATTCCCCCAACATAAAGGGGTCGCCCGGATACCAAAATAGGCCCGTCGCCCGGTGTTATATCGGGTATCAAATAATGTCAGCTATCTAATCCCACGTTGTCAACGCTATGCGTGACTTGACTTCTGACGTCCGATAGTTTACCGTCATGCAAGTTGTGGTCAGAAACTCCTCTCTGGCCGAAAACTTAAAAAAACTTAAAAGGGGGTCGAAATGAAGGATTTAGAGAAATTTTTAAACGCTGTAGCAGATGGCCTGAAAGTGATGGCACAAGGAATCAGTACGATTGCTGATAAGGTAAACGAGATCGCAAAGGAACAGGGAAAAGAGGAAAGTCCAATAAAAAAAGCGCCAAAGGTTGCAGCAAAAGCTGCTAAAAAGGAAACCCCAAAGAAAGCTATTAAGAAACCAGTTCAGGGGAAAAAGCCTCAAGTTGATAAACCGGATACGGCTGGAAATACGGTTCTCAAGATTATTGAAAACTCGAAAGATGGGATCAACATCGCCACATTAATGAAAAAGACAGGCTATAGCCGGCAAAAAATTGATAATTGCCTTTACAAGCTTAAAAAGCAGGGAAAGATAAAGAATGTGAACAAAGGCATCTATTCGGCGATGTGATCAGCTTGATTTAATCGGAATTGAATGTCAAGGATGTTTTGGGGCTACCATAGCTTGATTAACCGGCGGTATGGATATGGATGAGAGGAGAATGAACAAACTTGAATTGATAGAAGCGCTGAAAAAAAAGAGGGATTGACGAAGGTTGAGGCCGTTAAAGTTGTTGAAATCTTCTTTGATGAGATGGCCGAAGCACTTGCCAAGGATGACAGGGTTGAAATCAGGGGGCTGTGCTCTTTCTTTGTTAAAAAATATAAAGCCTACGCCGGCAGGAATCCAAAAACCGGTGAAACTGTAAAGATCAAGCCGAAAAAGCTGCCGTTTTTTAAAGCCGGGAAAGAGTTAAAGGACAAGGTGGATCATAACTGAAAATTGTTCATCCGGTTGATGCGGATTTTTTTTGTAATCGGTAGTTGACTGATTTTGGAAAGTATTTAAGATTACAATTAATACTGATGGGTACTGAAGTTGGAACAGAAACCACGCCGCAAGAAGATCTTTTAGACAAAAGGGAGAGACATAATGGGAGACAAAGGTGGCAAGAAAGATAAGGAAAAGGGCCAGAAACAGACCGCACAAAAACAGAAACAAAAAGTAAAAAACAAGCTTGATAAGCAACCAAAAAAAAAGCCTTGATAGAAATTACGGTGCAGCAATCAGTAAACCGGCTCTAACAGTGGGGTGTCAGTGGCTCCCTGCCGGGGTTTACAACGTCCATCTGTTGGATTTCGGATTAATGGAACATATCTTCCTGATTATTTTGAGTGCCTGATATTCAAAAAAACAGGAAAACAAATAAGAGATTCGGCGATGACTGGCCGGGGCGCATCCCGGCGCAACTGATAGCGCACATTCTCTTTTATTTCTCCAAGCTAAATGACCTGATCCTGGACCCCATGGCCGAAGGAGGCGTGACGCCCGACACCTGCCTTGCCCTGGGCCGCCGCTGCTGGGCTTTTGATATGGCGGACCGGCCGGAGACACGCCCCGAAATCGAACCTTACATATGGACTTTGCCGGCAGCTCAAAAGCTTGCCGGCTCACCAGTCAATCAGCTATCCTGGCCTGTAAGCTCCAAAGAAAAATTCGATCTTATCATCTTCGATCCGCCCTACTTTAACAAAAAGGCCGCCGACTATGACCCCGATGGTTGTCTTATATTCTTTACATAATAGTCTTTTTTATGCTATAAGGTTAATTATGTTTAACAATGTAAATAGCACTGAACTGCTGCTGCTGTTTGGCAAAAGGTTGAGAGAGGCGCGTTTGGCTCGCAACGAAAGCCAGGAAGTGTTCGCCCAAAGGCTTGGCTTAACCCGTCAGTCATACAGCAGGATGGAAAAAGGTTCTCCGCAGACGCCCATCGGCAACTGGCTGGCAGCCTCCAGCATTTTTGGCCGACTTGATGGCTGGCAGGAGGTGCTGGCGCCAAAAGAAGACCTGTTCGCGAAATTCGAAAAAAAAAGCAGCAAACGGCAACGGGCCGGGGGAAGGCGGAAGAAAAAGACATGATTCTCACAGTATGGTTGACCCTGCCCACAGCGGAAATTGTCAAGGTCGGAGAAGTGGTTGTAGACGATCCTGATTCCAGGGGAGCGCTGAAAGGACAGTTCCGCTACACTACTGAGTTCTTGGAGCATCCCCGGGCATTTCCGATCGATCCTCTGCAGCTGCCGATATCCAGGGAAAATTTCAATGCGGACCGGCCACGCGCCGGCGTCCATGGCGTCTTTGAAGATAGCCTCCCGGACGACTGGGGCCGGAGACTGCTTGTCCGCCGCTACAAGCTGGAACGCGGAATCCAACGTGTTCCCCAGTTATTGCGGCTGCTGGGCAACCAGGGTCTGGGGGCCTTGAGCTACGTGGAGGAAGGCCGGCCGGAATTGAAAACAGCCGGGGTTTCCAGCGGACACCTGCAGAAACTGGTGATGCTGGCCGAAAAATTCGAGCAGGAGCCTGCGACTGCCGCTGACGATGACAATGATTTTTCCTTGCTGTTCCAGGCCGGAAGTTCGCCGGGCGGGGCCAGGCCGAAAGTCCTTGTTGAGGATGAACACGGGGCCTACCTGGCAAAGTTTGCCAGCACCAAGGATCACCTGGACGTGGTAAGCCTGGAAGCCGCAGCCATGGAGTTGGGCCGCCGTGCCGGTATCGAGACAGCCGAATCCAGGCTTTTACCTTTGGGCTCCAGAAAATGCCTGCTGGTGAAACGGTTCGATATCAACGAAGCCGGCGGCCGCAACCACCTGATCAGCATGCAAACACTGCTGAAAGCCGACGATTGGTACAATGCCGGCTACCGGGACCTGGCGGAAGTGATTATGCATGTTACCAGGCAACCGGAGATGGATCTTCAGCGGATTTACAGACAGATGGCGTTCAATGTAATGATCGGCAACACCGACGACCACCTGAAAAATTTCCTGATGCTGCACGACGAAGAAGGCTGGCGATTAAGTCCGGCATTCGACCTGGTGCCGAACATCGGTTTCAACCAGGAACATGTGCTGCGCATTGGAATGGATAACAGACCGGCAGATCTGGCAACACTCCTGGCAGAAGCCAAACATTTCGGGATAAAACGGAGTCAACGGGCCTTGGATGTCGTTATGGAAATTTATGAGGTTGTTTCGAAATGGGATGCGGTTTTCACCGGATGCGGTGTGCCTGACAAGGAT
>JAUYIZ010000216.1 GCA_030688615.1 Desulfobacterales bacterium | reverse complement strand
ATTCCCGCGAAGGCGGGCGCTTCTAAAGCCTTGGCGCAATCCAGTGAAATGGTATGGTAACCGACTAACCGGATTTTTTGAGAAGTTACGCCACGCCTAATCCTCTTTTTTCGTGCCCTGTTTTCTGTGTGTGACTTTTTTCTTGCCCGCTCAAAAACAGCCATTGCCTGACGCTCCATCTCCCCGATGCTGTGCAAAATAAATCTCTGTGGTCTTTCTGTTCTCATGACCCAGGATCCACGGGAGGCGGGGGATTTCTCCATTGCCCCAGAGGATGAAATCTTCACGAACCGCAGGATCGCTGGTATTGGTCTCATCAAAGGTTTCAACAGTCCTTCTGATATCCGCCACCTTTGGTTACCATATCAACGATGTAAAATGTACTTGATTGTCAGGCTTGATCCCTCAATCTGGTAAACAGCTTGTCGATGTAATGGTCTCGATCATCGGTCATAAAAAAGACGTTCATTTTTTCAAGTTCAGCTTGCGATCGGTCCCATTTTAATTGCGGGAATTTAGACCAGGAAAGGATGAAACTATTTAGAATAACGTCCGGATCACCCAGGCGTTTTTGTACATCTTTGATACGTTTATGCAGCAAAACCTTTTCACTGCCGGGACCCTCATGTAAAAGACCGTGGGGTTCGATGAAAGAGACATGTTGTTTTTTGCCATTTAACAACCATAAAATAAAGTCCGGATGAAAATTGCCGGCTTCGAAAAAACCAACCCCTTTGCCTCGGCTCATGTTGCGAAGGAGAAACAGCTCCGACTTGTCTTGGGATAGTTTGTCTTTATTGACATCGCACCAGTCCTTGAGGTCCTTCACAAACTGATATTCGCTTTCGTTCAAAGCCACGGGCAAAATGCTGATTTTGCTGCCGCGACGCACATGGAATAGCGGTTGGTATAAATGTTTGCCGAAGTTACAGGCACGCAAATCACCCTCCCTTAATAATTTATCCTTGTGTTTTTCAAGCTCTGCTTTGACCCGCTCAATGGCTAATATGAGCTGTGCCTCATCGCCATCTACAATAAGCTGGTACTGGTCATCGGACGGGAAATTGTCGTCGTCTGAACTTAATTCTCTCAGCTCCAGGCGAGGTTCGATATATTCGCGTTTGCAGTAGTTGTAATAATGATCGCAGTAGCGCTTGAGCAATTCCGTGGCGACTTGCTGCAAGAGAAGGACGTCATCGAACCCGCTCAGGTTGAGCCTTGTTTGCGGCATATAGAGCGTGTACCAGGTCGAATTGGCCAATAGCCGCCGGATTCCCTCTTTGGAGATGTTCAGGTTGTACCAACTCCGCTCGCGTTTGAAGCGCTCGATCTCAAAGAAAAGCGCATCATAGTCCAGAAATGCCAGATGTTCATCACGGAGCTGAACACGGTCCTTTTGGCTTATGGAACCCGTTTTAAGGGATTGGACGGATTGTATGCGGGGATACCAGTCGGAAACGATGGTATTATGCGTTAAATAGTCCGGCAACTCCCCGATGGTCGGCACCGGCGCATCTTTTTTAAAATCATATTCCTTGCCGTCCGATGCTTTGCGCTTAGGCCGAAGGATTTTCAGTTTTTTACCAAAGTCATACGTTACATTCAACGGCATGGTGATGATTTTGCGTCGCTCGTTGCCCGGCAGGCCTTCTTCTTTAAGAAACTCGCGGAACTTTTCCATGAAATCAGCTTCGATGCCAAAAACATTTAAGGTTTCAAGCTCCTCGATAAAAAGCGGTCGTTGCGGGGCAGCTACATGTCCGCTTCTTTTCAGGCTCCACGCATAGCCTTTCAGGCGCACCCCGCGGCCAAAAAGCTGAATGATCTGAGATCCTTCACTTTTTCCCACGTGCATCAGCCCCATCGTGCTCACCCGCCAGCAGTCCCAGCCTTCGACAAATTTTTTGGAGCCGATCAGCAGGTTTACGGGCGATGCTGAATCCTTTACCGAAGCGAACATGGCTTCGGTAAAATCACTTTCTGCCACAGTAACTTTTGTGCCATGGTGTTTTGCCACTTCCTCTACATGATCGCAAAGTCCCTTGGCATCACCGACATTGATCAGACCGAAAGGCTCTTCGGCGGATCCTGCCTTCAGGGCAATCTCGCCGGAGTCACCTTTGAGCCGCGCCATTTCGAGCTGCCCGCCGGCAGGGTTGTTGAACAAACGGGAAAGAATGCCTTTATAGATATCCTGGATGGATTCACCTGCGTTCATTACTTTGGCAAGATAGGTAAAAGAACCATCAAAAATATCGTTGCCGTCTTTATCCAACAGACCGGTCGTGGAACCGTTGCCCGTAATAATTTCATTAATTCTTCTCTGAAATTCATCCGGTTCAGACAGAAAAGCAGCCAGAAACTGGATAATTTGCGCCACGTCCGCAGCGACGGCTATTTCATCCTGGGAACCTTTTGCCTTTGAAACTGTGCTGCCGACGAAAATCCAGAGCGGTTTTTCCAGGTTAAACGGCTCAAATTCCATGGCCTTTTTCTGGTAAATGCAAAGCTGCTGGTAAAATTTCAGCACACAGGCCGTAAGATAGACCGCTCTGATTTCATCAAACGATTGCGGGAGATTTAAAATCTGATAATCTTTGCCGAAGCCGTCTTCATAAAACCAGCGGTAGGAGTAATCAAAGATGATACTGCGTGCGTAACTGTTTTCAAAAGTGTCGTTTTTTGCAGCCAAAACCGCCTGTTCGAAGGTGGCCGAATATTCAAAGGTAAACCCCTTGGCACACAGGGCGGCCCGTCGCGTCAGCCATGCGCCTTGCTCCTTGCCGCTCATGCCGCGGTGGCCTTCATCCACCAGCAGCAGATTCTGATCGCCGAGACTGCGGGTGGCAATGGTATTGGGGCCTTCCTGGTCAGCCAGTTTGGTAACCTCCAGCACATCAACGCGACCCAGCCCCATGGCCATGCTAAAAAGAGGATCCTGGTCCTTGCGGTAAGCTTTGGCTTGAAGGCCGCTTTCCATAAACTCATTGATATGCTGTTCACTGAGACGCTCATTGGGCGTTAACAAAATCACCCGGGAAAGTTCCTTGTCCCGGCCGGATTGTTTGGCATAATGTCGATATTGAAGCAGGTTGACGTGCATCAGCAGTGTTTTGCCGCTGCCGGTGGCATTCTGCAGGCATAACTTATTCAGGTCGTCTTCGGTGTATAAGGGCACATCGCTGTAATCATGCCAGTGCCGGTTAAAGTCGGCTGCAAATTGGTTCAAATCATTAAGCAGCGCTTCAAAGCCATTAAAATAACGGTCCAAATAGATTTCGGCAAACAACAGGGTTAGCCATTGGAAATACTTCCAAACCACCGGGCGATAGCGTCTCGCATTAATCGCCTGGGTATGGCGGACGATGTTTTCCTCATAAACAAGAAGTTGTTCTTTGCTGATACGGCCTGAGAAATTCCAGAACAGGTCGCTGTTAATCAGGTTGAAGTAAAATTTATGCAAATTATCGTGATCGAGCCCCTCCATGCGCGGATCTTTGATCGGGTCGGATAAGACATGAAACGGGCGGGCAATTTTTCCGTTCAGCTTGTGTTCCTGGAAGGGGTCAATACCAAACAGGCTGACAAGCCACTGATTGAGCAAGAGCTTGTTGCGGAATTTATGCGGCCGGGGGCCTTTTGATTTACGACTTGCCATTTTTGCCCCTCCGCTTTTTCCTTGATTCGATTTGTTTCAGCTCCTTTTCCGCCTCAATGAAGTGCTTCTCAACCGCTGTGGGCGCTTCCAGCATCTTCATGCGGTACTTTTCATACTCTGCATGGGCCTTTTGTACCAAAGAAATCATATCCAGATTGTAATATTCCAGGTTCCGTTGCACCTCGCGGCCGCCTTCCCGGCGAACTGTTAAGAATTTCTTAATAGTTGCCTCGGGCGTCAGTTCGCCCTCTTCAAAAATGTTGCGTATATGCATGCTGATGTTGGGGATCGTGGTTTGAAAAAGCTCGGCGATCAACTGCTGGGTGAGCCAAACCGTTTCACCTGCCAGCCGGACATCCAGTTTCACCAGGCCATCGTCGGTCTGATAAATTAAT
Source organism: Desulfobacterales bacterium (assembly GCA_030688615.1). GTDB lineage: Bacteria > Desulfobacterota > Desulfobacteria > Desulfobacterales > JAUYIZ01 > JAUYIZ01. Next base: position 1,079 of record JAUYIZ010000216.1, on the reverse strand, counting down.
AATTGAGAATTGACAGTGGATAATGAAGAATTGATAGTGGATAATTGAGAATTGACAGTGGATAATGGAGAATTTTTGTCGTTCATTTTACATTATCCTTGGTTTTGCTCGTTTTAATGATGCTGGTCAACAATTTGAGTAGCTCAATGGCATCCGATTTTATTGATTCAAATTCTTTCTCGTCGATTGTTTCCGACTGATAAAGAAGGTCAATCCAGTAATCGGTTTCATTGGCTTCTTTCAACGCAATCGCCATTTTGTGGATGAAATCAGCTTTGCTTTCCGCCTGTTCCGCCTCGCGAACCAGCGCCGCAATCGCAGTGCCGGATCGCAAAAGTTGCTTACTCAAAACAAACTCGCGCCGCTTCCCCTGTAAATAGCGGCTCAACTTCACAATCCGCAAAGCAAAGGCAAAAGATTTTTCCCTCACTACATTTTTCTTTACCAATCGCATTTTCTTTTCATTATCAATTATCAATTGTCCATTCTCAATTATCAATTATCCACTATCCATTATCCATTACCCAAATGCATGTCATGAAATCCTCTTCAATAAGGCGCACTTTCCAGGTCTCGCCTTCCAGTTTCAAATTCGGCAGGTTGTTGCTGCCATTGACGTAAATGGTATCAAACTCAAAATCCCGGGTGCTGATGCGGTTTTTTTTGAACCACTCGTCCAATATGAGATTGTCTTTTTCCAGATCACCGGAAAGCCTGCGCCAGACAATCAGGACCTTTTCACGCTGGCCGTTGTTGGGATGATGCAAATCAGAAGGAACCCAGCCTTCGATCTTGCGAAACCACCACGGGCCGTTTTCATCCTGTTTGATACGGTCGTCTACGACCAGGCGGGTGCGCTGGTCTGCGGGAAGCTCAGGATCGGGCTCACGCTTGAACCTGGCTGTAAAGGTTTGCGGTGCGGCCATGTGGCTGACGCGCAGTCCGATGAGATAGTTGAAGGTTTCCACAAGATCGATGTTGCCGATGGTGTATTCGTCGCTGCCTGGTTTTTTGACTTTAAGCTGGTATCCTGTTGGATCAGCAAATTGGTCGATGTTCAAAAGACTCTGGCTTCCCCG
>JAUYIZ010000212.1 GCA_030688615.1 Desulfobacterales bacterium | reverse complement strand
TGATTCATGCGGGGCCCGTATTGGTTAACCGTTTACGGTTATCGGTTTACAGTTCTCAGTTTACTCTTCAAAAGAAGCCCCATAACTCTTCTCAACCGTCTGTTTTTTTTACTGGGAACCGGTAACTGTAAACCGTAAACGGTTACAATTAATTTTTGCGCGCGCCCTAACTCTCATAATCCCGCAGCCGGGGAACCTTCCAGGCAAGCACGGCGATGAAGATCAGATTTGCCGTGCCTCCGGTGATCACCGATAAGGGCGCCCCGATGAGGGCCGCGACGATACCTGCCTCCAGGTTGCCGAGCTGGGGGCCGCTGTTGGAGAATATCCGCATGACCGAACTCATCCGGCCGCGCATCTGGTCCGGGGTCTCGTTCTGACGGATATTCTGGCGCATGATGGCGCTGACCGTATCGCCGGCGCCGATTATGATCAGGGCAAAAACCGACAAGATGAACCACTGCGAGCCGCCGAATAGCACGGTGGCCATTGCATAGACGGTCACGGAATAAAAAACCAGCCGGCCCTTTCTGCGGGCGTCCCCGGCAAAGGACATGCCCGCGCCGGCAAACACGGCGCCGATGGACTTGCCGGCATGGAGGATGCCCAGCCCTTCCGGCCCCACTTTCAGTATTTCTCTGGCAAAAATGGGCAGCAGGGCAGTGGCGGAGGAAAACAGGGTGCTGAAGAAATCGAGCAGCGCCGTGGAAAGCAGTATGCGGGAATGAAGCACGAAAAGGACCCCCTCCCGCATGGCGGAAAAGCTTACCCGGGAAGCCCCCAGACTCTTCTGGGTCGGGGTCTTCATTCTGACGATGGGGGCCAGCACCGCCAGGAAAGTGATCATGTTAATCAGGTACACCGCCGTCACACCTTTCCAGGCAATGACGAAGCCGGCCAGGCCCGGACCCACAATGATGGCGGTATGCCTCATCACATTGGTTAAACTGAGGGCATTCATCAAATGCGCTTTGGGTACAAGATTGGGGACAATCGCCTGCCAGGCGGGACCGTCAAATGCTTCCACCCCCGCGATGGCAGCCGTAAGCAGGTAAATTACGGCCACCGAGTTGCCCCACGCGCCGCTCGAGAGGACCAGCATCCCCGTGAGCACCATCATGGCGCTCTGGGTCACGAAAAGGATTTTCCGTCGGTCCCGGGCGTCGGCGTACACCCCGCCGGCAAGGGAAAGGACCAGACTGGGGATAAACCTTACCAGGCCGATCAAACCCAGGGCCACAGGAGACCCGGTCAGCAGATAAATGTGCCAGTTGATGGCCACCAGTTGCATATTTGACCCGGCCACCGATATCAGCTGACCCGCCCACATCCAGCGAAAGTCGGAATGCTGGAATGCCGTAAAGGTGCGCACCGGTTGGGCGGCCGGTCTTTTCTCTTCTGCTTTCATGGATATCCTGCTCCAAAAAAAAGCCATGACCGGGCAATTAATTTTTCTCGCGGCCCTTATGGCAAAACGGTTCCGGACAGCCATCTGTATCCTGTTCCTCACGGATTGTCAAACCTGGACGGTGCCGTAAAAAGTGAGCTTTGCAGTATTTCAGCCCATATGAACCTATATTGTTAATTTTGGTTAATTTAAGTTAGTTTTAGTAATTTTAATAAATAAATAAAATTTAATATTGACAAAAAGAACTGTTTTATCTAATAAACAAACCATCAATCGCGGGTGCGAATCAGATATTGATTAAAAAGGCAGGACAACCCCATGAGCCAGTTGCTGAGCACCAAAGAAGTTGCTCGATTTTTGAACATCAACGAAAAGATGGTCTACAGCCTGGTTGCCGAAAAGGGGCTACCGGCAACCAAAGTTACCGGAAAATGGCTGTTTCCAAAAAATCTGGTGGAGCAGTGGATCGAGGTGCATACCATCAACTACCCCGCCACGGCAGTCGGCCCCTCGGCCGTCAAACCCGTTCTGATCATAATGGGCAGCAACGATATCCTGCTGGAAAGAACCCTGTCTCTTTACAATGCGAGTTTTACCGGGAGCATTGCGGTGTTCGGCAACCTGGGCAGCATGGGAGGTCTGCAGGCCCTGCGACAGAACGTCTGCCACATCGCTTCCAGCCATTTGCTCCAGGGCGACGGCCATGATTACAACTTTGAATCTGCCGGCCGGGAACTTGAACGCATGCCGGCCATGGTGAACTTCTGCAACCGGGAGCAGGGCATCCTGGTGAAAAAAGGCAACCCCGAAAACATCCGCGCGGTTGCGGATTTTGCCCGGCAGGGAATCCGGATCGTCAACCGGCCCCTGGGAACCGGCACGCGGCTGCTGCTGGACCAAGCCTTGAAAAATATTGCCGTGGCCGGGGACAAGATCGACGGATACCACAACCAAGTCCATTGCCACCTGGATGTCGGATTCGAAATCCTGGCCGGCCGGGCCCATGCCGGCCTGGGCATCCATGCCGCGGCCGGCCTGCTGGACCTGGGCTTTGTGCCCCTGTGCCGGGAACGCTATGATCTGATGATTTTTAAGGAGCGCTTCTTTGACCCCGGCGTGCAGCAGTTCCTGGGGCTTTTGCACGAAGAGCCCTTTTTTAAGATCGCGGCATCTTTAAAAGGCTATGACACCGGCCTGAGCGGCCGGATGCTTTTCCCGCAAAACGACATGAAAGAAAAATGAACCGCGGACGCATTTTTTGCGGCCTGCCGCGGTGCGCTTCAATTTAATGACCTGAAGAAAACGGAGGAAAAGATGAAAAGGATATGGGGTTCGACGATTTGTCTGGCTTTTGTTATTTGTTTCCTGCCGGCCGGGTCTGCGGCGCAAGAAAAGACCCTGATGATGGCGACCACCAGCAGCACGGACAACACCGGCTTGCTGGACTATCTTATACCAAAATTCAAGGAAGCCACCGGAATCGAGGTAAAATGGACCGCAACCGGCACCGGCAGAGCCCTCAAACTGGGCGAGAACTGCGATGTGGACGTTCTCATGGTTCATGCTCCGGCGGACGAGAAGAAATTCGTCGCCAGCGGGTTCGGCGCGGATCGCCGGGAAATCATGTATAATGATTTTGTGATCATCGGACCGGCAGCGGACGCGGCCGGAATCCAGGGCAGGTCCGTTAAAGATGCACTGCAGACGGTAAAAGCCAACCAGGCCGTTTTTGTCAGCCGCGGAGACAAGTCCGGAACGCACCAGCTTGAGCTCTTTCTGTGGCGGGCAGCCGACCTGCCGGTACCGGATAAAGAAAACTGGTACGTTCAGACCGGCCAGGGCATGCTGGCGACCCTAAACATTGCTGCCGAACGCAACGGCTATACCATGACCGACCGGGGCACCTACATCAAATACGAAGCGAACCTGAAAGGAAACCCGCCGCTGAAGATCCTGGTTGAAGGAGACGCGTCCCTGCTGAATCAATACAGCGTGATTGCCATAGACAAAAAGCATTGTTCCAAAGCCAAATATGACACGGCCGGCCAATTCATTGACTGGATCACCGGGGCGCAGGCCCAGCAGCTGATAAAGGATTTCAAACTGTTGGGAAAACCCCTGTTCACCCCCAATGCGAAAAGGTAGGCAAGTCACCTGACACACGGTGACTGCATGCGTGCAACTTCTTGCTGCAGTCGCATTTTTTTTAACACGACCTCAGATTGTCATGAATTTTTTATTGGAAGGATTTTTCCAGGCTTTTCATTTGCTGCTCAGCGGCAACGCTGAAACCTATTCCGCCATATGGGCCACGGTCAAGGTCTCCGGCTATTCCCTCGGATGCAGCCTGCTCCTGGGTATCCCCCTTGGTTTTTGTCTCGGCCACGTCGATTTCAGGGGGAAAAAACCGATTCGGACCCTTGTCGACACCCTGATGGCGCTGCCCACCGTGTTCATCGGCCTGCTCGTTTATGCGTTCCTGACCCATCGCGGCCCGCTGGGACATCTGGGCCTGCTTTTCACCTTGCCCGGGGTTGCCGCCGGCCAAACGATTCTGGCCCTGCCCCTGGTCGTCGGCCTGAGCGCGACCGCGGTAGAAAGCATGGATCAAAAGCTTCGCATCACCATCCTGTCCATGGGGGCCAGTCGCAGGCAGCTGTTTCTGACCACCCTGTGGGAATCGCGGCACGGCATCGTGGCCGGCGGGATCGCCGCCTATGGGCGCGTCATGACGGAAGTCGGGATTTCCATGATGGTCGGGGGCAATATCAAGTGGCATACGCGCACCATCACGACGGCCATCGCGCTGGAAACCAACAAGGGTCAATTCGGCATGGGAGTGGCCCTCGGCCTGGTGCTGCTGGCGATCTCGTTTTGTGTGAATGTCTCGGTTTCATTTTTACGCCGAAGGTATTAAAATTGAACCAGCCCATATTTGAGATCAACGCTCTGAAACATGCCTATGCCGGCAGCACGGTTCTGGAAATCGAACACCTGGCCGTCCAACCGGCTTCCATCGTCGGGCTCATCGGCCCGAACGGCAGCGGGAAAAGCACGCTGCTGAAACTGTTGGGTCTGATCGAAAGGCCCACCCGGGGGCAGATTTATTTTAAGGGCCGCAAAGTGGGACCGTTTTCAGATGACGCCCGGCATGCCATCAGCCTGCTGCCCCAGGAACCGTTTCTGATGAAACGCAGCTGTTTTGAAAACATCGCCTACGGCCTGAGGGTCAGGGGCCACGGCCCGGATACGGTTGACCGGGTCCACGAGGCGCTTTCCCTGGTGGGCCTGTCCGGCAAAGATTTTGCCCGGCGACCCTGGTATGCGCTTTCCGGAGGCGAGACCCAGCGGGTAGCGCTGGCGGCAAGGCTGGCAGTAAAGCCCGAAGTCCTTTTGCTGGATGAGCCTACCGCCGGCGTGGACGCCGCCAGCGCTCAGCTCATCAAGGAGGCAGCCCTGCAGGCGCTCCGGCAGCAGGGGACCACGCTCATTGTTGCCAGCCACGACTGGCAGTGGCTTTATGAAATCTGCGATAAAATCTTCCATTTATACAGAGGCAGGATTTCCGGTTCAGGCCGGGAAACAATCATCTTCGGGCCCTGGCGCAAGCAGGCAGCGGGAAAATGGGCCAAGACTTTATCCGACCAGCAGATGCTGTACGTGCCGGCCCCGCCGGATCCGTCGGCGGCGGCCGTCATCGACGGCCTGTCCGTCTGCGAGGACGGCGCGACCCTTTCCAGTGAGGACAATGTTTTGCGCGGTATCGTTTCCCGGCTCAGCCTGGAAAGAAAAACAGGCCGGGTGTTTGCCACAATTCTTGCCGGAGACATCTCCTTCACGGCCATGCTGCCCCCGCAACCGAACCGGGCGCACCCCCTGTTTCCGGGGAAAACCGTTTATTTCGGCTATCGCCCGGATCAAATCAAATGGATTTAAGCGGCCAGGTGTTCGGCATGGGTCTTGACAAAAGGGGCGCGATCCCATAGGTATGGTTTGAGCAAGTAACTTGTGTCCATCCACAAATGAGATCGTAAATGAAAAAAAATATTCTGCTCCTCATCTGCCTGACCGGGTTCAGCCTCGTCCAGGCTGCGCCCAAAATCTTTGCCCAGAACTTTATTTTGCCGATTGAAGTGAAATCGTATCGGCAGATATCCTATGTCACCGGCGGGATCGGCGTGGACGAAAGAAACGTGCTTCAAAAAATGGGCAAAAACTACGGGCTGAAACTCATGTTTGCGGCCACCGACAAATCATACCTTTCAGACCTAACCGTCCACATCAGCAATATCCAGGGCAAAGAAATTTTCGAGGCTGTTTCCGACGGACCGCTGTTATATGTCGATCTTGTGCCGGGAGATTATACGGTAGCGGCACGCATTATGAATCAAACCATCCGGGAAAAAGTGACCCTGATGGGGGGGAAACAAGTGGCG
>JAUYIZ010000204.1 GCA_030688615.1 Desulfobacterales bacterium | reverse complement strand
CGTAAAAGGTCTTTTTAGGACTTTTTACGAGACCATCAATTAAGTTAGAGAAACCCAACATCGGAATTCTCTTTGAGGATAATATAAGACGGCGGATTAAAGCGCGTGTAAAGAAATTGTAAAGTTTTGGTAAAGATTTTGAAGAACCCCGCGGCAAGCTGTGGGGAATGCGGCCATTATTGCGGTTCAACAGATGGCCTGCATTGGAATCCGGACTACAATTTATGCGTGGGCCTTTACCAGTTCTTTGACGATGGCCAGGCCGATGCCTGCACCGCCGTGTTGGCGGGAACGGGATTTTTCACCCCGATAAAAACGTTCGAAAATAAAAGGCAGCTCAGACGGAATCAGATCCCCGCAGCTGTTGGTAAATGAAACCTGTATCCGGCTCAGATTGGATTCTATATGAATTTCCACATCATTGTTTTGCGGCGTGTACCGGACTGCGTTGTCGGTGAAATTTCGCAGAACACGCGCAATCTGCTTCCGGTCGGCGGGTACGATTATCGGACCCGGTGCCGCATGCAGGTTCATGGAAATGGATTTTTGGGAAATCGCTTGATGGAATGTTTCGATACTCGTCTGGACCAGTTCCCGTATATCAGTGGGTTCCAGTTTTAAATTGCCGTGCGAAGCGTCGGCCCGGGCAAGCTGGCCGATTTCGTCATCCGTGTGGGCCGATACCCGGACGGCAAAATTACCGGAAGCGATTTCCCGGGTCTTTTCGGTCATCCGGGTCAGCGGTTTAAGGACCCTGCGCATCATCAGAAAGCTGAGCACCACGGTGATGACGGCGGCGGCCAGACTGGCCCGAATCAGGTAGCGGTGCACCGCGCTGACAAACATGTCGTGAGCCGGTCCTGGAGAAATATTGTATTTTTCCATGAGGGTGACAAAATAATCTGCGGCCAGCGTGTTGATAGAGATCCACACGATGACAACCACAAAGAAAATTACCGCCAGGTTGATCCCAAGGAGTTTGAAGATCAGATGTTTTTTCATCGGGGGGCCTTGTCGTCTTGCGGCTTCCGGTCGGCAAAGCGGTAACCGACACCCCGGACAGTCAGAATATATCGGGGATTTGACGGGTCCGGTTCGATTTTCTGTCTCAGCTTTCCAATGTGAACATCCACCACCCGGTCGATCACCGCAGCCTCACCTGCCGGATAGAGACGGATCAACAGTTCGTCTCGAATGAAAATTCTGCCCGGAGAAGACATCAGCGTTTGCAATAGCGCGTATTCATGAGGCGTGAGCGTTACCGGCCTTCCGTCCACGTTCAGTCGACGTTTTTTGAGATCCAGGATTATTTTTTCGTGAGACAGAATCGTTTCAAGCGCATTCACTTTCTGCCGGACGCGCCTCAAGACCGCTTTAACCCGTGCAACCAATGCAGCGGTGTTGCGGTCATCCTCAATGATCAAAACCGTTTTGTCATCTACTTTGTCCATTTATCACCTGCAACTTTGAACCGTTTTTGGTCTTCCAAGATGGAAGCCCCTTGAACCGATGACCGATCATTCTTTTATTTGGATTTCTTTTTTCCCCCTTGTTTCCCCCCAATTTGCCATTGGCAATCACTACCAATCACGCGTGAGTCGCCATACCACAGTAGTTAAAACTTGCAGGGCGCCAGCCTGGAATGTACATGGCCTCCATCCCCTTTATCCTGAATCCACCTTGCTCGATAAGCTTGGGTATCGGGCGGTTTAGGTGACATCCGCCAGCCAACAGTTTCCAAACTGGATTGATGCGCTCCTGCCAGCAACGAATGTCCTCATCTGGTGCAGCACCATGCTCGCAGAAGATGAGTTCACCCCCCGGCTTCAGAACCCGCGCCATCTGTCGAAGAGCCTGCTCAGTATCCGCAATGGTGCACAGCGTGTAGGTAACAACAACTGTATCGACGCTATTATCTTCAAGCGGGATTTCTTCACCTGGCGACCCTATGAATTCAACCTTGAGAGGAAGCGATTTAGCTGCCTTTTCTGCCATCCGCAGCATCTCAGGTGAGGGATCGAGGCACCACACTTTGGTCACTTTGTTGCCGTCATAGTAAGGTAAATTTAACCCCGACCCGACTCCAACCTCCAAAACAACCCCCCGAGCGATAGGCACTACTTTCTCGCGCTGGCGGGGGAATGGCTTCATGCTGCAAACAAGGTGCGCCATCTTTGGAAATATGTATTTTTCATACAGTCCCATCGTCCCCTCCTTGAAAAGAAAGACTACTGGACCTTCTCCCACATTAACACCACCCCAGGTTGTCTTTCCCCGGTGGGGCTGATCATTGGATCAACACGGATGGTCAACGTGTTCCCTTCGATTTGGAAATGTCGGACCAGAGAAGTGCCGGTCAAGGTTTCATTCCAGGAGATATCTACGTTATGTGTGACTCTATTGCCCTCAACTGTGAAAGTCCCGGCGTACGCAATGGTCGTATTGAAAAGCTCGACCCGTTCCTGGTCCGTAAGTTTCGTGAGATCCTTCGGCTTGGGGCGGTTCCCTCCGATGGTAATTACCGACATGCGCCCATTTTGGCCATAGGTGATAAACCCCTGGGGGGCGTTGCCGGCAATCTCGGAGGAGGCGTCTGTCTCGCCACCTTCCTCGGTCCTGCTTACAAGCCGCCACGTTCCGTAGAGCTGCTCTATCTGTGCCTTCACAAGTTTCCTCCTAATGATCAAGTGTGTAGCCTCATCTTCCTCGGATAGGGGCGGCCAGGCTTTTAATATACTCTCTGGGCATGGAAAGCCCTTCTTAGACCCCTTTCTAAGCGTGAAAAATACATAGAAAGCTGGTGATGGAGATGTAAGAAAGAATATTACAATGGCAGGGTTAGGTCAAAAGAAAAATGTTTGCCATAATATCAGCGTTGAACGACTGGTGTATCTTCAATGACCCGTTGCCGGGGAATTTACTCTCTTATCGCAGGTTTGGGTGAAGCTGTGATCTCCAGAAAGTATCTCAGGTGAACATGGCAGGATAAATTGGCTTTTTAGGGTCCAAATCAGTAAAAGCACCTTTTCCGCTGTCGATTCCAGGTTGTTTTGCCCTGGCTAAAACCGCTCCCCTTCCGGCTTAAAGATCGGTCGTTACTCCAAGGTCATGGTATGGCTGCGACTGAATGGTTCTTTCAAAAACAGAATATCACAATCATCTGTGGGATATGCTACGTAGGGGGGCTGACAATCACCGGGGCAGCAGGGCCATGAAAACTCTGTGATAGCGCCCCGTCGTCAGGGGGGGGGAAATCAAGGGCGACTTTGGAAGGCTTTAATGACTTCCTGCGTGGAGGCCTCTGGATGATCTACAAGATAATTCGCAATAACATTTGCCATAAATGCTGCGGATATAGATGTGCCCGCGTAAGTGCCGGGCCCTTCATTATTGCCCCCAGGCAGTGCCGCAAAGCCCGGGGCATACAGCGTGACGAAATCACCGTAATTTGACATTTTCCATGGTTTCCCGTTTGGAGCGAGGGCGCCCACACCGATAACAGATTCGTAGGCTGCGGGATACATCTTTTTACCAGTTGGCTCATTACCGGCAGACGCAACAATAATAAGTTTTTTTGACTTCGCGTAATCCAGAGTTTTTTCCACAAAACCGCTTCGAATTTCAGAACCCCAACTTAAACTCATCACCCTGGCACCGCTGTGTATGGCAAAATCAACGCTTTTCATTAAATCATAACTCGATATTAAACCACTGTCATCAAAAGCCCGTATCGCAATTACGGGACGGTATGATTTAGAATCACCGCTGACGCCTAAAGGTTTGACGGCACCGGATGCGATTAAGGCCATCTGTGTCCCATGACCCAGAGAATCTGAAATTTGGTCATTCGGATTGAGAACATCCAAGGTTGCTAAAATCAGGTCCTGCAACCCGGCATCAAGAGCCAGTCCGGTATCAAGAATGGCGATTGGAACAGCGTTTATTGACCCGGGGGTGATGAATGGCTCAGAATTGGCCGACATTTCACTATATATATAGGGCAGCGAAATTGGATAGATATAATTTGGTTCGGCCTTCGAGATCAGGGGGATTCGGGCGATCTGTTCAAGGATAGAGAGCGTGTCGGTCTTTTCCGGAAAGCGAAGCTTGAATATTCCCAAACTTGCATTGAAATCTTCAATTTTAGCCCCGAATTTTTATATGAAAATAACCATTTTCATCCTTCGTTGTGCCCGTCCCGGGCATGTTGGTTAGTACCACACCGATTTATCTACGATATTCCTTAGCTCTTCCCCGGCGGCAAAGCGTCTCATGTTGTCCAGTAACATTTCGAATTGGCGTTCTGAGATGTTGGTGGCGTCTTTAAAGGCGACGTGGGGAGTCAAGATGACGTTGGGAAGCTTCCATAGTTTGTGATCGGAGGGCAGCGGCTCAATTTCAAAAACGTCCAGCCCGCAGCCGGCGATTGTGCCATTTATAAGGGCTTCCACTAGATCATCAAGTTTGGTTGTCATACCGCGGCCGATGTTGATAAAATAAGCGGTTCTTTTCATCAATTGGAAGCGCTCGGTCGTCCACATGCCCTCGGTTTCAGGAGTGTGGGGGACGGTGACGATTACGAAATCGGCCTCCGGCAACAATGAGTCAAGGTCTTCGGGAGGGTGTTTCTCGACGTCTGGGATGTCATATTCCCACCGCGCGTCAATGCCAACTACCTTCATGCCAAAGGCTGTGCAGTACCCGGCCGCCTGCTGGCCGATGCCACCGACACCGACGATCATAGCCGTCGAGGTCGCCAGATCTATGTAGGGCGTTTTCCGAGCATTTTTGTCCCATTTTTGCTGCCGTTGCGCTTCCATATAGAAGAACAATCCCCGCGCTAAAGCCAGGACGTACATCATGATATGCTGTCCAATGTGATCGTTGAACGTGCCGCGAGGGTTGGTGACCACAACAGGGTGTTCGGTCAGTTCCTTATAATAGTAGCCGGCGTCGGCCCCAATCCGCGGACTGTGCAGCCAGCGCAATTTTTGGGCCAGCGGTAGCATCTCCGGCGAAACCCAGCCGTAAGCAGCGTCGGCATCAGCGATTTTGAGTTGAGCCTCCGCCTCATTTTCCGGTGTCACAATTTGATAGGTATCGGCCAGGGATGCTTGCAATCGTTCCGCCCAGTATTCTCTGCGATCTAGCATCACAAATTTGAGCATGTGTTTCCTCCGTATTTCTAATGTGGCGGTTCTTGATATCAAAACCGAGCACTTCATGCCGCAGTCCACTGTAACTCTATACCAAAAATAAATGAGTCTTTCAATCGACAGTGTTCATTATTAGTAATGGGTTGGATATCCAGCCTTTCAGGTTCATAAAAATAGAATCTTCCAGAGGCTTCGACGGAAAAGCAAGGGGCCTATAATAATGTAATCCGTTATTTTAAAATCCCCTTGGGTAAAAATAGCTGCCTTTTTTATGGACTTTAACGTCATCAAATTAAAACAAATCCTGTAATCTGATAGCTCCATATTTCTTTTCGAATCCTCAGGATATCAAGCGCTTCCAAAACCAAAGATAAGTCTGACCGGCAAGGTGGTCTTAACAAAAGCGTGGAGATCACCGAGAAAATGCTGAAGCCTGGGGAATATAAAGGGAGAATTTAGCTTGAAGACAAATTGAAATATCCATTTAGTCACGAATCCTGATCATTCCCAGAAGGCGGTGGCGGTCAGCATGTTCCCATCCTGGATCTCCTGGCTTAGGATATTCATTGTCTTTGATATGATAAAACACCGGGAAATGAAGCACCCTTGCCTTTGAACTTGACCGTCGCAGATTCTTTGAAGACGCAGGAGCGGCGATCGGGGTGTAAATTCACTTGACCAGCCACCCGATCGAAGATTATGATATCTGTAGCGAAAAGTGCGGTGATAATGGCACGTTCACGCCGCATTCTGGAAGTTCGTTTTTATGGGAACATTCTCAATCAATCACCGGCGGCCGATAAAGGATAGTCTATCCCGTTCCCTTGAGGATTAGGTTCATCTCTTTCTCCCACTTGGCAAACTCCTTAGAAAGGAGAAACTCAAGCAATCCTGGGTAAGCAGTCCTCGCATATATAGTAGCGCCCTGGGCTTCCAGTTGCTTCCTCAGGTCGTGTTCAAAGTTGCCCGGATACAGGCTATTGCCCTTCGCCGCCGCCTCCAGCATAAACTTGGCACCTGCTGGAGTGGATAGGTAAACGGCAACCAGCTTAGCGGCATTGGGATGCGCCGCCCCCGTCCGTAATGCTAGCAAATACCGTGCTTCTTCAACAAAGTCTAGACCCTGGAATACAACCGGCACACCCTTCTCCTTGGCTGCCTGTGTATAGGAACTGGTTACGAAACCCATCCAGACTTCCCCGAGCAGATAGCGGTTGAGCTGGTCGGCATAGCGCCCAATTATCGGTTTGTTCTTTACCACGGCTCTAAGGTCGGCTGCCATCTTCTCTTTGCCCAGGACGTAGGCCCACCGCGCGTAGGTGCTGGCAACGTTAAGCATGCCCACCTTTCCTTGCCACTTGGGGTTAGCCAGGTCTGCCCAGGCCTTCGGGAATTCACCGGCGGGGACTTTCTCGGGGTTGATCATCAAACCTAGATAGCCGGTGTAATTAACGACGGAGCCACGCACAAGAGGGTGTTCTAAAGCCATCTCCGGATTTGTATCCTCGGTAAAGAAAGGCTTCCAGTCCACTCTTTGGAAGACACCATCCTTGATGCCTGGCGCTATGTATGCCTCACTGGAGGTTATAAGGTCGTAAGTGGGGGTCATTCTGACCTTGTGCTCCATCGTGAATTCACCCAGCTCCTTGCCAAAACTACCGGTAGGGGTGAACTGGATGTTTAAGTCAACGCCAAACCTCTTCTGGATCTCCCTTTCCAAGCGCTTTATTCCCTTGGGTGCGAGAGTAGAGGCTAGCTTCACCGAGACGGTGCCCTCCTTTTTCGCCCCTTCAATAATCTGAGCCAAAGAATCCGCTTTAGCGGTTCCGGCCAAACCTGACCATCCCAAAAAGAATAGGACTTGCGTAATTACCAGTACTAATCTCTTACCAGACATACTGCCCCCTTTCTCTGTTTTTAGGACATTTTCTTTTTCAACGACTACGGTAAATAAAAGAATAAAAGTTTCTTTTCAAGCCTGATGTTGGCGAAAAAAGCGCCTGATGAGTAAGACCTATACAAACCTGAAAAGACTGAATCTGATTATGCGCCAAAGCTTGCGTCGGATTTATCCCAATAGTTAGTGTCCATCCACAGCTTGGGTTAGACACGCTAAAGTGTTCGATTCAAATATCAGAAAATAAGATTATTTTGGATTCAGAACCAATAATATTGTTGATAGATGATTAAAAGATAATAGTCAATATCAAAAAAACGGGCTTTAAACTACAAGCAAAATCCTGTATCGATCGAGATTACGATTCGGCATTGAGACGATCAGGATTTCAGAATTAGGAGGCTTTTGAGTGAAATTTGAACGTGGGTTACCGGTTCGGCTCAAGATTCATTTTTGGTTATTGGAGCCAATAATCGACGGGCGGAAGCTGAGAGGCTGTAATTGGTCTGTGTTTTTAACCTGAGATCGGTTGCCAATACCACAGAAAAATGCCAGATGGTGATAAGTAATGGAAATTGACCGACGGCAAATTTTCTCAAAAGCATTGTGATCCAACCATACCCGGCGCATCTGAAAGTCTGGTGTTATGGTAAAAAAAACCAAAATATCTTGAGGCATTTTTTCTGTGTTTCTCCAACGTATCACTCAGGCGATTGACACGGTGTTTTCTGTTATATTCCCACCGCCGGTTTGACCTTGAAACCTGTTTTTTTGAATATCAGGCCGATCAAGATACAAAGGGCTGTGCCCTAAGGCGGCCGGCGCTTTTCGGGGGGGGACATTCAGATGGGCGAGGCTTCGCTCAGAGGCCGCAGGATCGACGATCTCGGGGTAAGGCATAACCAGAGTGGACACCGGCCGGCCTGGACGGGGGCAGGCCGTGCGCGCCGGAAAGAATAACCCTGGTCCATGCCCGTAAACCATAAGGGAAATAAAAAACCGGTTTCTGTCATGGGGACCGGTTTATTTGTGTAAAATTCCAGAAAAAATCTGCCAAGAACAGAGAATGGAGGCTTATGTCCAAAGCGACAAAAATTGGGCATTAGGTTGGAAATGCGGTTGGAAAGTCAAAATGGGGGAAAATAAAAAGGGCTTAGAAATCACCCTAAGCCCTTGATATTGTTTTGGTAGCGGGGACAGGATTCGAACCTATGACCTTCGGGTTATGAGCCCGACGAGCTACCAGACTGCTCCACCCCGCAATAAGAAAAACATCATCCTCTTTAACAAAGGGAAAGTCAAGGTCTTTTTTTGGAAAACAGCAGGATGTCCTCAAATTTTTGTTTCAACCGGTTCCATTCATTGTCAGACAACGCGTTGTCCGTGTTTTGGAAAAGCACGGTCTTGGATCTGCCGGTGCGGCCTGAAACGAGTTTGAGAGAGGATTTCGGCACCCCCAGCTGTTTTGCCAGGTAGTGGATGCACATCCTGTTGGCCGCATCATTTACCGGCGGGGCGGTCAACTTGATTTTTATGGCATTGCCCGATACTCCGGCCGTCATATTCTTTGAAGATTTCGGCTGGACAAAAATTCTGATAGCTAAACCCTTGGGGGTTTTTTCTATAAAGGACACAGGGTTTGCCCCCCGAGAAAGAGACCTGTGCAAAAATTGACATTTTTCAAAGGTCCCGCAATGGCATTGACGCGAGGGCCGCGGCCGGATTATTTTTGCACAAGCCCCAGCGCGCAAGTAAGTTCATCCTTTGAAACGGTTGCGGTGCCGACTTTGCCAACCACGATGCCTGCGGCGGTATTGGCAAGCTCGGCCCCGGCCTCAAAGGACGCACCGGAGGCCACGGCCAATGCCAGGACGGCAAGTACCGTGTCGCCGGCGCCGGACACGTCGAAAACCTGACGGGCTTGGGCCTTGATTTTATAAGGTTTTGCGTTTTTCTTAAAATACACCATGCCGTCCTGGCCGCAGGTGATCAGCAGATGATTCAGGGGAACGGCGTTGAGAATTTTTTCCCCGGCCTTGTTCAGGGATAATTCGTCGACAATTTCCATGCCGCAGGCCAGCGCCGCTTCTTTTTTGTTGGGAGTCAGCAGGGTGACCCCTGTGTATTTGGAAAAATTAAGGCCCTTGGGGTCGGCAATCGTTATTTTACCGGACGCCCTGGCCAGTTGCGTCACCTTGGAGAGCAGTATGCCTGAAATAAGCCCTTTACCATAATCGGAAATTAAGACGACATCCGCTTCCGGGATTTTAACTTGCAGAAACTGTAAAATCATTTCCCGGGTACGGTCTGAAATTTCCTTTCTGGTTTCCCTGTCGATGCGCAGTACATGTTGATTTGCGGCGATGATCCTCGTTTTTATGGTGGTGGGCCGGCCCGATTCCTGGATTATGGCATCTGTGTTGACACCCAGCTGGTGAAAAAGTTTGAGCAGGCGTTTGCCGTCGTTTCCCTTGCCGGCCACCCCTGCCACGGACACCTTCGCACCGAGGGCAACCAGGTTGTTGACGACATTGCCGGCGCCCCCCAGCGTATAATAATCATCTATTACCGAGACAATCTGCACCGGAGCTTCCGGCGATATACGTTCCACGTCTCCGCGCACATACTCATCGATCATCAAATCGCCCACCACCAGGATGCTGCATCTGTCAAAACTGGCAATATCGGGATACATATCGCTCCAATACTTTCAGGGAAGAAGGGTCAGCGTTTCCCCGATCAATGCTTTCAGTTCATCATAACTGCGCGTGACGGAAAATTCAGGATAATCGTTCACCACCTGCGGGGGCGGATTATAAAGAATTCCCTTTTCCGCTTCCTGGAGCATATGGATGTCATTATATGAGTCCCCGACTGCAATGGTCTGATAGTTGAGACCTTTCAATGCCAGGACCACCCGGCGTTTTCCGTCCGCCTGACGCAGGTTGTATCCGGTGATCATGCCGCCCGGCCCGATGGAAAGGGAGTGGCAGAAAATGGTCGGCCAGCCCAGTTGTTTCATGAGGGGGCCGGCAAATTGAACAAAGGTATCGGAAACAATGACGACCTGAACATTTTCCCGGAGCCAGTTAAGGAATTCCAGCGCCCCGTCAATCGGGGAAATCGTTGCAATGACTTCCTTGATATCCTGTATCTTGAGCCCGTTTTCGTGGAGAATGGCCAGGCGTTTTTTCATGAGGACGTCATAATCGGAGGTGTCCCTGGTGGTCAGCCGGAGCTCTTCGATACCGGTTTTTTCAGCAACGTTGATCCATATTTCAGGAAATAAAATACCCTCCAAATCCGAACAGACGATGTACATATCTTCCCCATTTCCAGTGTTTTATTCAATCCTGATTATTTTCATCCTCGATTCGAATCAGAACCGGATGATCCCCGACGACATCCAGACAGTTAATCTCGGCCAACGCATTCTTAACATCGGCTTCTTTTGCCCGGTGGGTGAGCATGACCAGCGGGACGGTGCCGTTTGTTTTACGCCCTTTCTGCTGAACAGACTTGATGCTGATATGATGGTTGCCGAGAATGCCAGATATCCTGGATAAAACCAGGGGCCGGTCAAGGGCCGAGAACCGCAGATAATAATGTGTAAAAATATCATCGATAGGCAGAATCGGAAGGTTCCGCAGATTTTCCATCTGGTATGAGAGCAGCGGAACCCGCCGGCCGCCGCCGCATAACAGGTTTCGGGCCAGGTCCACAATGTCGCCGACCACCGCGCTGGCAGTGGGCATCATCCCGGCGCCATGGCCGCAGAGCAGTATATCCCCCACCGCGTCACCGGTCAGGGCGATCGCATTTAAGGTGCCGTTGATGTTCGAAAGCAGATGATTAAAGGGGATCATGGTCGGATGCACCCTTGCCTCGATGGAATTGTTTCTGTTTTTGCCGATGGCCAGGAGTTTGATCCGGTATCCGAACTGTGCGGCAAATTCGATATCCAGGGGGGTGATCTTCGAGATCCCCTCGATATAGATATCCTTGAAATTAATCTCCATCCCGTTGGACAGGGCCGTCAGTATAGCCAGTTTATGGGCCGTATCGATCCCTTCCACATCCAGGGTCGGATCCGCTTCGGCGATTCCATTTTGCTGGGCTTCTGACAGGGCCGTTTCAAATGTGCTTTTTTCGTCTGAAATTTGGGATAAAATGTAATTGCAGGTGCCGTTTAAAATGCCGGTCATGGAGGTGACATGATTGGCCACCAGCGATTCCCGCAGCGATTTGATGATCGGAATGCAGCCGCCGACGCTGGCTTCATAGGCCAGTTCAACGCCTTTTTCGGCAGCAGCCTTGAATATCGAATTGCCATGGATCGCAAGCAGGGCCTTGTTTGCGGTAACAAGCTGTTTTCCCTTCCCGATAGCGCGCAGCACCAGCTCCTTGGCAATGCCGGTGCCGCCGATCATTTCGATGACGATATCGATGTCCGGATCATCCACCACCTTTTGCGCGTCGGTCACCAGGACGCCGGCGCTTAATTGAATCCCCCGGTCCCTCCGGACGTCGATGTCGGCCACATGTTTTAAAACAAGTTCCGCGCCGACCCGGGAAACGATCAGGTCTTTGTTTTCAAGCAGTATTTTTACGACTCCGGTCCCAACGGTACCATAGCCGAGCAGTCCGAGATGAATCTTCCTCATAAACCCTTTCCTGTTTGTAGTCTTCAATCCGGTCACGACCGAGGACACCGTCGGGGCGCTACATGATCTTGCGGATTCCCCTGACGGCCTGGCTGATGCGCATTTTATTCTCGATCAGCGCGAAACGGACATAATCATCCCCGTATTCCCCGAAGCCCAGCCCCGGTGAAACGGCGACCTGGGCTTCGTGAATCAGGAACTTGGAAAATTCAACCGACCCCATCTTACGGTGCTGATCCGGGATTTTTGCCCATACGAACATGGTCCCTTTCGGGCTCTTGATGTCCCAGCCGACCCGGTTTAAACCGGATATGAGCGCATCCCGTCTCTCCCTGTAAGTCTCCCGGATTTCTTCCACACATTTCTGCTTTCCGTTCAATGCGATGATGGAAGCAATTTGAATGGGCTGAAAGATACCGTAATCCAGATAGCTTTTAATGCGACGCAAGGCGGCGATGATTTCCGGATTTCCCACGCAGAAACCGACCCGCCAGCCCGGCATGTTATAACTTTTTGACAGGGAAAAAAACTCCACGCCCACGTCCTTGGCCCCTTTGGCCTGTAAAAAACTGGGCGCTTTGTAACCATCGAATACCAGGTCGGCATAGGCAAAATCATGGACGACCATAATACCGTGCTCTTTGGCGTAAGCGACGATTTTTTCAAAAAAATCCAGCTCAACCACTTCGGTCGTCGGGTTGTGAGGGTAGCAGATTATTAACAGCTTGGGCCGTGGCCAGGTCTGTTTGGTGGCATTGATGAGGTTTTCGAAAAAATCAGAATCCGGTCCGAGGGGGATGCCACGGACATCTCCACCGGCAATGATGGCCGAATAAGGATGAATCGGATAGGTGGGATTGGGCGTCAGGACGACGTCACCGGGCCGTATGGTCACCAGTATCAAATGGGACAAGCCTTCCTTAACCCCTATGGTGGCAATGGCTTCTTCCTCAGGGTCGATATCCACATCAAATCTGCGTTTATACCAGCTGGCGATGGCCATTCTGAGTTTTTTTATCCCCATGGAGGCGCTGTACCTGTGGTTATGGGGTTTCTGGACCGCCTCGATGAGTTTGTCAACGATGTGGGGGGGCGTGCCCAGATCCGGGTTGCCCATCCCCAGGTCGACAATGTCATGGCCTGTGCGCCGGGCGTTCATTTTTATTTCGTTGACCGTTGCAAATACATAGGGCGGCAGCCGGTCCAATCTTGCAAATTTTGCCATAAACAAACCTCGAAATAGGATGAATTTGAAAAATTAGTATTTTTTGTTCTTTATAATAAGAAGCAGGTGATGTCAAAAAATTTGTTTTGACTTCTTACCTTAAATCGGTGTATTTTCCAAATAAATCGCTATCGGTTCCAGCAGCTTTATGTTAGCTGTTTCACTTTTAAATGATTCAAGGAGTCATCAATGACCGTGCCGCTTACCTACGCCGATGCCGGAGTTGACATCGAAAAGACCAACAACTTTATCAATACTATCAAGGAGATCGCCAAGAAAACCCGCACGCCCGGCATGATGGGTGAAATCGGGGGGTTCGGCGGCCTTTTTTCGCTCAACGTGGCCAATATCGAAAGGCCGGTCCTGGTCAGTTCTACCGATGGCGTGGGAACCAAGCTCAAAATTGCCTTTATGTCCAACAAACACGATACGGTCGGCATCGATCTGGTGGCCATGTGTATAAACGATATCGCGGTTCAGGGGGCAAAACCCCTTTTTTTCCTGGACTACCTTGCAATGGGCGTCCTGAACACGGAGATTGCCACTTCCGTTTTAAAGGGCATCGGTGAGGGCTGCAGGCAGGCCAAATGTGCGCTGATCGGCGGCGAAACTGCTGAAATGCCCGGGATGTACCAGGAAAATGAATATGATCTGGCGGGGTTTGTGGTCGGCATCGTCGATAATGATAAAATTATTGACGGCTCGGAAATCCAGGTCGGCAATAAACTGATCGGAATTTCATCCGACGGACTTCACAGCAACGGGTATTCCCTGGTCCGCAAGATTTGTTTTGATCTGCTGCAACTGAAGATAGACAGTTATGTCCCGGAACTCGGCAGGACCATCGGAGAAGAACTGCTGGTCCCCACACGCATCTATTCCGAAGCCATTCAAGGGTTTCTGCGGGAACTTCCCATCCTCGGACTGGTTCATGTCACCGGCGGAGGGATCGTAGACAATCTTCCCCGCATCCTGCCCCAGGCGTGCAGCGGGTTGATTTATAAAGGAAGCTGGGAGATTCCCCCCATTTTTACTTTTCTTCAGCAAGCAGGCAGTGTTTCCGAACCGGAAATGATGCGAACCTTCAATAACGGCATCGGACTCATCGCCGTAGTGCCGGAAACCATCGCCCAGGAATTTCTGGAGCGCCTAACCGGCATGAATGAGAAAGCTTTTGTCATCGGCGAGGTGATTGAAAGAAAAGAAGGGGCCGCCCGGGTTGAATGGGGTTAAGGGCCTCGGCAACAATAAATCCCCCATCGTTGCTTGTCTTTTAGACCGCCTTCGGCGTTGCATCAAAGGTTACATGGGAAAGAAAAAATACCTATCTGATGATGTCATATACCGTTCTACCCCTATCATTCTTTTTATGCCTCATTTTGACACCGATCGCAAGGCATGTAGCCCGGCAGAGAGGCTGGATCGCCTATCCGACAAAAGAACGGTGGCATAAAAAGCCTACCGCACTGATGGGGGGCACAGCCATTTATTTAAGCATTGCGATCCCCCTTTTATGGATATCGGATTTCTCCCAAATATTCCGCCAGATCGGCCACCCTTCAGATATCTTCCGGCTGCCGTCCATCGGCGGGGTTGTATTTATCGGGGTCACCCTTAATTTTTTTCTCGGGTTGCTGGACGATTTTATCCATATCAAGCCGCACACCAAACTGTTAGGGCAGATTCTGATTGCTTCCCTGGTAACCTTTCTGGGGTTCCGGCTCAGATGGTCATCGTCTTTAACGGCTGACACGGTGCTGACGATTTTCTGGATCATCGGCATCACCAACGCCTTTAACCTGATTGACAATATGGATGGATTGTGCGCGGGTGTGGCGTTGATCGCAACCGGCTACCTGGCGCTTTTGTTTCTGGGCAAATCTCCCGATGCTTTTTCGGTCGCCGTGATCATGGCCGGCGCCCTGGGCGCATTTCTTGTCTACAACTACCATCCGGCTTCAATTTTTATGGGAGATTCCGGCAGCCTTCCCATCGGGTTTTCACTTGCCCTGTTAGGCCTCCTGTATGCCGGGGATGTTTCGCCCAGCAGGCTGGCCGCTTATGTGGTCCCGGTAATGATACTGATGGTCCCGGTTTTCGATACGGTCATGGTGACCTCCATTCGACTCCTGAGCGGTCGCAAGGCCTCGGTCGGCGGCAAGGATCACACGTCCCACCGGCTGGTGCTCATGGGGCTTACGGAAAAGGGATCCGTGATGTTTTTATACGGCATCGGGGCCATCGCCGGAATTTCCGCTCTTTTTGTCAGCCGCAGCGATGCGTTCACCTCGCCGGTCGTGATTATTCCCATGACGCTGTCCATACTCCTGATGGGCGTCTATCTGGCGCAGATCCGGGTTTATCCGGAAAAGGAATTCTCTTTGCTGCGGGGCCGTTCCTATACGCCGATCCTGGTTGAATTGACCTATAAACGGCAGTTGTTCCTGGTTATGCTCGATTTCTGCCTGATTGCGTTTGTTTACTATCTTTCCTATCGCATCCGGTTTGATTCGGCTGCCTTTTCCTTTTATTTCAAGGTATTCCTCCGGTCCCTGCCGGCGGTAATCGTCTGTAAGTTGTTGTCATTTTTTATTATGGGGGTTTACCGCGGGATATGGGGATTCATGGGGATCAATGATGTTTTCGTACATTTAAAGGCTTCCGTGCTGGCCACCTTGCTGGCGGTCGTGTCGGTCACGGTGATATTCCGGTTCGAAAACTTTTCCAAGGGAGTTTTTTTAATCGACTGGTTCCTGACCACCGGCATGCTTTTTGTCACCCGGGGCTCTTGCCGGTTCTTTGCGGACGCGATGAAAAGAAAAGCGCTTTCAGGGGATACCGTTCTGATTTACGGCGCGGGCCGCGGGGGGGAAATACTGTTGCGGGAAATATTAAATAACGCCGGACTTTACGTCAGGCCGGTCGGATTCATTGACGACGATTCATTAAAGGTCGGGAAAAAACTCCAGGGGTATCCGGTATTCGGGACGTTCGGCGACCTTGACCGGGTGGTGGACCGGCAGAAGGTCAACGGGCTTCTGATATCTTTCCATCAGAAGGATTCGGCGAGGTTTGATGCGCTCAAGCTGTTCTGCAAAACCCGCGGCCTGTTTTTAAAAAAGTTTTCCGTCCAGCTGGATCTGGTGGATTTAGAAGAGTAAAGGTAACTTTACAATGCAAATACTGGGCATTGAGTCTTCCTGCGATGAAACGGCGGCCGCGGTCGTCAATCAGGGCAGAACGATCTTATCTTCGGTGGTTTCATCCCAGATCGAAGTTCACCGGCCCTATGGCGGGGTGGTGCCGGAGCTTGCCTCAAGGAAGCATATCGAAGCCATCATCCCGGTGGTCAGGCAAGCTCTGGGCGCAGCCAAAATGGAGTTGCAAGGCCTCGACGGCATCGCTGTGACCCAGGGGCCGGGTCTGGTCGGCTCCCTGTTGGTGGGCTTTTCCTTTGCCAAGGCCGTCGCCTACGCGTTGGGTATTCCCTGGGTGGGGGTCAATCATCTGGACGGCCACATTAACTCGGTTTTTCTTGAACCGGATCCTCCCGCGTTTCCCTTTGTGGCCCTTCTGGTATCGGGCGGACACACCGCCGTGTATCATGTCAGGGGACACACACGGATGGAATTGATGGGGCAGACCCTGGATGATGCGGCAGGGGAAGCCTATGACAAGGTTTCCAAAATGCTCGGCCTGGGTTATCCCGGCGGGAGCATCATCGACCGGCTTGCAAAGAAAGGCAGCCCCGACCGGATCACTTTCCCCAGGTCCTTTCTGGATAAACGACAGTTTGATTTCAGTTTCAGCGGCATTAAAACGGCGGTGATGCGATATATCCATACCCATCAAAGCCAGTATCAGGAGCAGATTCCGGATATCCTGGCCGGGTTCCAGGAGGCGGTCGTTGAAGTTCTGACCTATAAAATCCTCCGGGCCGCGGTGGAGAAAAGATCGGATCGCATTGCGGTCGTGGGGGGCGTGGCGGCAAACAGCAGGTTGCGGGAAAAGGTCAGGCAGGAAGCCGGGCGGAAAGGAATTTCGGTTCATATCCCCTCTGTCAGCCTTTGCGGAGATAATGCCGCCATGATTGCCGCGGCGGGATATCATCTATTAAAAAATGGAAACCGTTCCGACATGAATGATGACGTGTATTCTAAGATAAATATTGACGCTTGAATTCCATAATCCTTTGCACCGACGCCACACATTTCTTCTTTTGCTTCGGGCTGCTTTCAAGGTCCTTTACTATTTCTTCAAAAGCCGTTTCCATGTCCGCCCGGCTGTGGCATATGAGCGCGATGTCGATGCCGGCCAGGAGAAGCCGCCGGATCACCGTCCGAATGTCAAAGTGCTTTTTAACGGCGCCCATGTCCAGATCGTCGGTGAAAATCAGGCCGTCAAAACCCAGGTCCTTGCGCAACAGGTCCTTGGCCACCTTTACGGACAGGCTTGCCGGCCATCGGGGGTCGATGCCGGTAAAGCGGATATGCGAGAGCATGATTCCCGCCACCTTCCGCTCGATGGCCGCCTGAAAGGGCACCAGATCGGTAGTTTTCAGGGTGTTAAAATCCACCTCCGCAGTGGGAAGCTCACTGTGAGAGTCGCGCGTGGTCCGGCCGATACCCGGAAAGTGTTTGGCTACCGACAGAATTCTGTTCTCCTGCAGATGCTGGATCACCAGGTTCCCAAGTTTTGAAACCCATAGGGGGTCGTGCCCGAAGGCCCTGCCGGCCATCACGCTGGAAATGTTTTCTGGCGCAACGTCCAGTACGGGCGCCATGTCCATGTTGATACCCACTTTGGACAATTCCGCCGCGGTGATCTGGGCAAATCGTATGGCATCCGATTCGTTTTTCATGTACGGATTGCCCGGAAATCGGGTAAAGGGCTCCTTGAGCCTGGCCACCTGGCCCCCCTCCTGGTCAACGGCGATGAACAGGGCAGGTTGTCCGCAGGCCCGGGCATAGTCCTGCATTGCCGAGCACAGCAGCGTGAGTTGATTCGGCGTGGATATGTTCCGGGAAAAGAGAATTATGCCGCCCACCTTCAGGGTGTCGATCAGAAACCGGAGCGCCGGGTTCAGCTCAAGCCCCTCGAATCCCGCCATCAGGCGCTGGCCGGCAAGCTGTTCGTTTGAAAGTCCTGTAAGGTCCATGGATCGCACCTGCCGTTGCCGCATCGTTATCTGGACAGTTGATATTTACCGACAGCCAGTTTGTGTTCCGCATGGGTGGTTGAAAATTTATGGGTTTTATCCTTTTTGGCAACGAAATAATAGAAAGAAGTGTCTGCCGGGAACAGCGCCGCCGTGATTGCGTCCTTTCCGGGACTGGCGATGGGCCCGGGAGGCAGCCCTTTTATTCTGTAGGTGTTATAATTGGTCGGCTGAAGCAGATGCTTCCTGGTGATATTCCCGTCGAAATTTTCTATGCCGTAAATTACGGTGGGGTCACTTTCAAGACGGATCCCTTTTTTCAGCCGGTTGTGAAAAACCGAGGAGACCAGGGGTCTTTCTGCGGGTACTGCCGTCTCCTTTTCAATGATGGATGCCAGCGTGACGGCCTGATGAATCGAGAAACCAATTTGTTCCGCCCGTTTTTTTAATTCCGGCGTCCAGACGGACCAGAACCGCCTGACCATGGTGGATATCATCTTTTGAGCGCTGACTCCTTTGGGAAAGTAATAGGTGTCAGGGAAAAGATATCCTTCGAATTTTTCCCCGGTAACCCCGCTTTGACGCAGCAGGGCCGGGTGGGCCGCGGCAGCGATAAAATCCGTTTCCGCGGCCAATCCCGCCCGGGCCACCGCCGCGGCAATCTGAAGAAGATTATACCCTTCCGGCACGGTGAGCCGGTGCAGGTAAACCTGGCCGCGGGTCAGAATGTCAAGGATTTTGGTCGGCGTCATGGCAGAGGAAAACAGATATTCGCCGGCTTTTAGCTGTTTTTCATATCCCCTGAGCCGGCAGAGCCATTCAAATTTAAGCCGGCTGACGATGATGCCGCCCCGCTGCAGGGATTCTGAAATCGATCTCAGGTCCTGTCCCGGGGATATGACCAGCATCAGTTCCACGGGAGCGCCCGGGGCGGGCGTCTCGGCATATCTTGCCAGATGGAAATAAAAAAGTATCGCTGCCGCAAGAAAAAGGCAGAAAACGACACCAAAAATGATAAATACTTTCTTCAAGTTGTTCCCTGGATCAGGATATCTGCTTTTCAAACGCTGCCGGGATGAGAGTTTCATGGCAGCACGGGAGTGAAACTCGTAATAAAGCTGCGAGTCAGCATATGCAAAAAATGGACCTGTTGTCAAAAGAATTCATGGTCGCCGGCGCTGTAGATATTTTTACTCAAACACAGAAATCCTGGTCCTTTGGGCCAGGTCAGGGATAGATGGCTCTGCCATGGCGTTTTGGGTCTGAAATTACAAATTCCAAGCACCAAATTACAAACAAATCTCAAATTCCAATATTAAGTGACCCAAACCTTCCAGGACGGGACATCCTTTGGATTTTCGAATTTGGGTCATTTGAAATTGTTTGGTATTTGTAATTTGCTATTTGTGATTTCAATCATGCAATGAACTTCCTACAAAGCAAATCCCCTCAGGGGATAACCAATGCCTGGCCCTCAGGGCCAGGATTTTTGCGCGGCCATCAAATTGCGTGTTGACTTTTTAAATGGTTTCAATATTATAAATAACAGAAAAACCGTTTTATGCTTGACGGCAAGACACGAGCAAATGGCTCGACACCATGGCACCAGGAGGAAAGTCAGAAAAATCCCTGGTGCCTTTGCGCTTATGAGGCAAATTGGTGAGCTCTTGAAAACTTCGGGCAAAACAGGTAGGGTTAAAGGTCTCGGGGAGTGATGAATGGAAGTTGACCTTTTTCAGGCGGCAATTCAGGGGTTTCAAAATCTTCTTGATCCGTATGTCTTTTTGGCAATTTTAGTGGGTGTGGGTATTGGAACATTTACCGCCGTGGCGCCCCAGGGGATGGGTACGCCGATGGTTTACGCGATTTTACTGCCTTTTGTGGTCCAGTGGAACCCCATCACGGCCATCGGAGTGCTCATCGGGGCCAGCGCGGTCAGTGCTATCTGCGCCGCCTATCTGCCGGTTCTTTTCGGTATTCCCGGCGGAGCCGGTTCCACGGCGACGATTCTGGATGGCTATCCCATGGGCCAGCGCGGCGAGGCGCGTCGGGCTCTCGGCGCGTCGTTTATGGCCGGCGGGCTGGGAAGCATCATCGGCACGGCTACACTGGCGCTGTCCATCCCGGTGGCCAAGCCCCTGATCTACCTCATGGGCTCTCCGGAACTGTTCGTGGTGGTTCTGTGGGGGCTGAGCATGGTGGCGCTGCTGGCCGGCCGTCACCCTGTAAAAGGGCTGATTGCCGCTGCCCTGGGCCTGTTGATATCGACCGTCGGCCAGCAGGAACAGAGCGGGACCCTGCGTTTTGTTTTTGAGCAGGCCTATCTTTTCGACGGGTTGGCGGTCAGCATTATCGCCCTGGCCCTGTTCGGGCTGCCGTCCGCGCTGGATATGGCCCTGGCCAGGGTGGGGGTGGAGCAGCAGCCGGTCCCGCTCAAGGGCAGCTTGATGGACGGCGTCAAGGACACCTTGCGGGAGTGGTGGCTCGTGCTGCGCTGCAGTTTTTTCGGAGTCTGGATCGGCATTGTCCCGGGCATCGGCTCCCGGACCGTGGACTGGCTCGCCTACGGCCACGCATTCCAAAGCTGCAAGGGCGCTGTCGATACTTTCGGCAAGGGGGACGTGCGGGGGGTTATCGCCCCCGAGTGCGCCAACGATGCCAAGGACGGCGGAGACCTCATTACCACGCTGCTCCTCGGGCTTCCCCAGGGGACCACCACGGCGCTCTTTATCGTGGCCCTGCTGGCCATGGGATTCGTACCGGGCCCCGAGATGGTCAAAAACCATGCCGATGTGATTTTCAGCGCCGTTTGGATCCAGGGGATTTCCGGCATTATCGGGACGCTGGTC
Organism: Desulfobacterales bacterium; assembly: GCA_030688615.1. GTDB lineage: Bacteria > Desulfobacterota > Desulfobacteria > Desulfobacterales > JAUYIZ01 > JAUYIZ01. Next base: position 36,888 of record JAUYIZ010000204.1, on the reverse strand, counting down.
GGTTTTATGCTGGCAAACCAACTGGCCAAGCTCGCCCAGGTCCGCTACACGCTGATGGTGCCCATCCTGCTCACTTTCATCCTGCTGGGGGCCTTCAGCGCCAATCGCGACCCGGCGGACCTTCTGGTCGTGTTGTTTTTCGGTGTGCTCGGCTACTTCATGAAACGCTGGCGATATCCGCGGCCGGCCCTGATTCTGGGGCTGATCCTTGGCGGCCTCATGGAAAAATACCTCTACCGGTCCATGGCCAGTTACGGCTTCAGCTGGCTGCTTCGTCCGGCGGTTATCGTACTGCTGGTGTTATCCTGTATCTCTCTGGCCTACACCCTGTGGGGCCGGCGGCAAAAAAAATCCGGAACAGGGTCTTCTTTGCAGGATCCTTCCGGCCGGAGCCCGGGCATCCGGTTGCAACCCGAGTTGGTTTTTTCGCTGCTCTGTCTGATCCTGTTCCTGGCGGCCATTGCAACCGGATGGAAGTGGCGTTTCATCGCCAGGCTGATGCCGGTTTACATGGTGGCCGTGCCCGGCGTGCTGTTGACCCTTGCCCAGCTCTATTACGATATCACCGGCAAACACGCCGTCGCGGAGCCCGGCAGCAAGGATGCGGATATGGACCAGAGCTTTGACAGCTTGCTGGACCGGAAAACCGAGATGTCCCGCACGGCGCTTTTTTCCCTCTGGTGCGCAGCAAGCGCCGCGGCCGTCTGGCTCTTAGGCATCGTGATCGCGCTGCCCCTGTTTGTGTTTCTGTACGCCCTGGTTGAAGGCCGGGAGAAAATCCGGGTGGCCTTTCTGGCGGCGGCCGGAACCTACGGCCTTATCTGGGGCCTTTTCGAATATGTGCTCGGGATGTACTGGCCTTCCGGGCTCTTTTTTCTATAGGCGCCTTCATTTTGGTAACCGTTCACGGTTTACAGTTACCGGTTCACGGTTTTAAAAAAATAGATATTAGAGGAGAAATATGGGTTCTTCTGCTGCGCTCGTCCATATCTATTCCGTACATAGTTCATTGAAAATACTGTGAACTGTGAACCGTGAACGGTTACTCATTTTGCAGGTCTTACTATAAAATGGTAAAGGAGGATGGAAAAATGAAAAGATTTAGTTTCGGGCTGATCGCTTTTATTCTGGTGTTCGGATATTTTTATGTGCCGCAACAAATCCCTGTTGCCCACGGTCAGGATGCAGCGGCCTTTTACAAAGGGAAAACGGTGTCGCTGGTGGTGCCCTACAATCCCGGGGGAGGGTATGACACCTGGGCCCGGATGCTGGCACCGTATCTTGCCAAAAAGCTGGGAGCCAGGGTCATCGTGAGAAATGAGCCGGGCGCCGGGGGCAAGGTGGCCCTGAACCGCCTGCAAAAAGAAAGCGACGGCCTCAGCCTGATCATCCTTGCCACGAAAGCAGCCTTAACCACACAGATATTTGATGAACCGGGGCGGAAATTCGACCTCAGGCAGTTTAACTGGCTGGGAAGGGTGAGCCAGGATGAATATCCGGTGGTGGTCAGTGAAAAGTCAGGGTATCGATCCATCGCGGATCTTCAACGGGCCAAAGAAGTCAAGTTTGCCTCAGACACCCCCACAAGCGGCAAGGCCATCCGCCCGCTGGTGATGGGACGCATTCTCGGCATCAATGTGAAGCTGGTCAGCGGGTACAGCGGGTCAGCCGCGGAAATACTGGCACTGCAACGCGGGGAGGTGGAAGGATTATCCACGACTGCTTTGACTTTAAAACCCTATATCGAGTCCAAAACGCTGTTTCCGGTGGTGATCATGGATCGGAACAGGATCAAATATCTTCCCGATGTCCCCACCATTTACGAGGCGAAAAAACTGTCCGACAGAGAAAAACGGATCGCCGACATTGCCCTGGCTTTTGATGCGGTGGGCCGGCCGGTGGCGACCACGCCGAATGTCCCCGGGGAAAGGGTCGCGTTTCTGGAAAGTGCCCTCAAGAAAACCCTGGATGAACCTGATCTGCGGAAAAAAGTTGAAAAAAGCGGCGAGGAGGTGACCTTTGCCCCGGGCAAAGAAATTGCCGATAACCTGAACACCCTTTTGGACTTCAGCAGTGAGGACAAGGCGCTTTTTGGAAAACTTTTGAGTATCCAAGGATATTGATGGAGTACCGACTGTGATAGAAGCTCTATTTCAAGGTCTGCTGGACCTGCTCAGGTTCGACGTTTTTATCTTTATGATGCTCGGTGTGATGATCGGCCTGGTATTCGGCATTATCCCCGGTTTAGGCGGCCTCACGGGGCTGTCGATTCTTTTGTCGCTGGTGTGGGGCATGCAGCCGGTGCAGGCCCTCAGCTTTCTGCTGGCGTTGAGCTGCGCCACATCACAGGGAGGATCCATCACCGCCATTTTGTTGAACGTGCCGGGCACCGGACCCAATGCCGCGACGCTGCTCGACGGCTACCCCATGGCGCAACAGGGCCAGGCGGGCCGCGCCCTGGGTGCGGTGCTGGCGGCCGGCGCCTTCGGGGGGCTTTTCGGCGGCGTGCTGATGATAGCACTCATACCGGTGGTGCGGCCCCTGGTCCTGGGCTTTGCTTCTCCGGAGCTTTTCTTCCTGGCGCTGCTGGGCATCTCTCTGATTACGGCCATTGCCAAGGGCTCCATGGCTAAAGGCCTCATCTCGGGCGCGCTCGGCATCGTGCTGGCCCTTTTCGGCTATCAGATGACCACCGGCATTCCCCGGTTCACCTTCGGCACCCTTTATCTTGAAGACGGCATCAAGTTAATCCCCTTTACACTGGGGTTGTTTGCCTTTCCGGAGATTATTGACCTTGCGGTCCGAAGGAGGGCCATCACCCGCGCAGAGGGGGCCATAGCCGAGGTGGGCTCGGATCTTTTTGAGGGGGTCAAGGATGTCTTCCGCCATTTCTGGCTGTTCGTGCGCTGCAGCACGATCGGCACGGTGCTGGGGATCATTCCCGGAGTCGGCGCCGAAGTGGCCACTTTTGTGTGTTATGGCCATGCCAAGCAGACCTCGAGGCATCCGGAACGGTTTGGGCTGGGCACGGTCGAGGGCGTCATTGCCCCGGAGAGCGCCGCCAATGCCAAGGAAGGCGGCGCCTTGCTCACGACCCTGGCCTTCGGTCTTCCGGGCAGCGCCGTTATGGCCCTGCTTCTCGGGGCGTTTCTTGTGGTGGGCATTACTCCCGGCCCGAAAATGCTGGAGGAAAACCTGGCGTTATCCTTCTCCCTGGCCTGGACAAACATTCTTGCGAACGTATTGTCATCGGCCATCCTTTACATATCCGCAAAACAGCTCGTAAAGATCACTTTTGTCAATCCCAGGATTTTAGCACCTTTTATCCTGGTCTTTGCCACCATCGGCGCGTACAGTGTGGGCCAGAATATTCTGGATGTGTTCGCCGCTTTCCTGTTCACCCTGTTGGGATATGGCGCAAAGAGTTTCGGCTACAATCGGGCGGCGCTGATCCTCGGTTTTATTCTGGGAGACCTGGCCGAAACGTATTTTTTGATCTCCCTGAATGCCTATGGCATGGGCTTCCCCTTGAGGCCTGTCAGCCTGATCCTGATCGGCATCATCCTGCTGGGGATGTGCTTCGAACCCTTAATGAAACTCTGGCGCAAGGCAAAGGTGTGAGCGATGCGATTACGTCTTCTTTTTTCCACCGGCCTGCTGACATTGCTGATCGTCATTATCCTTTATTCGCTGAAATACCCCTTTGGGGCCCGCCTGTTCCCCTGGGTCATTGCGATTCCGGCCGCGCTTCTGATGCTGATGGAGCTGGCCAAGGAAATTTTTCAGCCGCGGGACGCTGCTCCGGCCGAGCTGGACCCGGAGGAAAAAAAAAGGAGAAACCGGGCCTATGGCTCGATTATCGCCTGGATGGTCGGCTTCCTGGCCATGATATATGTCCTGGGGTTTTTGGTTGGCATTCCGCTGTTTCTTTTTCTTTACCTGAAAACCAACGGGTTTCCCTGGTTCCGGTCCCTGAGGCTGGCTGCCGGACTGATCCTCTCGATCTATCTTATTTTTTCCCTGTTGATGAATATGCACCTTTATCCGGGCCTTTGGTGAAGAAAAACCCATACCTGCCAACTATATTTTATGATAAATTCTTTCGCGGCTTGGCCGCCTTAGATAAAAAACAAAGACGACCTGATTAGCGGACAAAACCGGCGGCCCTGTTGTCAAAACAGAAGGGAAATAGACATGTCTGTTGCGGGAGCAATGAAGAAAAAGTTAACCAGGGGTACAGCAAATTTTATAGAAGTGTTTAAGATTAAAATTTTAAGGAATATCCTTGTTGCATCAATAATAATTGCCGCCATATTGCTGATTACCGATGTTCTGTTAATATACCCGGCCTTTACCAGGATGATAATAAAGAATTCAGAAGAAGAAATCCTCAAGATAGCAAATCTTATCACTCATACTCGTATCCCTCAGAAAAAGATTGAATTGTCCCGCGCTTCCCTATCAACTCGGGTGACAGGCGAGCTGGCGAAGCTTTCAAGGGAATTGGGATTGATGAAATTGCAAATATTCTCAAAATCCGGCGAAACCATATATTCTACCGATCCTGAAGATATTGGCACCATGCACACAAACAGATATTTTTACGAGGTTGTTGTAAAAGGGTCCGTTTATACGAGGATCAGGAAAAAGGATACCCAATCTCTTGAAGGCCAACGCGTTATAGCGGATGTGTTTGAAACATACGTGCCGATAATCGTGAATGATGCGATCATAGGTGTTTTAGAAATCTATTATGATTATAGCCAAAAAAAAGAAAGGCTCGATAAATTATTACTGCGTTCCCGGGTTATATTATCAACCGTAACTATCATTATGTTAGGAGTGATTATTTTTCTTTTGGCCAAAGGCGCTCAGGATGTTGCCAGGCGGAAAAAGGCGGAAGAGGAGGTAAGAAACGCCCGGGACACACTTGAGCAACGAGTGAAAGAACGCACCACAGAATTGGGCAAAACAAATGAACAATTAATTCAGGAAATCAACAACCGCAAGCATATTGAGGATAAACTGCGGAAAAGCGGAGAAAGGTTTCAAGCTTTAACCGAGAGCACGAGTGACTGGATTTGGGAAGTGGATGCAAATATCATGTACACATATGCCAGCCCCAAAGTCAGGGACTTCTTAGGATATGAACCTGGAGAGGTTATTGGCAAAACACCATTCGATTTTATGCCAATTGATGAGGCAAAATCTATCAGGTTGGCGTTCCATGCGATAGTCGACTCTCAGAAGCCATTCTCGAAATTAAAGAATATTAATATTCATAAGGAAGGCAAATTGATCACCCTTGAGACCAGCGGCGTTCCCATCTTTGATTCCAGTGGGCAACTCAGCGGATATCGCGGCATTGCCCGCGACATCACCGAGGAAGAAAAGCTTCGATGGGAATCTGAATATCGTCTAAAGCAGGTCATTCAGGCCGACAAGCTTGCCTCGCTGGGAGAGGTGGTGGCAGGCGTGGCGCATGAGATAAACAACCCGAATAGTTTTATCACTTACGATGTGCCCATCTTAGAAGAAACCTGGCAGATGTTTGAACCGCTGGTTTCAGAATATGCGACTGCAAACCCGCAGTTAAAAATCTCCGGTTTCGATATTGAAGAGCTGTGTGGAGACATGCGAGAATTAATACAGGAAATCAAGATCGGATCGGATCGGATTAGTAAAATTGTCTCCAACCTAAAGGATTTTGCCCGCTTGGATCAAAGCATCCAGTTCCAACCGGTTGATGTTAATGCGGTGATTGAAAAAGCACTGGCCATTGTCGGGGCGCAAGTGAGGCAATCCGTGGGCAAGCTAAAAATGAAATTAGACCCCAATCTGCCGCTAATTCAAGGATACTTCCAGAAACTTGAGCAAGTAATGATCAATCTTATCATCAATGCCATTCAAGCCATTCCTGAAAAGGACAAGGGTAAACTTTCGATACGTACCCGCCACGTTGTCAGGCTCGGATCGGTTTTGATCGAGATCGAAGACAATGGCATCGGCATGGTACCTGAGGTGATTGAGCGGATCTTTGAGCCATTTTTTACCACCAAACGCGATACTGGCGGAACGGGATTGGGCCTTTCTGTATCCTATGGGTTGATCCATGAACACAATGGGGTAATAGGGGTTCTGTCACGACCGGGATTTGGCACCCGCTTTTCTTTGTATCTTCCGGTTGACAGTAAAAGAAAATTGGAGCTTTGTCCTGCAATTTTATGCCTGGATAATGATGCTGCCTTTTTCGGCCTGCTCAAGGCACACTTTGCTAAAGTCCGGAATATGTCGACGAAAACAAAGAACAAGCCCGAAAATATTGTGGCATACCTGGAGAATCACCCTGAAGTTGATATTGTTCTATTAGATATCATGATGCCCGGCATAAACGGTTGTGCTCTCATTGAAAAAATCAAGGTGGAATTCCCTTTGCTTGCAATTATTCTCTATTCTGGAAATGCGAGCAAAGTGAAGGCCGCTAAACAAAAGCCCGACAGCATTTCTGCGGCTGATTATTTTCTTCAAAAACCAGTCAAGATGCAGCAATTGCTTGAAATAATAAACACTATCGGCAGGCAAAGACTATGATAATTTTAGCTGTTGATGATGAAGTGGTTGCCTTGAATTCGATGAGGCGTTTGCTTAAACGGCGGGGTATCCCGAATGTAGAGCTCTGTAACAATGGCAAGGATGCGATCGACAGGATCAAGAATAAGGATTTTGACATTGTGCTTCTGGACCTGCTGATGCCTGAAGTGGATGGTCTTCAGGTCCTTGTGGCCACGAAACCTTTCAAACCCCGCACCGAGTTTATCTTTCTGACAGCAGTGGATGATATTGCGACAGCAGTCAAGGCCGTTCGCCTCGGCGCCTACGATTATCTTGTTAAACCCGTAGAGAGCGAACGTCTCATATTATCAATCGAACGGGCCTATGAACACAAAGGTCTTCTTGTCGGTTTGGCGGGAGCGCGTACCGGTAGTCATGCGGTTGAAATACCCGAGGCCTTTTCAAAGATTGTCACCCAGTGCCCAAGGATGGCAGAAATACTTTCCTATGCAGCGGTAATGGCCCGGAGCGGCAATCCGATCATGATTAGCGGTGAGTCGGGAACCGGCAAGGAGTTAATGACCAGCGCTATCCATCGGTTAAACTCGACGTCAGATGCTCCTTTTATTGCGTTGAATGTATCTTCCATTCCGGAGACGCTCTTTGAGAGCCAGTTTTTCGGACATATCAAAGGGGCCTTTACAGGAGCCGAGAAGGATCACGCCGGTTTCTTTGAGCAAGCCAATGGCGGGACATTGTTTCTGGATGAAATCGGAGAGCTTTCCCTGAACCTGCAAGCCAAGTTTCTGCGCGTGATTGAGGAAAAATCTATCCGCCGTTTATCGGATGCGACTCCTATTCATATTAACGTCCGCATCATCTCCGCAACGAATCAGGATCTGGACAAGGCCTGCCAGGAAGGCAGATTCAGGCTGGATTTGTTATACCGGCTGAGAGCAGCCCACATCCATCTCCCTCCCCTTCGAGAAAGGGAAGGCGATATTCCCCTTCTGGCCGCCTATTTTCAAAAAAAAGCATGCATGAAGCATGATAAGGCAGTGAGCGGCTTCAGCCCTGAGGCCATGGATATACTGACCCGCAAAGAATACCATGGTAATATTCGCGAACTGGCCGCCTTGGTGGAAAATGCAGTGCTCCTGGCCGAATCAGGACTAATTTTACCGCAACATCTGGGGGGTATGGCATATGTTTCAGTTCCTTCATTTACCCGAAAACTCTGCAGTCTTAAGGAAGACGCAACCGCGCATTTCGCTTTTGTCCTCGCCCATACGAAGGGCAACCGCAAAGAGACGGCACAAATATTGGGAATTTCGCTAAGACAGGTCCAGAGAAAAATAGCCCTGATGAAGAATGACCCCCGCTGGGAACCTCTCCTGGGTGACATTTAGGTCGCACATGCGCGACATAAGTGGCGTTATGACGATATATATAATTATATCAATATGCTATGGTCTTATATAACTCAGAATATCCTCTCCGTGGTTACTCACCACGGCCTTTTGGTCGCCTTCTTTTGCTTTCTATTATCTTTTCCCAATCTTATAAAAATAACGTAAATACAGTTAATTAAAACTACATTTACCATCATTTCACCTGAGGCATGGCTTTTGCATTACTCTTCCTGATACACTATGCAAAACCGATAATACCCAATTGAATTTTGACTCAAACAAAGTCAAAGGAGGTGACATCCGAAAAGCATTTTTGTTGCTATGGTGATAGAATTATTATGGAGATTGATTTAGAAAAGGAGGCATTTAATGAAAATTCGTAATTCTTTAATCCTCTTGTTGCTCTTACTTGTCACTGCCATATTGGCAGTTGGTCCGGGAAGTGCGGCAGCCAAGGGGCTAAAACCCGGCAATGTTACTTTTTATGTATCCGAGATAGAAGTCAAGGGTGCAACTGATGGTATTCCTGCGCCCAAAACGGATCCCACCACACTTTCCAAAGGCTATGGTTTTACGCCACCGGGAAAATACGATCCGGCCAAGCCTAATAAATGGCAAGTGTCAACTTATATGTTCAATCCGGCGGCCATGGCGGTCAATCAAGGAGACACGGTCACCCTCCGTATTTTTGTAGTAAATGGCGACAAACATATTAACTGGGTAGAAGCCCCGGATGGCACGGTTGCAGTAAAAGAACATATTTCGAATCGAGGACGAGAGTACATTATAACTTTCAAGGCCAAACAGGCCGGATACTATACTTTACGTTGTGATCATCATGATCCAACCATGAGAGCTATCATATTCTCAGTTCCATCTAGTTAATACATTGAATTTAATTCCTAATAAAGCCGGGCCTGTTTTTGAACGAACCGGCTTTTTTTAATTGGATTCTAATAATCGCCAATGAAAAAACACCATAAAATAATGGGGGTCACTACGACGGCTGCTCTATTGGTTGCCGCCATTTATTTTGTGATACTTTACCATTATATTTATAAAATACCCGACACACTGGAAAAAGGAGAGAGTTTTACCGTTTTTTCAGTGGATCAAAAGATTACGCTTTCGCTTGATAATAAAATTTGGCATGACATACAACCTGTTACTCTGCCGCTTTTCCCACAATCTGTAAGAACAGCTTTTGGGAAATATGAAAGAAAAATAAATGTTAAGGGAATATATAACAAAGAGGATATCGCTTTTTTAATCGAGTATGCAGATGAAACGGAAAATCGGATAGGTTTGAAAACACCTGATTATTGCGCCATTCTTTTTGTTCCGGCAAACTCCCCTGCTTCCGCGCAAATGATGGGTTTTGAAAGTATCGCTAACATATGGCGATGGTCCGCGTTAAGAGATGCAAAAAAAATAGATGTGGTTAGAGAATTCGTAGCCCATGGCCCTACGACTCAGAAACCGATGGAAAATCAGAACGTGTTGGGTCAAGGGAGCTATGCTAAAGGCGGATGGAAAGTATTATTCGTTAGAAAGCGAGCGAAACAACAGAAAGATGAGTTTGAATTTATGCATTCGAAAAGATTAAAAATAGCCTTTGCGGTTTGGGATGGAGAAAAATTAGAGACTTTTTCAAGAAAATCCATCGCCATTTTACGGACGTTAATCCTGGAGTAAAGATAATGAAAAAGTCCCTGCTTGTATTGGCAGTGATCACATTGTGCGCAAGTTTCTTTTTGTGCGCTAATTCGCAAGGTTCTACCGGCAAAGAAAGAAGTATAGAATTAAGGGCAAAAAGATATTCCTATTCTCCGAGTGTTATTACCGTCAATAAAGGTGACCGAATTGATCTGAAACTCATCAGTATGGATGTCACCCATGGATTCTTTCTGGATGGGTACGGCACCGAAGTTCATGTTCATCCCGGTGAGTGGAAAAAGGTTACCATCGAAGCAGACAAAACAGGAAGGTTTACTTTTCGTTGTTCAAAAACGTGCGGTGAGTTTCATCCATACATGGTGGGGTATCTGAGAGTCTTACCCAATTGGAACTACTATTCCGGAATATTCCTGGTCGTTATACTTGGAATCGGTTCATTGGTACTCACCCTGAAAGGAAAAGGCAGTCCCCGGGATAAGCTCTTTTGGGTCATTCCACTCAGTTGGAGATTTGAGTTAACCAGATTCAAACCCGTCCGCGCTCTATTTAAGAGCCGCTGGTTTCCCTTCATAGCCATCCTGATTAATATTATTGTGTTTACTATCATCCTCTTGGCAGCTTTTGTCGGCGGTTTTTCTTCGGCCGGCAATTATAATTTCGGCATCATGATCGTCTGGATTCTCTGGTGGGTTCTCCTGATGCTATTTATGGTTCCGTTCATTGGGCGGTTTTGGTGCATGGTATGCCCATTTCCCCTTTTTGGCGATTGGTTTCAGCGCGGAAAACTAATCAGCGTTGGAAGGCAGAAGTCACGGGGATTAAATAAAAGATGGCCTGGCAGGATGCGCAATCTATGGTCATTGGTTATTCTGTTTTTTATCTCGACCTGGTTTTCCGGCTTCTTTACCGTCAGGCCATTTGCAACATTTATCTTCCTCTCGATAATCTTTGGGACAGCGACCATCATTGCGCTGGTATATGGGAAAAGATCTTTCTGTCTCTTCATATGTCCGGTAAGCGGTTTTCAGGGGCTATATGCCAATTTTTCTCTTTGTGAAGTTCGTGTGAAAAATCCGGATATCTGTCAAAAGCACAAACCTAAGACTTGTTTGGTGGGCAATGAAAAGGGCTATGGTTGCCCCTGGATGGAACTGCCTTATGATATGAACCGCAATACGTATTGCGGGATGTGTTTAGAGTGTTTTAAGACATGCCCCCATGATAACATGGCTTTTAACCTGAGGCCTTTTGGCACAGACTTTATGTCTGCGCGCAGGTCGACTGATGAGCTGTATCAAAGACGGAGTACTGATGAGGCATTTAAGGCCTTAACAATGATCGGGATTTTCTTCGTATTTTATTATGCTTTCCAGGGAACCTCCGGCCAATTCAAGGATATGTTAAGGGCCACATCGCTTGGAGGATATTTTACCTATATCGCTGAAGCTGCTTTAGTAGACTTTTTGATTATTCCTGCGTTATTCTGTTTATTCGCTTTTTTATCCAAGAAATTAAGCGGAGATAAAGGAGTTAAACTCAAGGAAGTATTTGTTAATTTTTCTTATTGCCTTGTTGCCGTCGGAGTGGCGATATGGGCGGCTTTCAGCATTGGCATCATTCTGCCTAATGGAAGCTATATTCTGCATATTCTCTCCGACCCTTTTGCATGGGGGTGGGATCTGTTCGGCACGGCAAGCTTTCCATGGACTCCTTTTTTTACCGGAGCGACAAGTTATTTTCAGATATTTGTGATTATCATAGGGTTGCTGTTCTCTTTAGAATATGGTTTTAAGTTTTCCTTACAGACATACGCCACACCGGCTCAAGCAAAGAGAGGCTGGATCCCCATGCTGATCTTTTTGATCGGCATCCATATATTTTTTATCCGGTTATTTGTGGGTTAGCCTATGATGCCTAAACAGGAGATTATTGCCGTATTGCTGGTTATCATTTGTCCGATAGTCATCGTTTGGGCGGCTTTTTCTCACCAATCAATTTTAAAGCAAGCCAACACGGTTCAACTCAGCGCGCAAGCGCCTGAAAAAGGCAATTTTTCTCCACAAACTATCAAGATCAAAAAAGGCAAAGAAATAACGCTAATGATCAGGAATGTGGACGTAACATCACATGGTTTTATTGTACCGCTATTGGGCATCCGGGTGAAGGAAATCAAGGCCGGAGAGCTTGAAAAGGTTACCTTTACCATTGATGAAGCGGGAAAATATCCTTTTTACTGTTCGGTGTGGTGTAGTGATTATCATATGCAAATGAGAGGAACACTGATTGTTGAGTAGGTTGTAAGAAGGGAAAAAGCAATTTATTTAACCCTAAGGAGAAAGGAACAATGAAATATTTTAAATTTGGATGGCTGCTTTTTTGTGTCTTAGCAATTAACGGCTGCATGAGCAGCAATATCGCAAGGGATCGTATGAAAGAAGAGATCCGGCGCGAAATCATGGCGGAATTACAGGACAGGGAAAAATTAAAGCAGGAAATCCTGGCCGAGTTACGCGTCCAACAAGCCGCTGAAACTCCAGAAGTCGTGGGGCCCCCGGCCAAAACTCCGGCGCCGGTCATTTCCAACAAAATGAAAAATGAAATTGACAAGGAAATTCTGACCCAATTAGACTCACAACCTCAACCAAAATCACAATCCAGGTCAGATAGAGTTGGAAACGCCGAAGGTGTCATCCTTCTAAGGGGCAAGGGAATACAGAGCTGCAAGGTCAAGCTTGTCCGGATGAAAAAAACTTTTGGTATGTATTTGGAAGTCAAAGAAGAAGAATACAAGACCCTTACCGATAAAGACGGCAAATACCGGTTCAACAATCTTCCTGAGGGATCATACAAGTTAAAATGGGAACTTCCCGGAGACAGCGGTTGGATTCGCCGCTTACAAGATAAACCCGACGTAGCAATCAAAAGGGGATCAACCATTACGCTGGAGCCCATTGAAACCGCACAAGGCGTGTTGCCATTCTTACGACTCGATCGAGGTGAAACGCAGGACTAACTGCTGCCGATTTGTATGAGACCCCCGCGCCTCGGCGTAAAGCATGACCCCCTATGCCTTCCTTGGTGACATTTAGGTCACACATGCGCGACATAAATGGCGTTATGACGATATATATTATCATATCAATAGGCTATGGTCTTATCTAACTCAGCATATCCTCTCCGTGGTTACTCGCCGCGGCCTTTTTGTCGCCTTCCTTTGCTTTCTATTCTCTTTGCTCATCTTATAAAAATAATGTAATTACAGTTAGTTAAAACAAAATTTGCCCTCATGTCACCTAAGGCACGGTTTTTGCTAGATTCCCCTAATGTGCCAGGCAATACCTCATAATACTTATTTAGGTTTCAGCTCAATCAAAGCCAAAGAAAGGAGGTGACATCCGAAAAGCATTTTAGTTGCAGTGCGTTAGAATTATTGTGGAAATTGATAATGAAACTTATTAGAACTAAAAAAAAGAAAGGAATAATAAGTGATAAGGAGGAATCACAGATGAAAAAAGTAATGCTATGTGTATTTTTATTGATAATCTCTCTGGTTTTTGTGGGGTTTTTCTCCGGCAATGCCGAAGCTATACCCACCTTTGCCAGAAAATACAAGACATCGTGCAGCACTTGCCATACTGCGATCCCCCAAAGAAACGCCTTTGGGGATGCTTTCAGACGTCTTGGATTTCGGATGCCTGGCGGCGACAAAGCATTTGTAAAAGAAGAACCCGTTGCCCTGGGTGCAGAGGCATGGAAAGAGGTGTGGCCGGAAGCAATTTGGCCGGGATTACTTCCGGCAACGGTGCCGATCAGTTTCTACGGACACCAGAGAGTTGTTTGGAAAGAAGATGCTTCTAGTAGTGAAGGCGCCACATACTTTGATGCACCTCACGAACTTGAGATGCTTTTTGGTGGCAATTGGGGAGAAAGGATTTCATTTTTTGCCGAATGGATATTGTATGAAAAGTCATTTGCAAATGATAAAGACAAGCTTGGAGCGATGTATATTCAATTCAATGACCTTCTTGGCAGCACGCCGGGTATGCTCAACTTTAAAATCGGCAGGTTTGAAACCGGAGCCGCGCGTGGGCTTAAAGACGACAACCGGCTGACCCCGTCTCACGCAATGTCCTTTGATTATACAGTTGCCGGCGGGGGAGCTGATAAAAGTCTTCGCACTAAACAGTCCGGTGTGGAATTCAATGGGATTTTAGGTAGCCGGTTTGAATATGCTTTCGGTGCTGTCAATGGCGGCGGAGATAACACGGATAGCAATGATGCTAAAGATTTGTTTTATCGCGTTGGTTTTAAGCTTGGAGGAATGGGGCTTGATGGAAGCGGTGGAATACCTAAAGGGGAGTTGGTTCAGAAGGATAATTGGAGGGACGACTCGATTACGTTGGGCACCTTCGGTTATTTTGGCTATCCCAGTGCTAATAATGCGACGACTGAGGAAAATTACACCCGTTTCGGAGCCGACCTTAGGTTAAGTTACTCCAGGCTTGCTATAGAAGGTGCGGTCGTCTTTGGAAATGATGAGGTGGCGGCAGGGAAGGATATAAAGAGCACCGCCTTTAATGTTGATTTACAGTACCTATTCTTCCCATGGCTGATCGCTAATGTTCGCTATGAACAAAAGTCTTTTGATGACAATACGTCGAATAAGGATGTAGAAGCGGTTGTAGCCAATCTCACCGTTCTTCAGCGGGCCAATATTAGATGGAATTTGGAGTATTACACCTACCTGGAGGACAAAGATGGCAACGATACAGCGAAGCTAAATATTATGTTTGCTTTCTAGGTAATGCGGCGTAGATCTCAGGATCGGGCGCTTCCGCCGAATCGACGAATTTGTTCAGTAAAGCGCTTTGCAGTTGGGAAATGGGAGCGCCCTGGTGGCGCTCCTTTCCCCGTTTGTTATTTTTGCCCATATACCAAATCTAAAACAATAAAGGAAAACAATGATTAAAAATATATTTTTTCTGATAGTTGCTGTTTTAATTGCATTACCGGCTTTTGCAGATGAAAATACGGGCACTATTCGTGGTGAAGTCAAGATATTTCGTGAACGACGGTTTGCAGATGTTGTCCTTTATCTTGAAGATGTTCCCGGCGCATTTAAACCCCCGGCAAACAATCTCAGGATAGATCAGAAGAACCTTATTTTCATACCGCATGTCCTTCCTGTACTTGTCGGCACAACCGTTGAATTTGCCAACAGCGATACCGTGCTGCATAATGTTTTTTCACCGTCAAAACCGAAGAAATTCAACCTCGGTACATATGGTAAAGATACCATAAAACAACAGACTTTCGATAAAGCAGGCAAGGTCGCTTTACTGTGTAATGTTCATACTGAGATGTCTGCATTTATCATTGTATTGTCTAATCCATATTTCAGCAAGACCGGAAATGACGGAAGGTTTACAATAAACAACATTCCACCCGGTCAGTATTCGCTTAAGACATGGCATGAGGAAAAACGACCCTATCAAGAGAAGGTCACTGTTAAAGCCGGCGAAACAACAGAGATAAAAATTCAATTGAGGTGATAATGGATGAGAAAGAAAAAAAGCAAGCGCAAAACGAACCGAAAAAAGATTCCCGGAGAAGATTTTTTTTAAAGGCTGCCTGGGGTGGTATAGCCGCATTGTTTCTGGGAAGCGCCCTTGCCCTTACCAGGTTTTTTTTCCCAAGGGTTCTGTTTGAGCCCCCGGCAAGGTTTAAGGTGGATAAGCCTTCAGAGTTTCCACCGGGAACGGTTGATACCAGGTTTAAGAACAAATATGGCGTGTGGATTGTAAGAGATGATGAAAATAGATTGTTTGTCCTGAGCACGGTTTGCACCC
This sequence comes from Desulfobacterales bacterium, assembly GCA_030688615.1. Taxonomy (GTDB): domain Bacteria; phylum Desulfobacterota; class Desulfobacteria; order Desulfobacterales; family JAUYIZ01; genus JAUYIZ01. The sequence continues at coordinate 21,398 of JAUYIZ010000204.1, read as the reverse complement.
ATCTTGGATGCACGCCCAATTGGATAGCGTCCAGGAATAAGTTTAAATGCCCGTGTCATGGGAGCGGATTTCTGAGAAATGGCATTAATATTGAAGGTCCTGCGCCGCGGCCACTGGATAGATACAAGATAACCCTTGGAGATGATGGACATATTATTATTGATAAGAGTGTTATTTATAAAAGTGTCCCCGGCCAAGACCCGGATGAACTTTACCCTGACAGCATCTTGAAGGTATGATTTTAATTTGGAATAAATCTGCTCAGGATCTGTGTGATCGGAGGGCTTATTATGATAAAAAAATTTTTTGATAAGTTCAGGCAAACTCCGGTTGGCAAATCCATCTTTCGTAGAAGCTATGGGGATACTCCGAAGGAGAGGGTGCTTGCTATCCGCGGCAATGTATTTTTGCATCTTCATCCTGTGAGGATCAGTCGCGGTGCGGTAAAGCTTGGGTTCACCTGGGGGATGGGAGGGATAACATTTCTGCTTTTCCTGATCCTTACCATCTCCGGCATCTTGCTTATGTTTTATTATCACCCCAATACCCGTGACGCATATCTGGACATGAAGGACCTGGAGTTTACCGTTCCCTTTGGGCTGTACCTGCGAAACATCCACAGATGGGCGGCACACCTTATGGTCATAACGGTTATGCTGCATATGTTCAGGGTGTTTATGACAGGATCCTACAAGCCCCCCAGGGAGTTTAACTGGGTTATTGGGGTGATGCTTCTGGTGCTTACCCTGCTTCTGAGCTTCACCGGCTATCTCCTGCCATGGGACCAACTGGGATTTTGGGCCATTACGGTCGGGACCAACATGGCCCGTGCAACGCCCTTTCTCGGACATGAAGGTCCCTTTGGTCCGCAGTTGGGTCTGACGGCATATAATGACGTCAGGTTCGCATTGCTTGGCGGGTCCACAGTGGATAGTAACGCTTTGCTGCGTGCCTATATATGGCACTGCATTGGACTTCCTCTCATTGCTTCTTTCTTAATAATCGTACATTTCTGGCGCATAAGAAAAGACGGAGGAATATCAGGCCCCCAATGAAAAATTTTATCGAGATCATAAGCAAACCGGATAATGTCGCCATCGTAGTCATGATGATAATGGTGTTGTTTTTCACCATTTTAGCCTTTTATTATGCTATCTCCGGGGACAGAAGAAGAAATAGGGAGGCGGCCGAGGGGGTATCGGCTCAACAGAAGGCTGATGTCGAGGATAAAATACCCACCTGGCCTTACCTTGTGCGCAAGGAGTTCCTGGTAGCAATAATTGTAGTGGTGCTTCTGAACATGTGGTCTGTTGTGCTTGATGCGCCTCTCGAGGAATTCGCCACGCCTACCCGTACACCTAATCCTGCAAAGGCGCCCTGGTATTTCTTGGGGCTGCAGGAGATACTGGTCTATTTCGATCCGTGGATAGCAGGTGTGCTTCTGCCCACTCTCATCGTAATCGGCCTGTGCATTATCCCCTATATCGATGTGAATCCCAAAGGAAGTGGATACTATACATGGCATGAGCGGAAATTTGCCATATCAACCTTCTGTTTTGGCTTTCTTGTACTGTGGATATCATTAATCGTTATTGGGGTTTTTATGCGGGGGCCCGGCTGGGTATGGTTCTGGCCCTGGCAGGAGTGGGACCCTCATGTTGTCACAGCCGAGATCAATGTGGACTTGCCGCAGGTCTTTAGTATTGACTCGCGTTCTCTGGCCGGATTTCTTATGGGGGGATTTGTGATCCTCGGATATTTCACTGTTGGTGTTGTCCTTCCGTATATTTACATGCAGAGACATGGCGGCAAATTCCTTAAAGCGCTTGGCCCGGTACGATATCTCATCGTTTCAGGGCTGCTGCTGATTATGATTGGGTTGCCTGTTAAAATATTCCTTCGATTGCTCTTCCATATTAAATATATTTGGGTGACCCCATGGTTCAACATATGAAAAAGACGGAAGAGGAAAGATCTTACGCGCTACATTTCTTTATAGCTGTTCTGTTTTTGATCATCACTTTCATATGGTTAATTGGCTGGGAGACTAAAAACCTTCGCCCGTGGAAGGATTACCAAAAAAAATACTATAAGCTGGTAGTCGAGCAGCTCAAAGATCAGCTCGGGCATCGAACTGCAGAATTTTCAAGCGCACATGTCCAGAAGGAATATAAAAGTCTTAAAAGCGCGCTTGAGAAAGCAAAAGCGGATTTTGGGTCGCCGGCACTACAAGCAGAATATAAAAAAACCAAAAAGGAATTGGAGGGTGTCGCTGACGAACTTAAGCGGGTTCGTCATGAATTTCAGATGGTTCGCGCAAGGTACCTCGAGGCGGAATATAATTACATTAAATATGGTAAGGAAAAGGAGAAAAAAAGACTGGCAGGACTTGAAGGAGAGATTGCCATATTGGATAAAAAAATAAGGCAGCTTGAATCAAACAGGGGGACTTATAAGGCAATACTTACCAAGGCGACCGTTCCGCTTGATCAACTGAAAAGAAAGCTTAATGACTATACGGCGGATATGGATAATCTAAAAAATCGGGGCGCTTTTTTTTCAACTAAAAAGATTGAGATTAAACAGATTCACCTATCTGACCTTGAACGAACGGACAGGTGCCAATCATGTCATATCGGTATTGATGAAACCCAAAAGGTTTCCTCCAACGAACCTTTTACCGCGCATCCGGGAAAAGAGCTTTTTTTAGGTAGGCATGCGATTTCAGAATTTGGATGCACGTCCTGTCACAGGGGACAGGGCCGGGCGACATCATCAGCAAGCAAGGGACATGGAGACGTAAAACATTGGGATCACCCGATGTTAAGAGGCAATAATGTGCAAGCAAGCTGTCTGGTGTGCCATGAAAATGTAAAGGCGTTGAGAGGTGCGGAGGGCCTTTCATTTGGGATAAAGACACTTGAGCGCAAGGGATGCTACGGCTGCCACAAGATTGCCGGATATGAGGATACGCCAAAGATTGGGCCGGTTCTTTCCGGCTTGGCTACAAAAGTAAATTACACCTGGGTGAAGAACTGGATAAAGGATCCTAAAAGTGTTTTTCCAACCGCACGGATGCCAAAATTTGGCCTGAGTGACGAGGAGAGCGGGGCAATTGCAGATTATCTCTTTAAGCTAAATTCCGATTATCGTGATGATGCGCCGGCAAAAGATCCTGATTGGAATCTTTCTGATAAGGGGAAGATTATATTTAGCGAGGCCAGATGCAGTATCTGTCATCCTGCCAAGAACAAGGGGGGCGCATTTAAGGATATCTATGCACCGGATTTAACAAGGGTAGGAAGCAAAGTCAGGATCGAATGGCTCAAGAAGTGGTTTAAGGACCCGCAGAATTATTTCCCAAAAACCCGCATGCCCAGATTTAGATTTACAGATGGGGAGATCGATGCATTAGCGGAATATATAATGGGTGAGTTTATTGATTATGACATAGAGGATAAAAAACTGAAAAAGAAAGAGCGCATTGGCGAGCAGCAGATAAAGGCCGGCGCCCGTCTTATTGAGAAATATGGCTGTTTTGGGTGTCATGACATTAAAGGGATGGAGAAAGCGGTTAAGATAGGACCCTACCTGAAAAAGAAGGATGTGGTTAATAAGATCGGCGCAGATATCTCATCTATTGGAACAAAGCCCTTTGATAGATTTGATCGGGGCAGGATCGCCGGTGAGGTGAAGAACAGGGAATCTTATTTAAGGATGAAGCTGAAATCACCAAGGATTTTCAGAGATGGATTATTGATGCCGAATTTCGGTTTTGATGAAAAAGAGATTGATTCTCTTGTAATAATGCTCCTTGGCTTTACGGCTGAGGAGGTCCCGTTGAAGTATAAGGTCCGGGACATACCATCGGATTATAAGCCTACAGGTGATTTTTCAAAGATTGAAAATGAGCTAAAGTGTCTGACCTGCCACACAATCAAGGGTGTTGGCGGCGGTTTCGCGCCGGATTTGAGTATTGAGGGGGACAAGGTTCAAATAGCGTGGCTAAGAGATTTTTTAAAGAATCCTGACATTATCCGCCCCATGCTCCAACAGATGCCCAAGTTTAAACTTGGTGGCAGTATCGGGATGATCAGAGGCCATCTTTCTGATGATGAGATTGCTGTTATTGTCAATTATATTACCAATGTTCTCGTTTCCAGCGATATTCCTGATGAATATGAAATGAAAATCAGGCTGGAAGATGTCAATGCTGCCGAGGGCCGGGCGCTTTACATGGAAAAAGGCTGCCAGGCTTGTCATCAAATCGGGGCTGCCGGGGGAGGTGTGGGGCCGAATCTTACCCATGTGGGCAGTCGGCTTCGCCCTGGATATATCTTCATGCATGTAAAGGATCCTCAAAGAATGGTCCCCGGCGCCGTGGAGCCCAGTTATAATCTGGGCGATCCGGCGGTTTTGAAAATAACGAAGTTTTTGATGAGTTTGAAGAAGTAAGCAATTATGAAAATATTCAGCTTGAGAATGCAGATGAGTGTAATCTTGCTTGTTTGGGTAATAAGTTTCATCGGATGTTCATCAAGCGAAGGTGATGTTCCGGCTGTAAAAAAGGCAATCCATCAATTTGCCGTCAAGGAAGGGAAGCGGCTTTTTCTGCATTTATGCTCCCCGTGCCATGGCGAGAGCGGTACGGGTGATGGTATATATTGGGGAAGTGCTTTGAATATAGCCCCGGCAGATCTCACCAAATTAACCGCAGCGCAATCAAGTACCATCTTTAAGACCGTTAAATATGGATCCGGGGCCCAAAACAAATCAAAGCTATGTCCTCCATGGAAGAACAATATCTCAGATGAAGAAATTGAGTATATTGTGAGCTATGTCGAAACATTACACCCTAAATGAAGATAATAAATACCTATAAAAAGCACAGGGTCACCCTGCGCCAAAAAGCGATCGCCTCCATTTTCCTCACCTATGTCTTTTTGACTTTGTATGTCTTTTATTTCGTCTTTTTTATGAAACGGCCCATTGTTCATGAAGGCATGGATATGGGCCAAATCCACATGATCATCAATACAGTAGAAGTTAACCGGCGTTTGGCGCGGATTACATACTGGGGAATCCCTATTTTTATTGGTACGATTCTATCCGGATTGCTTTTGACATATTTTCTGGAACGCCGCATGAGGGGTTCCTTAAAGAAGTTGATTCAAACGACAAGGCACATGGCCCAAGGAGATCTGAGCCGTCGTGTAGAAATCGCGATTGGAGATGAAGTAGAAGAGTTGGGTGAATCCTTCAACCAGATGGCCCAATCCCTTGCTGAAAAGGAAAGGCAATTGATCATGGCCAGAAACACCCTGGTCTCCATCTTCAATGGGATCACCGCCGGGATTGCATACATATCCAGCGACTACGAGATCATTCAGGCCAACCATGCATACAATGATCTAATGAAAAACGTTACCGGATCGTCCCTTGCCAAAGGAGGCCGATGTTTTGAACTCTTTGGACAGGAGCAGGATATTTGCATGGAATGTCCTGGTAAAGTGGCCATGAAGACCGGCAAGCCTGAGAATCTGGAAAGAGAGATCATGCTGAAAAATGGTGAAAAGCATGTTCTCTGGATTCATGCCTATCCGGTACAGGATGCCGAGAATATTACGGTCGGATTCGTCGAATATATCATTGACATCAGCCACCAAAGAAAATTAGAGGATGATCTGAAGACCTATACCGAACATCTGGAAGAGATCGTCCAGGAACGAACGCATAGACTCAAAGAAGCTCAGACACAGATAGCCCATCAGGAAAAGATGGTTGCCCTGGGTCAGATGGTCGCAGGTGTGGCGCATGAAATAAACAACCCGAATGGTTTCATCACTCACAATGTGCCTATCCTGGAAGAAACGTGGCAGATGTTTGAACCGCTGGTTTCAGATTATGCCACTGCTCATTCGGAGCGACAAATCTCCGGTTTCCACATTGCAGAACTGTGTCGGGACATGCGAGAATCAATACAGGAAATCAAGATCGGTTCGGATCGAATTAATAAAATTGTCTCCAACCTGAAGGCTTTTGTCCGTTTAGATCAAAACCTCAAGGTCAAACCGATTGATGTTAATGCAGTGATTGAAAAAACACTGGAAATTGTCGGGGCGCAAGTGAGAAAATCCGTGGGCGAAGTAAAAATGAAATTAGACCCCAATTTACCGATAATTCAAGGGTACTTTCAGAAACTTGAGCAAGTGATGGTCAATCTTATCATTAACGCGATTCAAGCCGTTCCTGAAAAGAACAAGGGAAAACTTTCGATACGTACCCGACACGTTGCTAGGCTCGGATCGGTTTTGATCGAGATCGAAGACAACGGCATAGGCATGGAAGCAAAAGTGATTGAGCACATCTTTGAGCCATTTTTCACCACCTGGCGCGATGCCGGCGGTACGGGATTGGGTCTTTCCGTATCATATAGCCTGATCCGGGAACACAATGGAATCATAGGCGTGCTCTCCCGGCCGGGGCTTGGAACCCGCTTTACCTTGTATCTTCCAGTTGACGGCAAAAAAAAACTGCGCATCAGCCCCTCAATTCTGTGCTTGGATGATGATGCTGAGATTTTGGGTCTGCTCAGAATGCACTATATTGAAGTCCAGAATATGGCGGAAGAAATAGAAATAAAACCCGAAAGTGTTGTGGAATACTTGAAAGGGCATCCCGAAGTCGATATTGTTTTATTAGATATCATGATGCCTATGATAAACGGCTGTGATCTCATCGAAAAAATCAAGGTGGAATTCCCTTTGCTTGCGATTATTCCCTATTCTGGAAATGCGAGCAAGGTGAAAACATTCAAACAAAAGCCGAACAACGTCCTTGCAGCGGATTATTTTCTTCAGAAACCAGTCAAGATGGAGCAATTGCTTGAAATAATAAACACGATCGGCAGGCAACGACTATGAGGTCGCTTTGCACTCATGATTTTTGAGGCAATAGCCGATCAAAAAACCCTTCCATCTACAGCAATGTCGGAATTGTGGATACCGTTTAACCTTGACATGCCCGTCATTTTTTGTCATGTTTCCTTAATAATATTTGCCCCCTTACCCAAAATTTTACACGTTATTGATATTTTATAAATGTTTTATGAAATAAATCAAAGCTGATATATCATGTACAATAATTTTTTCGGTTTCAAGGAAAGACCTTTCAGACTGGTACCCGACCCGGCTTTCTTTTTTTTGAGTAAAAGCCATGAAGAAGCCATGGCCCATCTGACCTATGCCATATCCCAGGGGGATGGATTTGTGGAAATCATCGGGGAAGTGGGAACCGGTAAAACCACCCTCTGCCGGGCGCTGCTGGAAAAAATCGAAGAAGAAATAGAGGTGGCATATATTTTCAATCCCAAACTGGACGCTTTGCAGCTTTTAAAGGCCATCAATGATGAGTTCGGCATCGATTCCGGCGCCGGCAGCATCAAGGGATTAATTGACACCTTGAATTCCTTTCTGATCGAACGGAAAGCCCAGAGAAAAAAAGCCATCCTGCTGATTGACGAAGCCCAGAACCTCACAAAAGACGTTTTGGAGCAGATCAGACTGCTTTCCAACCTGGAAACCAGCAAGGATAAACTGTTGCAGATTATTCTGGTAGGACAGCCGGAACTGGCCGAGATGCTCGATTCCCATGAACTCAGGCAGCTGGGGCAGAGGATTACCTTAAGTTCCTTCCTGAAGCCCCTGACCTATAATGAAACCAGAGGTTACATTCAACATCGGATTGATCTGGCTTCCCAAAAAGGGGGCGTCAAGTTTTCCCGTGCTGCCATGCGGGCCATTTACAGATATTCCAGCGGGATCCCCCGCCTGGTCAACATCGCGTCTGACCGTACGCTTCTGGTGGCTTTCAGCCTTGACAGCCGCGCCATAAAGGCCAGGATGGCCCGGTCTGCTATCAGAGAGCTTACCGGGAGAGGGTATGACCGGCGTTACGGGGGCCGGCAGGAAAACGCGCCGCTGTTAACGCTTTCCCTTCTGGCGGCGGCTCTGGCTGTTTTTATTGTGTACCAATTCGGTCTGCTGGACCTGACGGTTTTATCCAAGGAATTTGATATTAAGGAAACCAGGGTTGCCGCAAGGATGCCTGCGAAAATGCCCGGGACGGTTCCAGCGCCGGAACCTCGTAAAGGGGCGGTGGCGGTTGAAACGGCGCCGGAGCAGCGGCAGCCTGTGTCCACACCGGAGGCCGCGAAATCCGCTGCCGGTTCGAGGTCTTTTGCCGGCCTGGAAGAATTTTTACAGCACATTGACGCACGCAGCTCCAGGGAGGCCGCGCTCAGGACGATTCTGAAACTGTGGGGAAATGAAGCGGTCATTCAGTCACACTTTGAAAACATGGAAAAAGATCGAGACTTTTTCAGGCTCGCGGCAAAACAGAACGGTTTTTCCAGCCATACGATCCCCAATGATCTGGAATTGGTCAAAAAGTTAAATCTTCCTTTAATTATAGAATGTTATACGTCAAATATCCTCACGCCGAAATATGTTTCCCTGCGCACGCTGTCGGACGGCAAGATAACCCTCACGGGCGGCGCCGCAGAGGATTCCGTTGAGGTGCAAATCAATGAACTTATGAACTTCTGGACCGGCGCCGGGCATATATTCTGGAAAAACTACTTCGACCTTGTGGATGCGGCGCCCGGCGTCATGTCAAAAGATTCGGCGATCACCCTGAAAATGCTGCTGCGGGATATCGGATTCAAGGGCATTCATGTCAGTCCCGGTTATGACGGTCCGGCCAGGGAAGCTGTTATGGAGATCCAGGAAAAACACGGCATCGTACCGGACGGGATCGTGGGCTCCCGGACCAAGATTGTTCTTTATAATGAAATAAAATCGTTTAAAATTCCCTATATCACCCAAAGGGCGGCCGACCATTGAGCTCCATATTAAAGGCTTTGAAAAAGCTTGAAAACAACCTGCCGGAAGAGAAAATGTTAAAGCCCTTGCACCGGAAGGTCCAAATGAAGCAGACGTTTGCCAATACGGCAAGGGGCCTGGGTTTGCGCCACAGAATGTTTTATATCCTCCTGGCGGCGCCGCTGCTGTTTTTCGGCGGGTGGCTTTTTTTTAATTATGGGACGGACCGGGCCGCAAGGATCTCTGCTCCCGTCGGGACCGGGCCGGCCGCCGGAACCCTTGCAAAGCTGGAACCTGCTGAAAGGAAAAGGCCTCCGGTCGCTTCACAAGTTAAGCCCGTCACGGCACCAAGTGCTGCGGCGCCGGTGTCTTTCCCAAAGCCGGCTGCCCCGCCCCGCCCCCCCTCGGTTGCCGACGGGAGCGGGGCAATGACTGCCCGAAAAGAACCGGCCATGATTCCACCTGCCGTTGCAGGGCAAAGTTCGGTGAGATGGGATACGTTCACGATTGTGGAAGGCTCCCCCGAACCCGGGTTTGAGATCCAGGCCATCGCCTGGTCCAACATTCCGGAAAAACGCATTGCCGTCATCAACGGAAAGGTGGTGCATGAAGGAGCGTATATTGACGGGGCCTACGTGTTCGGGATTCGTCTAAATGATGTGTCCCTGAAAAAGGGGGATAAAACCTGGCGGGTGAAATTTGCCCAGGGACCATAAATTATTATAATTAAGGTGTCAATATGGCAAAACCAAAACTGAAGGAACATATAATCAATAGAGACTGGTGCAAGGGGTGCGGCATATGCGTGCATTTTTGCCCGGGCAACGTTCTTGAACTTGATGATGCCGAAAAGGTGGTTGCCGTGCGGCTTTCGGACTGTATTGCCTGCCGGCTCTGTGAATTCAGGTGCCCGGATCTTGCCGTGGAAGTTCTCACCGCATGAGACCTGTGTATAAGGATATATTATGAATAAAAACATCAAATTCGTCCAGGGCAATGAAGCCTGCGTGGAGGGGGCCTTGTATGCCGGGCTCAATTTTTTTGCCGGTTACCCCATAACCCCGTCAACGGAGATTGCCGAACAGCTGTCTTTCCGGTTGCCCCAAAAGCGGGGTAAATTCATTCAGATGGAAGACGAAATTTCATCCTTATGCGCGATCATCGGTGCATCCCTCACCGGCAACAAGGTCATGACAGCCACCAGCGGTCCCGGGTTTTCTCTGATGCAGGAATCTTTGGGATATGCGATTATGGCTGAAATTCCCTGTGTTATCGCCAATGTTCAGCGGGGTGGCCCTTCGACCGGTGTTCCCACACATGCGGCCCAGGGAGACGTGAACCAAGCCCGATGGGGAACCCATGGGGATCATGCCATTGTCGCCATGACCGCCTCCACTATTCAGGACGTTTTTTCAATCACCGTGGACGCGTTTAATATCGCCGAAACCTACCGGACGCCGGTGATCCTCCTGTTTGATGAAGCTGTGGGCCATATGCGCGAGCGTCTGTTCATCCCGGAAGAAGGAGAGATCCCCCTGGTGGAAAGATTGAGAACGTCCGTGAAAAGCGGCGTGAACTACCACCCTTACCTTCCCCGGGAGGACGGCCGTCTGCCCATGTCTGACTTTGGCGGCGTGCATCGATACAACGTAACCGGCCTGTTCCACGACATGTGGGGGTTCCCGTCCGAGAACCCGACGGTCATCACCGGGCTTCTGCGGCATCTGCAGGATAAGATTTATAACAACGTGGACCAGATCACGCGATGCAAGGAGCATTACATGGTGGATGCGGAAGTCATACTTGTTTCATACGGCTCTGCCGCGCGATCCGCCCTTCATGTGGTGGAATATCTTAATGCCCGGAATGAGAAAATCGGGCTCCTGGAGCTGCAAACGCTCTGGCCTTTTCCTGAACTTCTGGTCCGGGAAAAATGTGCCAACGCAAAATATGTCATTGTAGTGGAGATGAATATGGGCCAGATCGTTCGTGAGGTCCTTACGGCGGTGGACAATCCCGACAAGGTATTTTTGGCCAACCGGGTTGACGGCGTGACGATTACTCCGATGGATATCCGTAATATCATGCGGGTCGTCCGGGGAAAGGGTGTGTGAGCTATGGCGATAAAAGATTATATCAGAGAAAGGTTTTTCCCTCACCTGTGGTGCGGGGGATGCGGTCATGGCATTGTATTAAACAGCATGTTGAGAGCCATAGAAAATCTCGGCATGAGTAAAAACGATATTGTCATGGTATCGGGCATCGGGTGTTCTGCGAGAATTTCGGGATATGTTGATTTTCACTCCCTGCATACCATCCATGGCCGCGCCCTGGCTTTTGCCACGGGAGTCAAAATGAGCCGTCCCGAACTGAATCTGATCGTTCCCATGGGCGACGGGGATGGGCTGGCTATCGGCGGGAATCATTTTATCCATGCGGCCCGGCGCAATATCGATATGACTGCAATCATTATGAACAATCGGATTTACGGGATGACCGGCGGTCAGTATTCCCCCCTGTCCGGATACGGCACGCTTGCCACCACGGCCCCGTATTTGAATATTGACCCGGATTTTGATGTGATAAAACTCGCCATGGCCGCCGGCGCTTCCTTTGCGGCCCGCACCACGACCTATCATGCCCAGCAGATGGTGGATGTGATCCAAAAAGCCATCCTGCACAAAGGGTTTTCCGTGGTGGAGGTCCTTTCCCAGTGTCCCACTTATTTTGGACGGAAAAACCGGGCCGGCAGCGCATCCGACATGATGGAGGGCTATAAAAACAACACCACTCCCATCGGGTCGAAAGCCAAAAAGGAAAATCCCGCCCTCATCGAACGGGGCATTTTTATCCAGGAAGACAGGCCGGAATACTGCGATGAATATGACAGGATCATTGAGATGGCAATGAAAGGTTGATGATTATGGAAAGATGCAGGATGGTATTTTCAGGTTCCGGGGGGCAGGGGGTGATTACATCGGCGATCATCCTTGCCGAGGCGGCCGTGCTCCATGAGGGATTGACCGCGGTCCAGTCCCAGGTGTACGGCCCGGAGGCAAGGGGCGGCGCGACAAGGAGCGACGTTATCATCTCCGACTCGGAAATTCATTATCCCAAGGTCATGGAACCCAATGTGCTGGTCTGTCTGACCCAGAGCGCCTACAATAAGTTTTATGCCATCATCCGGCCCGGCGGGCTCCTGATTACCGACAGCCGGTTTGTCAAAACCGAAAGAAAGGCCGATGCCCGCCAGGTGGAACTGCCCATGTACCGGGAAGTGATGGATAAACTCGGCAAAGCCATCGTGTTTAACATCTGTATGCTCGGGGCGGTGATCGGGCTCGTGGATCTGGTTAAGCCCGAATCCGTTCTGAAAATTCTTACGGTGCGCATCCCTTCGGGTTTCCTGGAATTAAACAGGAAGGCGCTGTACCTGGGGATGGACCTGGCCAAGCAAGTAAACATTTGAGCCTGATTGCTCGGGCGCTGCGCAACCGGAACATATTTTTGCCCAAAGCGATAATCGATAGATATCTTAAAAGTTCCCAACGCCATCACACCGGCGAAAGCCGGAGCCCGGAAATATTTCACTCGAACCAGCCGGCCGCCGGGATCTATATCCACATCCCCTTTTGCGTCCGCAAGTGCCCTTACTGCGATTTTTATTCCATTGCCGGAATTGCCTGCCGAGAGGCATTCGTACATGCCCTGACACAGGAGATGCTCCTTGCCCCCCGGGCATATGCCGATTGCCCGGACATCCTGAACGCCGATACGCTGTACCTGGGCGGCGGCACGCCTTCGGTTCTTTCCGAAAAAGATACGGCCATAATCATGGATGCGGCCTTTGGCTCCTTTACCCTGCTGCCCGGAGCGGAAATTACCATCGAAGTAAATCCGGGAACCATAGATGAACGGAAACTCAAGGGATACCGGGACCTGGGCTTTAACCGCATCAACATCGGGGCCCAGTCGTTTGACCAGGCAAATTTAAAATTTCTCGGGCGCATCCATTCCCGTAAAGACACGGTTGCCGCCCTTGAATGGGCCCGTCAGGCCGGGTTTGACAATATCGGGCTGGATTTGATTTACGCAATCCCGGGCCAGACCCGGAAATCCTGGCTGCGGGACCTTGCACAGGCCGTTGAATTTGAACCGGACCATCTTCCTGCTACATGCTCACCTATGAACCTGGCACGCCCATGGAACAGGATCGGGCCGCAGAGCGCTTTTTCCCGCTATCGGAAAGTTTAAGCGCCCGGTTATTTACCGCCACCGTGGAATTTCTGGCTGCCGGGGGGTATGTCCAGTACGAGATATCCAACTTTGCCCGGTCCGGCGCCGGAGGGGCCGAAGCAGGAAAATCGAGGCACAATCAGAAGTACTGGTCCTTTGCGCCCTATCTGGGCCTGGGGCCCTCCGCCCATTCCTTTATAGCCCCGGTTCGTTCCTGGAACGTCCGGAGCGTTACGGAATATATCCGCAGCATGGAAAGGGGCAGGGTGGCCCGGGAACAGGAGGTCTTGACCGAGCAACAGCAGATGATCGAATCCATTTACCTGGGGCTGAGAACGACGGAAGGCATCTGCCTGGCGGATTTTGACAGGAAATTCGGGGTCAGCTTTATTGCAAAATTCGCCCGGGCCCTTGAAGAACTGGAGGAAAGCGGGCTCGCAGCCGTCGGCCAGGGCCGCTGTGCGCTTTCCCGCAAGGGCATGCTGTTGCTGGACAGCATCGCCGGCCGTCTGATTGAGACGCTTTCGTAAAAAGGCCAACTTCTGTGTTACGCTGCCTCCTTCTATCAGTTTACGGTTTACGGTTAAAAAGAAATAAAGGGAGGTTTAAAAAACTGTAAACTGTAAACCGGCAACTGTAAACAGGTTTTACCCTTGACCCCTGGAGTCTCCGACCCCCCGCCTTACAACCTGCGGAACCGGCTCAGTTTGCCCTTGCTGGTGGTGGTTTTTTCGATCACCTCTTTCACCTGGTCGTCGCTTTTGAACCCGGCCGGGTCGTAGTGTTCCTGGTGCACCAGCGGTTCTCTTTTGACCGGGGGGGCCGGTCTGGCCTTCGGGCGCCCCAGGGGCATGATGGTTTTTAAGGTGAAAATCTGCGGGATATGGAGAAGATCCTTGATTTTCACCGCCGCCACAAATGAGACCGTCGTCCACACGGAACCCCCCAGCCCCAGGGCAGTGGCGGCAAGGTGCATGTTTTGGACGGCGGCGCTGAGGCTGGCATGAAAGATTTCATCCCGGTGCTTTCCTCTCGGATAAGCCTGCTTAAACCGGGGGTCCCCCAGAACAAGGATAAGGACCGGCGCCGTTTCCAGAAAATTCCGTATGGATACCCGGGGCACCGGGGCCTTGGCAGACACTTTTTCCACCACCATGGTCGTCTCTTCAAAGATCTTCTTGATCTTTGTCCGGACCCCATTGTCCTTTACGATGACAAATTCAAAGGGCTGGGTGTTGGCCCCGGTGGGCGCCCAGCGGGCCGCTTCGATCACTTTTAGCACAAACTCATCCGGGATGGCATCGGGCCGATACACACGGGTGGTCCTTCTTTGTCTGATGACTTCCATTAAGCTTTCGTAATCCATCAGTTCCCTCCTCTTCGGATTGCGGGCGGATCAGCCCAGCCATCGGTCGCGCCACAATTCCCACATGAGCAGCGCCCACAGACGGTACTGATGGTTGACCCGGCCTGATAAGTGTTCATCTATTTTGTTTTGCACCATCCCGGGATCGAACAACCCTTCATTTTTTATGCGGGCCGGTGATAAGGTATCCAGCAGAATTTCTTTTAAATCTCCGCGAAGCCATTGGTCGATCGGGACGCCGAGCCCCATTTTGGGCCTTTTGAAAAGTTCGGGGGGAACATATCTGGCCAGAAGCTTTTTCAGCAGGAATTTTCCGGTTCCATTTTTATACTTCAGGCCCTCCGGCAGCAATGAGGCAAATTCAACGACGCGGTGGTCCAACAGCGGCACACGAACTTCCAGGCCCACGGCCATGCTGGCCCGGTCCACTTTTGTCAGCATGGCATCGGGCAGATAGGTCTTCTGGTCGACCTGCATCAGCCTGGAGAGCACCGGGAGATTCCGGGTTTCCCGGAAGGCTTTTTCAAAATGGCTTTCCGGCAATGTCCTTCCGACAAGAGCGGGCAGTTCCTCTTCAGGCCACAGACAAACCGTCATCCGGTAAAGGTCCTGAAGCTGCGAGCGGGACATGGCATATAAGAGCTTTTGCCATTTTTCCTGAAAATTGGCGACCTTGAAACGCTGGGGGAGAGCGTCCTGGAACGGGGAATAACATTTTCCGAGCCAGGACGCGGGAATCCTGCCAAGATGGCCGGCCAGAAAGGATTTCAGCGCCGGAGGAATGCGCCCGAAAGTTAAGGCCATCGTCCGGGTCATCCAGTATCGGACGTATCCGCAAAATAATTCGTCGCCGCCGTCCCCGGAAAGGGCCACTTTCACCTGCGAGCGCGCCATCCGGCTGACCAGCAGTGTCGGTATGGCCGAAGGGTCTGCAAAAGGTTCGTCATAAATATCCGGCAGCCGGGCAATGACGTCCAGCGCATCCTGATGGGTAACGTAAAGTGTGGTATGCGCAGTTCCCAGGTGCCGGGCTATTCTTTCTGCCCAAGGGGCTTCGTTATAACCTTTTTCGCCAAATCCGATACTGAAGGTGCGGGGTGGGGATGGGGTAATTTTTTTCATCACCGCCACGACCATGGTGGAATCAATTCCGCCGCTGAGCAAGGCTCCCAAGGGTACGTCGCTGATCAGTCTGTCCGATACGGCCTGGGTGATAACCCGGTCCAGTTCCCGTAATCGGTCTTCCTCGGTCCCGGCGCTTTCCATAAAATCGTCTTTTTCTTTTTCTTCCGGTTGCTTCCAGTAGATGCCGGAATTCAGATTTGTTCCGTCATAAAGCAGGTACTGGGCCGGCAGAAGTTTGAATGTATTCCTGAAAATGCTTCCCGGGGCCGGAATGTACTGGTAGTGCAATAACAGCGGGACAGCTTCCGGATCGATGTCCCTGGCAAACACCTTAAATGCCATCAGCGCTTTGAGTTCAGAGGCAAACAGGAACGTCCCTTCGTGCAGGTAATAGTACAGCGGCTTAATCCCCAGACGATCTCTGGCCAGAAAAAGCCGTTGTGTATTTGTGTCCCAGATGGCAATGGCAAACATGCCCACAAATCGCGTCAGACAGTCGAGCCCCCATTGCAGATAGGCTTTCAGCAAAACTTCCGTGTCGGTTTGACTCTTAAATTGATGGCCGCGGGTTGTTAAAATATCGCGAATCTGTCTGAAATTGTATATTTCACCATTAAAAACAACCTGAATGGTGTTGTCGTCACTGGCCATCGGTTGCCGGCCGGCCCGGCTCAGGTCAATAATTGACAACCGGCGGTGTGCCAGCCCGATCCCGGCCTTTTCATCAAAAAAAAAGCCTGAATCATCCGGGCCGCGGTGGGAAAGGCGCAGCGCGGCCCGGCCAAGCGCATCCCTGTTGGCAATGAAATTATTTTTGCTGATGAAACCGGCTATGCCGCACATTCTATTCCTGAAGATCGTGAAAGATTTCAAACCATTTTTCCCGCAGATGGGCGCCGGGCGTCTCAAGCGGGTTGCGCATCGATCCGGCCCCCAGTGCGATATTCAAAAAATCACCGCCGCCTTTTAAAATCTGCAGAAGTATCAACCTGGCAGCAAGAAAATAATCCCCGTTTGCCAGGGCCGTCGAACCTAATGCATTTGAAAACGAAAGCCTCTGCAGCGCCATTTTTTTTAAACTGCGCGGCTCTTCCCGATAGCCTATAAGCACCTCATCCAGACCCCTGAAACGGCTCGTGGCATAGCTTCTGAAAAGCAGGTGCTGATCCTGGGCCCGGAACACGGACGGCGTATAACGGAATTTTTCAAACCATCTCTTTTTTCCCAGCCAGCTCGGATGGGGAAAGTAAAACCCTTTCCAGGGCCTTCTGCAAATGTCCTCGTGTTCGGTGAATACAGGGTATCGGCCCACAATGTCGCCGTCTGCCTTGAATACCAGCATGGCACATCCGGTCAGATCCACCTCGGGATGTGCTTCCATGAGCGACACCTGCCTTGCCAGGCGATCGGGAAACGAAATGTCGTCCACATCCATGCGGGCAATATACTTTCCTTGCGCCAGTGAAATGGCCTGATTCAGCCGGACAGACACCCCTTTTCGCTGCCCGTCGCCCATAATTTTAATTCTGGGGTCTCTGAAATTTTCAGCCACAGCAAGACTTTGGTCAACGGACCCATCATCAAGGATCAGCAATTCCCAATTGACATGGCTTTGACGCTGGATGGACCTGATGGCCATCGACAAGGTGCTTGCCCCGTTAAAAACCGGCAACGCAACACTCACAAGGGGATCGGCCTCCATATGCGTACACCTTTACATCCGGCAGCACTCTAGCTCTGCCGATAAAACAGACGTCCGGGAAGTCCCCGGGCGCTGTACGTTTTTGCACCGAACAATCGCCAACTCATTTCAAACAACGCCCTTCGTGCCGCCCGCTCTCCCCTTTTATGTCCCCAGATCAGGACAAAAGGAGCCAGAAAAATTTTGGCGAACAGTTTTAACAGCCGGCCCGGTTTGTGACGCCGGACGTATGGATCCATCGCGGCGGGGTTTATTTCACGCCCCTGGACGGAAACCTCCGGAACCCGCTTGCGGATGAGCTTTGAAAAGAGGGCCGTAAAACGCGCGTCATAGAGATGGTCCGCCTGAACCCGCTGGAATCCGGCCATGGCAATGCGATCCCGGCAGGATGGATTCAATAGAAAGTGATTGATTTTTTCCGCAAGCTCCTCCACCGTATCAAAGGTCTCAATCTCTTTTCCGGGGCGGAAACACTCCTCCAGGCCGGATGCATTTTCGGTCAGTAAAAATCCCCCGCAGGCCGGAACCTCAAAGACCCGGGCCTTGATCTGGCGTTCTGGGGCCGTCCAGCCGTTCATGGCCATGGATGAATCGCTGAAATTCAAACTTATGACCGAGTCGCGTATGATTTTAGGAATATTTTGGGCGGCAACCGGTCCGCCGGTCCAGCCATAACCGAAACAGTCCACCTGGATTCCCCGTTGTTTGAGTTTTAAAATCCATTTTTTTCTGTTCCCGTAGGCCCACCCTACAAAGGAAACCTGGTATCTGCATTGGCCGGCAGTCCTGGGCGCGGCAAGCAGTTGGGAGTTTGCACCCCACTGGGTCAGCATGAAATTGTCAAGGCCGGTTTTTTCAGCTTTTTCAACCGCTGACCTGTATGTTGTGGCGTAGAGGTCAAAATGCGGCGCCACAAACCTGGAAAACTGGTGAAACTTCCATGAGTCATCTGTTGCCCAGTTTACCAGCAGCGCGCCGGTCGCCCGATGGATCAGGTCAAGCGTTTCCGTCCACAACTCATAGCCCATGAGCACACAGAAGATGACATCCGGCATCACCTTTGCGACTTCGGATATAAACTCCTGATTCAAACGGGCGAAATCGGGAAACCGGCTTTTGTCCCAGATATCGAAGAAAAACACCTCGTGGCCGAGCCTTTGGAGCGTTGGGAGGAAATTGGTGTACTCGTAGCCTTCCCCCCGGGCCGGGTCGCCGTAGTTATGCTGCCCGAAGGCACACAAGACTTTCATCTTTTATGCACCTTTTGAACTTTTGTCTGCGGTTTATTACTTTGTAAAGTGAAAAAGGCCGTTTGCATAAATCTGCGAGTAAAAACCGTTGGGGTCTACCCCTCTTAAAAACTTCCCGTTGTCATCGACCACCGATAAATCAACCAGGTCCAGATCGTCAAACAGGTTGATAATTTCCATGAAAGAAAAAATCCGATGGGCATTGAAACACACCCTGGGCCTTCCAATGGGCGTGCTGAAATATAGATTCCCGCCGGGGGCAAGTATGCGTGCAAGTTCCCTGGACGCCTTACAGGGCCCTTCCGGGTCTATGGGGTCACCATAACGGCCCAGGCCGATATGCTCGGCAACACTCAGGCAGGAGACGGATGCGACGGAATTGCCGGCAAAGGGCAGGTGTAACAGGGACGCTTCAACCGCATAAAAATTATCCAGCCCGGGCCTGAACGGTCTGATATCCACGAATACCACCTTTGTCAAACGGGAGAGCATGCCGACGAATTTTACGTCGGAACCGATATCGATATGCGCATCGGGCAGCCGGCGAAAAATTTTTTCCATTCCCCAGACGCCCTGGTAAAAATAGTGCCGATCCACCTTGGTTTCCGCCACCCGGTCAAAAAGACATGGATGCCAGTGGATAACGCGCGCAGAGCCGCGCATCTTCTTAAACAGAAGCCAGTCGCGAACAAACCCAAAATACTTCGGAAGCGACAAAATATTTATGACCTGAAGCACAGGGCCGAATACCCGCCAGAGCCATAAGAGTGTTTTGGGGGCTTTATTTTGTCGATTTATTAACATAACTGCCCTGTACAAAAAGAGGCCCGGATGCACTGGAGTTGAAATCCGGGGCCTACCGTTTGTCCAGGCATCCGGATATTGCCTTTTCAAGCCTGCGATTGGCAATGCCCACCAGCAGCAGGTAGACGGATGCGGATAGAGCCATGGCGATTGCGGCCCCCCGGGGCCCTTGCCTCTGGACCAGCCATCCGGTGGTAATCAGAAATATCATCGCATGAACGGCTTTCGGCAGAACGTAAATGTTCGGCCGGGCCAATGAGAGCCCTCTCATAACCAGAAGCTGCCCTATATGGAACAGGCACGACCCCAGAAGAATTATCCACAATGCTGAAGCGTAAGCGATATACTGTTCACTGGAAAAAAGTCGGACGATGGGTTCCCCGTAGAAAAATGCAAATAATACCAGCAGCAGCATTCCTCCGCCAAATGCCGTTACGGCCAACCGGACCGTCTTGCCGCTTTTCTGAAGATATTCCGGGTTCTTTAAATCTCCTGCCTGATCATAGATGATCGGCAGCATTAACTGCCCCGCCAGGTTCATTATCACCACAACGGGCGCATTGGCAATAAGATAAAGCGCCGTGTAGATACCCACTTCTTTCTGGCCGTGATAGGCTTGAAGAATCCAGCGGTCAGCATACAATACAATTGCGCCAAAGACAGAGAAATATAGAAAGGAACGGATATAAACAAAAAATTCGCGGTAGGTTTTGAAATCGTCTTCGACACTTTCTCCGGCAGACAGGCAGTGCTGAGAGACAACCTTCATGTTAAACGTAAGATATCCCCAGGACAGGCTGACAACCGCCGTTCCGATGCAAAACCCGGCAAGCGCAGCCGACCCTGACCGGTTTGCCAGCAGCAGCACTGCCATAGCGGCAAGCATCCTCAGCCACATGTCTGCGCCCTGGTGCAGGGCAACCATCCTTCTTTGGCGAATCGCGTTATGGAAGGAAAGAAATGAATTGTTTACACCGGAAAAATATCCAAACAGCAGGGAAATAACGATAAGCCATGCCCACCCGGGACCCGATTTCAAATAGGTTGCGCCGGCGGCCGGAACAGATACCACCAGCAGGACCAGCGACGTATGTTTCTGCATGCGAAAAACTGCTTTAAAATAAGCAGGCAGAGTTGCCTTTTCCCGGCAGATCGAGAAAAAACGCACGATTGCCTGCCCAAAAGGCCCGAAGAAAAACAGATTCACCAGGCCGGAAATCGTGAGCCCGAGCCCGAGCTGGCCGTAATTTTCCGGGCCCATCACGTTCGTGAGCACCTTGACACCGGCAATTCCTCCCGTAAAAGTAATCAGTTGGCCGGTCAAGACCCAGATTATTTCCCCTTTTACTGCTAAAATATCACCTATGCGGGCGCTCGGGTGCCAGCCGCTTAAATTTTTTTTCGCTGTCATGATAGCACAGACGTCTTTATTAACTGTCTCATAATTATTCCAGCATCACGTCATTCCCGCGCAGGCGGGAATCCAGTTTTTTTCTGGAGGCCGGATCAAGTCCGGCATGACAAAATGTCAATCGTATTTCGAGACGGTCAATAATTGCTTTTTGGTGGACGCGAGTATGTCAAAAGAAGAGTTGGGTGTCAAGTTTAAATGCGGCGCTTATGGTGCGGGGGGATCGGACGTCCGATGGGATACCCCGCAGCTGGCCGGAGAAGGCGGAACCGTTTTCATTCCGGCAAGCTGCAGGGTATTAACGCTGAATCGAACTCATCCGTGCACGTTATGCATTGAGGATCTTTTTTGCTATCTCGTCATTGATACTGCAGGCATGCGGAAGGCCTGTTTCTTTTTCAGTTTCCCGGTTGGCGGAAAAAATGTCCCTGCGCGTAATCAGGTTGAGGGAGAATTTCCTGGCGCCGGCCATCAACTGCTGCAGGCCGCAGGCCAGTTTGTCGGCCAGCGTCCAGAAGGCGATGGCGCCGTAGGGGATATGCTTCATCTCGTCCTTGCCCACCTTTTTCTGAACGTCGAAGTATGAGGCAAAAATTTCTTCTGCCTTGTTGCTGTCAACCTC
>JAUYIZ010000203.1 GCA_030688615.1 Desulfobacterales bacterium | reverse complement strand
GTCCTTTTCCGGGGCATTGGCAAGGGCCAGGTCCCGGTCCAGATGTTCCCGGACCCGGTCCTCCCGCAACGGCGCGGACAGATGGGTTGCATGGAAGGTGGCCGCTGTTTCCCGGGTATCCACCCGGTTTAACGTATCGATGTAGGACAACACTTTTCCGATCTGCTCGGAAAACCGATCCAGGGAGGCCTCATCCAGCTCTATGCGGGCCAGCCCGGCCACATGGAGCATTTCTTCTCTGCTAATTTTCACTTTGACTGCCTTTTCCCGGCTACTGTTTCATTAAAACGCCTTTGACTTTGTCCTTTTCCAGCCTGCCGAGCACGGTTTCAGCTTCGGCCCGGTGCTGGAAACCTCCGACCCGCACCCGGATCCAGATGCCCTTGCCGGGGATGTACCCCAGGACCCTGGAGGCAGGGTATCCTTTTTCCTTAAGGCCGGCAACGATATCCTGGGCCGTTTTCATGTCCTTGGTGGCGGCAATCTGTATGAAAAAATGCTTGGCCCCGCCGTCCTTTTCTCCTTTTGCCTGTTCCGTTTCATCTTTGATTGCCGGCCCGGCAGCGCCCTTTTCCGGCAAAGGGCGCTGCCGGGTTTCGTCGTCGGCGGTCAGATCCTTTTCAAGGATATCCTGGTTTTCCTTCAGTGCCTCGAAAAAACCGAGATGCGGTTTCTCGTCCACCGCATCCGGGTGCATGTTGTACTTGAGCTGCTCCTGGCGGATGAGCTTCTCTTTCAGGGTCGCCAGTTCTTTTTGAAGTTTTTTCATGTCGAACTGCACCGGCGCGCTTCCCCGGCCCACCAGAACCCCCAGCACAAACATCCAGACCGAGATGAAAACCGCCCCGCCCACCCAGAGCGCCGTGCGGGAAAAAGCTGTTTTGCCGGGTTTCTTCTCCGGTCCGGGGGATGGGTCTTTTGCCGTATCTTTCATAGGATCCTATCTTCCCGCTCACATTCTCTCGGGAGCCGAGACCCCCAGCAGCGTCAGGCCGTTCCGGATCAGCTTCTGAACCGCCAGCACCAGGTACATCCGGGCGCCGGTCAGTTCCGGGTCCTCGGTCAATACCCGCTGCTTGTTGTAATAGGCATGAAAGCCGGCGGCAAGGTCCATCAGAAAAAACGTGATGCGATGGGGTTCGAGCAGCTGCGCGCTCGTTTCGATAACCTCCGGATACCGGGACATCATTTTAATGAGCCGGATGTCATCGGACGTGTCGAGCCGGTGCACGGATTGGCCATCCACCGCCGCGGGGCTGATTCCCAGGTCCCGGCCCCTGCGAACCAGGGACGAAATTCTGGCATGCACGTACTGCACGTAGTAAACCGGGTTGTCGTTGGTCTTCTTTTTGGCAAGTTCCAGGTCAAAATCAAGGGAGCTGTCGTAATGCCGGGTCAGAAAAATGAACCGGGCCGCATCTTTTCCCACCTCCCGCACCACATCGGACAGGGTCACGAATTCACCGGCCCGGGTGGACATGGCAACGGGCTTTTGATCCCGCAAAAGATTTACAAGCTGGACCAGAATCACCTGAAACTGGCTTTTCTTTCTGCCCGTCGCCTGAATGCTCGCGGTCATGCGCGGAATGTACCCATGGTGGTCGGCGCCCCAGACGTCGATGACGCGCTCAAAACCGCGTTGGAATTTATCGCAGTGGTAGGCAATGTCCGACGCAAAATAGGTGGTCAGCCCGTTTCCCCGGACCACCACCCGGTCCTTTTCATCGCCGAAGCCGGTTGTCCGGAACCACAGGGCGCCGTCATTTTCATAGACGATGTCGCGTCGGCGCAGATCTTCGATCACGGCCTCCACCTTGCCGGCATCAAACAGGGCCTGTTCGCTGGCCCAGTTGTGAAATTGGACGCCAAAGTCCGCCAGGTCCGACCGGATGCCTGCCAGAATACGCCCGGCCGCAAACCGGGCGCAGTAGGCCACCGCGTCCGCTTCCTTCTGGGACAGGAGCCGGTCCGCCGCCTCGTCCCGGATCTGCCCGGCCAGCTCACGGATGTAATCGCCCTGGTAGCCGTCCGCCGGAAAATCTACCGCCCGGTCAAAAAGCGCCTGGTAGCGCAGGAAAACCGACCGGCCCAGGGTGTGAATCTGCCTGCCGGAATCATTGATATAGTATTCTTTTTCGACCTGATAGCCGCAAAACGACAGGAGGTTGGCGATGCTGTCCCCCACGGCGGCGCCGCGGCCGTGCCCCACGTGCAGCGGGCCGGTCGGGTTTGCGCTGACAAATTCCACCTGGACTTTTTCCCCGCGGCCCATGGGGCAGGCGCCGTAGGCGGCATCTTTTTGGTGAATCTCCGCCAGCACCGGGTACCAGGATGCAGGCCGGATGAAAAAGTTAATGAAGCCGGGCCCGGCAATTTCCACCCGGTCGATTATTTTGTGGGGGTCCAGGATATTTTTTACCAGGGCGCCGGCGACGCTGCGGGGAGGCATTTTTTGCAAGCCGGCCATGGTCAAGGCCAGATTTGTGGCATAATCGCCCTGGGTTTCAACCTTGGGTTCCTCGATCTGGGCCGCCGGCAACTCCGGTGAAGGCAAATCTCCGTTTTCACGGGCGGCCCGGGCCGCCTGATCCATCAGGTCTTTTAATTTTCGTTTCATGCCGTATCCATAATGACTTTTTCTTTTCAAGTCAAGCTGCTTTGACCTGCGGAAAAACCAATTTTTTTTTCTTGACACCTTCATCCCCGCTGTGCTACTAATCTTACAAAAGTAACACTAGCAGCATCAAGCATCGTTTTCCCCTAAGATAAACAGGAGCGCCCATGTCCGGAATCAGCAGATTCGGCATCTCCATCAATTCCAGCCTGCTGGAAGCTTTCGACAAGCTGATCGGCGCCAAAGGATGCACCAACCGTTCCGAAGCCATCCGGGACCTGATCCGGGAACATCTGGTGGAAAACGAATGGCAGGAAGAGGATCGGGAAACCGTCGGGGCCATCACGCTGGTTTACAATCACCATCTCAGGGAGCTGCCGGAAAAGCTCGCCGAACTGCAGCACCAGGACTTTAATTTCATTATCTCGGCCCTGCATGTTCACCTGGATGAATTCAACTGCCTGGAAGTGCTGGTGGTGAAAGGACAAAGCCGGAACATCAAAAAAATTGCCGACCGGCTCATCGGCACCAAAGGCGTCAAACACGGCAAACTGACCATGACGACAAGGGGCAAAGACCTGACTTAGAAAGGAAAAAACTCATGCACATGGCAGACGCGTTGCTTTCACCGCCGGTGGGCGGCCTGATGTGGGCGGGCAGCATCGGCCTGATCGCCTACTGTTCCAAAAAGGCGAAAGATGACCTCGACGAGCGCAGGATCCCCTTGATGGGCGTACTGGGCGCGTTTGTCTTTGCCGCCCAGATGGTTACTTTTGCCATCCCCGGCACCGGTTCCGGCGGGCACCTGGGCGGAGGACTCCTGCTGGCCGTCCTGGTGGGTCCCTTTTCGGCCTTTCTCACCATGGCCTCCATCCTGACCATCCAGGCCCTTTTCTTCGGAGACGGCGGTTTGCTGGCCCTGGGGTGCAATATTTTCAACCTGGGTTTTTTCCCTGCTTTTATCGCCTATCCTTTTTTTTACAGGAAAATTGCCGGGCAAACCCTCACCCGGAAACGGCTCGTGTGGGCCTCCCTGGCGGCCGCCATCGTAAGCGTGCAGATGGGCGCCTTCGGTGTGGTGCTGCAGACGGTTTTCAGCGGCCTTGCGGAACTGCCGTTCAAGAGCTTTGTGCTCCTGATGCAGCCGATTCACCTGGCCATCGGCCTTACCGAAGGCCTGGTGACCGCCGGTGTGATCATTTTCGTCTCGCAAGCACGGCCGGAGATCCTGATCCATGCCGCTCCCGCAATGCCTCCGGCCAGGCTTTCGGTCAAGGCCGTGCTCTGCGGCTTTCTCCTCGCGGCCATGATGACCGGCGGGGTTTTTTCCTGGTTTTCATCCTCCCGGCCCGACGGCCTGGAGTGGGCCATACTCCGGGTTACCGGAACCCGGGCCCCGGCCGGGCCTCAAAGCCCGCTGCACCTGGCAGCGGCCGCCCTTCAGACGAAAACCGCCCTGTTGCCTGACTACGGGTTCAAGCCCGCCGCTACCCAGGGCGGCTTAGCGCCGGGATGGTCTCCGGCAGATTCCGGAACCACCGTGTCCGGACTGGTGGGCAGCGCCTTGACCCTGATGATGGCCGCCCTGATCGGGCTGGTTCTCCGGAAACGAAAAAATTAGTCTCGACAGTCTGTTATGGCAAAATTTTCGACGGCGATTTTGGATCTGGGTCAAATGGACAGGCTTTCCTGCCGGGAAAGCCCCATCCACCGGCTGGATCCCCGGAGCAAACTTATAACCACCCTGTTTTTTGTCGCAACGGTGATCTCTTTTAACAAGCACGAGATCTCCGCACTGGTCCCTTTTTTTATCTATCCATTGATTCTGATCACCCTGGGCAATCTGCCCCTCAAGTACTTTTTGAGAAAAATACTGCTGGTCGCTCCGTTCGCGCTGTTTATCGGTATATTCAACCCGCTGCTGGACCGTGACGTCCTGATTCAGCTGGGCCCGGTCGGCATCTCCGGCGGCTGGGTTTCTTTCCTGTCCATTTTAATCCGTTTTGTGCTCACCGTCAGCGCCGGACTCATCCTGATCGCCTGCACGGGATTTAACGCCATCTGCATGGGGCTTGAAAAAATCGGGGCGCCCCGGATTTTCGCCGTTCAGCTGCTTTTTCTGTATCGATATCTGTTTGTGCTGATCGAAGAGACCCTGCGGGTCGTCAACGCGTGGGCCCTGCGTTCCTTTCAAAAACGGCGCGTCAGCATCCGGGTTTTCGGTTACCTTCTGGGGCATCTTCTGCTGCGCACGCTGGACCGGGCGCATCGCATACAGCTGGCCATGTTCTGCCGGGGGTTTACCGGGGAAATCCATGTAAACCGGCCCGCGAAAATCAGGCGCGCCGACGTCAAATTCATGCTGGCCTGGTCGGCGGTCTTTGTCTTTTTCAGGGTGTATAACCTTCCAAAGGTTATCGGGGCGCTGGTAACGGAAATTTTTTTATGAGCCACCATATTATCGATATCGTTGGTTTGACCTACGTCTATCCGGACGGGACCGCCGCCCTGCAGGATATTTCCTTCCGCGTGGCGCACGGGGAATCCGTTGCCATCGTGGGGGCCAACGGCGCCGGCAAATCCACCCTGCTGCTGCATCTGAACGGCTGTTTGAAGCCCTCGGGGGGAACGATCCGCATCGGAGATCTTGTCGTGACCCGAACAACCCTGCCGGCCGTTCGACAAACGGTGGGCATGGTGTTTCAGGACCCTAACGACCAGCTGTTCATGCCCACCGTTTACGACGATGTGGCTTTCGGTCCGCTGAACATGGGTCTGGGGCCGGAGGAAGTGGACGTTCTGGTGGAAAAGGCGCTTTGCACGGTGGGCGCCCGTCATTTAAAAAACCGCCCCCCGTACAAGCTTTCCGGCGGGGAAAAAAGATCGGTTGCCATTGCAACGGTGCTCTCCATGTCCCCGGCCATTCTCGTGATGGATGAGCCCACGTCCAACCTGGATCCCAAGGCCCGCCATCAGCTGATCGACCTGCTGAAAAGTTTTGACCACACCAAGATCATCGCGACCCATGATCTGGATATGGTTCTTGATTTATGTGAACGCACCATCGTGATTCACGACGGCCGCATCACCGCGGACGGGGCCACGGCGGATGTCTTTCACGATGACGGCCTTCTGGCCGGAAGCCATCTGGAAAAACCGTTGCGGATGCAGGGATGTCCGGTCTGCACCCCGCGGTAATCCGCGGGGGAGCCGCTCGCCATTGCGGTTCACCGGAGGCGTTCGATGTTTATCGGTTTTGCCCGGCCTTTTTGGCACGGATCCATATCACAAGGCAAACTGCATGTCCCGTCCCACGGCGAAACATGCCATATCCGGGTTCTCGCCGGTCAGGCGGCGGCAGATTTCAACGATTTTATCCATGGCGGCATCCGTCCGTTCACTGTTGATATGAAACATCCCGATTTTTTTTACGCCGGCCGTCAGGGCCAGATCCATCACATCCGAATACTGCGAGTGGCCCCAACCCACGGTCTGCTCATATTCCTCCGGGGTATATTCCGCATCGTGAATCAGAAGGTCCGCCCCGGCCGCAAATTCGGTGTATTTATCCCGGCTCAGCCCCCCGGGATGAATATGACCCAGCTCGTTATCGGTTAAAAAAACAAACGTCTTCCCGTCTTCCACAAATTTATACCCGCTGCCGCCGTTGGGATGGCAGAGGGGAACGGGAACGATGCGGACCGAACCGATTTCAAAGGGGTCGGGGCATGCTTCCCGAAAGGTAATCTGGGCATCTAACTGGGCAAATTTTATCGGAAAATAAGGAGACGACATGACCCTGGACAGGACCGTTTCCACAAACTTGCTGTGAAAGGGGCAGCGGTGCAGGATTAATTTATTGTGGTTGAAATAAAGGGGCCTGAAAAAGGGAAATCCGGACACATGGTCCCAGTGGGCATGGGTAAATATGAAATGAAATGCATTCAGGTCTTCCCCGAGGAGCTTGTTGCCCAGCCTCCGGATGCCCGTGCCGGCATCAATGATGAGCACCTCGCCGCTTTTTGCCCTGATTTCAATGCAGGTGGTATCCCCGCCGAACCGGATATACTCTTTGCCGGATACCGGGATGGATCCTCTTGACCCCCAGCATGTAATCTGCATGGTCACCTTTATTCAAACATTAAAAACCTGGTCCTCTGGGCCAGGTCAAAGATAGATGGCTCTGCCTTGGCATATTGTGTTTAAAATTACAAATTCCAAGCACCAAATTACAAATAAATCTCAAATTCCAATATGCAATGACCCAAACCTTCCATGACGAGACATCGTTTGGATTTTCGAATTTGGGTCATTGGAAATTGTTTGGTATTTGTAATTTGATATTTGTGATTTCAATAATACAATGAACTGCCAGCAAAGCAAATCCCCTCCGGGGATAACCAAAGCCTGGTCCTCAGGGCCAGGATATTTACATAAGGATCTTTTTAAAAATCTCAAACGCGGCGCTTACCGCCGGGTTGCGATCATCGATTTCAATGGTGGGCCGCCCGCCCATATCATATTCATATACGGCATGATCTTCAGGAACCGCGCCGACAAACCGGAGATTTTCGTCCTTGATGGTACGCAACAAGGCTTCGGAAGGTTCTTCCTTGACTTTGTTTATGATCAGACAGCTTTGCCCGACGCCGATATTTAACTGCCTTGCCAGCCGGTGAATCCGGACGGCGGCCTGCATGCTGCGCCGGGAAGTGTCCGACACGATCAGGAGCACGTCCACCTTGCTGGTGGTCAGCCGGCTGATGTGCTCCATGCCCGCTTCATTATCCATGACGATATAAGGGTAATTGCCCATGAGCCGTTCCAGAAATCCGGTCAGAAGGCAGTTGGCCGCGCAATAGCAGCCGGCGCCCTCGGGCTGTCCCATGACAACCAGGTCGAATCCGTCCGCTTCACAGACGGCCTGTTCCAACTTCATGGACATGAAAACATCCTTGGTCATGCCGTGGGGCACATCCCCTTTCTTCATTTCTTCCCGGGCGCTGCCGAGGGTATCTGAAATCTCCAGGCCCAGCACTTCATTGAGGTTGGCATTGGAGTCGGCATCCACCGCCAGAACCGGCTTTCTGCCGGTCAGCACCATATATTTGATTAACATCCCTGCCAGGGTGGTTTTTCCGGTGCCACCTTTTCCTGCCAGGGCGATTGAAAACGGCATATCAGAAGTCGTCCTTTCCTTGTCCGCAGCGGACGCATCGAAAAAAGCCTTCCCGCCCGGTTTCTTCCCCGATTTGGAGAAAAGGGTCCGGGGATTTAATTTTCTTGCAATGGCGCCCTGCCTGTGATAATTTTAACATCGCGTCATTATGATATATTCTTTGTTTTAAACCATATTTGCCTGATTAATGCAAGCAATTATAATGCATAGTGGTCTCAGATGAATTTTGACCTCACCAGACCCCAGAAAGAAATTCAGCAGGCCGCCAGAGATTTTGCCAGGGGCGAATTTGACAGAGATCTGGCCCGCGAACTCATAAAAAAGCAGGAATTTCCCAAAATACTCCTTAAAAAAGCTGCCACCCTCGGCTTTATCGGCATTCACTTTCCTGAAAAATACGGGGGGCAAAATCTGGGGACACTGGAAAATGTCCTGATTATCGAGGCCTTCTGCAGCCGGGATTCCACCATCGGCAGCGCACTGATTTTTGCCGGTTTCGGCGCCGATTGTATCCTCCGGTCCGGCAGCGATGCCCTGAAGGTAAAATTCCTGCCCGGCGTGGCCAAGGGGGATATCATCACCAGCGGCGCATTTACCGAACCGGATCATGGTTCCGACATCACGTCCTTGCATACCACGGCAATAAAGAAGGGGGACGAATGGATCGTCAACGGCACCAAAACTTTTATTACCAACGGGGATATCGCCCATATCTATACGGTGCTCTGCCAGGGAGATCCTGGAGAAAAACCCGCCCATAAGGGGATGCATCTTCTCCTGGTGGAAGCCGGCCGGACAGGCATCACGGCCAGGGATGTGGGAGAAAAAATGGGCATGCACCTGCTCTCGACGGCCGAGGTCGCCTTTCAGGATGTCCGCGTGCCGGTTGACAATCTTATCGGCACGGAAGGAAACGGATTCTATCATGCCTTGGATTTTTTCGACGAAAGCCGGATCATGATTGCCGGACAGGCGCTGGGGATCGCCCAGGGCGCTTTTGACCGCGCCCTGGCCTATGTGAAACAGCGCCGGCAGTTCGGGAAAAAAATTGCTCAATTCCAGGTGACACAGCACAAAATTGCGGACATGGCCGTTAAAATCGAACTTGCCCGGCTGGTCACTTACAAAGCGGCATGGAACTTCGACCAGGGCCGCAAGATCCCTCAATTAACGTCCATGGCCAAGGTGGTTGCCGCCCGCACGGCCGTTAAAGTTGCGGACGAGGCGATCCAGCTGCTGGGGGGATATGGCTACCTGTCGGATTTTGAGGTGGAACGTTTCTACCGGGATGCAAAATTAACGGAAATATACGACGGCACCCGGGAACTTCAGAAAAACATTATCGCCAAGTCAATTATCGGAAAATTATGATAAATCCCAGAAAGGAGAAGCACCATGATCGACCTTATCAAGAAAACCATGCTGATCGGTGTCGGCCTTGCCCTGCGCACCAAGGATGAGGCGGAAAAATTAGCCCAGGACCTGATCAATCAGGGCGGGCTGACCGAGAAAGAGGGCCAGATATTTATGAGCGACCTTCTTAAAAAATATGAAGAAACCTCCGCCGGCCTGGAAAGCAGGGTGAATCAGAGCATCCGGGAGTATATGAAAAAAATGGATCTGGTGACCGGCGCTGATTTGAAGGAGATCAAAAAGGAGATCCGTGAGCTGAAAAAAGCCATCGGCCAGTAACAGATGATAAGCCTGAGAAAAATTGGTATTATCGGTCGAACCTATCGTCATTTCAAACGCTACCGTCAGATCCTTTCCGTCTTCTTCAAGTACGGTTACGGCGATCTGATCGACCTGCTGAAGATCGAACAGTATATTGATCTGGGCTACAAGCTGATTACCCGCAAAAAAAACGACGATGTTCGGATTTCAAAACTTCCCCGGGCGGAACGACTCCGCATGGCCCTTGAGGAACTCGGGCCGACATTTATCAAACTGGGCCAGGTCCTGTCAACGCGCCCCGACTTAATCCCGGTATCGTACATCCAGGAGCTTGCCAAACTCCAGGACAAGGTCCCGCCGGTTGCCGTTTCAGAAATCAAAAAGGTCTTCACCTCCGAGATCGGGCGCCGCCCGGAAGAGGTGTTCGAAATGTTTGACGATGTGCCATATGCTTCCGCCTCCATCGGGCAGGTGCACCGTGCCCGGCTGCCGGACGGGGAAGAGGTCGTGGTCAAAATTCAGCGCCCCGGCATTCACAAAACCATCGAGGTCGACCTTGAAATCATACTTCACCTGGCCACCCTGATGGAGCGCTATATCGACGAGGCGGCCGTGCAGCGGCCGGTGACCATCGTGGACGAATTTGCCAGGACCCTTGAAAAGGAAATCGACTACACCATTGAAGCCGGCAATATGGAGCGTATTGCGCGTTATTTTTTAAGCGACCCAACCCTGCATGTCCCCAAGGTGTTCTGGGAGGCCACCCGCTCGCGGGTGTTGACCCAGGAATTTATCGACGGGATTAAAGTTTCGGATCTCGCAAGGCTGGATGAAGCCGGCCTTGACCGCAAGGTCATCAATGCCCGTGGCGCCGACATTATATTCAAACAGGTTTTTGATTACGGCTTTTTCCATGCCGACCCCCACCCCGGAAACATCTTCGTGCTGGCCGACAATGTAATCTGCCCGGTGGATTACGGCATGACCGGATCCGTAGACCGGCAAACCCGGGAGGATTTCGTTGACCTCATCGACGGGGTGGTACACCGCAACGAAGCCAGAGTAAGCCGTTTGATTTTAAAATTGACCACCAGCGACAAAAATCCGGACACCCGACAGTTGGAAAATGACGTGGCCGATTTTCTGGGGCAGCATCTTTACAAACCCTTGCGGGAAATAAAATTCGGCAAGCTGCTTTATAGCCTGCTGGAACTGCTTTCCCGTCATCGGCTCCGGATGCCGCCCAATATCTTTTTCATGTTAAAGTCCCTGAGCACGGTGGAAGGCGTCGCCCTCACCCTTGACCCGGATTTTGACATGGTGGCCAAGGCGGCGCCCTTTATCGAACGAATCAAGCTAAAAAGGTACCACCCGAAAAGAATTGCCGGCGACGTGGCGGAATTTGCCTCGGAAATGGTGGATTTTGGCAGGCAGTTCCCAAAAGACGCGCTGGATATATCCCGCCTGATCAAGGAGCATCGGCTGACGATAAAACTGGATCACCTGCACCTGGACACCCTGATATCTTCCCTGGACAAGATCAGCAACCGCATTTCTTTCTCCATTATCATCGCGGCCCTGCTCATCGGTTCGGCCCTTATCGTTTTAGCCAAAACACCGCCCCTGGTCTTGGGCATCTCCATGATTGGGATAATCGGTTTTTTTATTGCCGCGGTGATGGGCCTGTGGCTGCTGGTGGCCATCGTGAAAAGAGGCCGGCTGTAGAGAGTAGAGAGGCCGCCATCCAGGGTCTCGCCTCACGGCAGGTTTTCAGGAATCTGCATCCTCTTCCCGGTACCGTTTCTGGATGCCTCTGATGGCCGGAAGCTTGGCAAAGAAAAGATCCAGCAGCTGCGGGTCAAACTGCGCCCCCTTGCATTTCTCCATCTCCGTCAGGACCTCATCCTCCCCCCACGGCTCCTTGTAGCAGCGCCGCGAGGACAGGGCATCGAATACGTCGGCAATGGCCGCAATCCTTCCGAAAAGCGGAATGTCGGCGCCTGATTTTGTCAGGGGCCGCCCATCCGGCCCCGTGAGCCCTTTCAGCGGCAGTCCCGTGACAAGGTCCACATGCCCGGGGTACCCTTGGCCGTCCCAGCGCTCATGGTGATTCAGCGCCACATCCATGGCGGCCTTGTCAAAATCGGAAGCTTTATCGATAAAAAGACGGGCGCCGGAAATGGTATGCTGCTGCATGACGGCATACTCCTGGGCGTTTAATTTGCCGGGCTTTTTCAAGACCGCGTCCGGTATGGAAACTTTCCCCACGTCGTGGAGCATGGCGGCGATGCGCAGGTGGTCTCTCTGTTCATCGGCCTCCTTTTTACCCAGTCCCTCACGATGGGCCCAGGCTTCATAAAGCACCAGGGCAAACCCGGCCACCCGGTTGACGTGGGGCCCGGTTTCCTTGGGATCGCGCATCTCGGCCATGCGGATCGTGCGCAAAATCATCAGGCGGGTCATCCGGGCCCGTTCCAGGGCAATGGCCGCCATGCCTGCAAAGACGGACATGATCTTTTCCGTCTCTTCGGAAAAATAGAGGCATTCATCTTCCTGGTTCCGGCAATTGATGAGCTGCAGAACGCCGATGACTTCTCCGGTGGTCGTCTGAAGCGGGATGGTCAGCAGGGAATGGGTCCAATATCCGGCAGCTTCGTCAAACTTGCGGTTAAAGCGGAAAGGCAGGGTCGGGTCCATTTTTTCCGTGTTCGGGATATTCAGGGATTTGCCGGTCAGGGCCACATAACCGGCCAGGCTGTTTTCGTCCACGGGAATTTCAAAGGAGGTATAAATCAGTTTTTCCCCGGGGGGCAGGCGTTTTTCCAGGGTGCTGTTCTGGGTGTAGCTGAATTTCAGCTTGTTTTCCTCGCGCAGAAAAATGGTGCCCGCGTCGGCGCCGCCGACCTTCCTGGCATGGTTCAGGATG
>JAUYIZ010000197.1 GCA_030688615.1 Desulfobacterales bacterium | reverse complement strand
ATATTTATTGCAGGGGAAAAATGACCAGCCGTTTATTCATTAAGGAAATTCGGGAACGTACAGCGATTCTTACGCTGAACCGCCCCGATCAGGCAAATGCCTTGAATCGGGAGCTTTTTGCGCAGCTCACCGAAGAACTTCAGGCGCTGCAGCGGGACGACTCGATCCGGGTCGTGGTCATCTGCGGGTCCGGGCGGAAGGCATTCTGCGCCGGGATCGACCTGAAGGAACGCGGGCAAAAGGAAAAAACCGAGCTCCTGCGGGAAAGGGAAACCATCATCCGTCCCTTTTATCTAACTTTGGGAAATTTATCCAAACCGACCCTCGCGGTGATAAACGGACCGGCCCTGGGCGGAGGCGCCGAACTGGCCCTGACCTGTGACATCCGGCTGGCTTCGCCCAACGCCAGGTTCGGCCAGAGTGAAATCAAATGGGGGATGATACCCTCCTGCGGCGCCTGCCAGCGGCTGCGGTTGATCGCCGGAATGGGCGTGGCCAAAGAGATCATTTTAAGCGGGCGAACCCTCGAGGCACAGGAGGCTTTTCGACTGGGGATCTATAATCGGCTGGTTCCGGAAAACATGCTGATGGCAGAAGCCTTGAACCTGGCCGGAGAGATTGCGTCCAATTCTCCTGTTGCTGTAAGACAGGCTAAAAAAGCCCTGGATTGGGGGGCCGACATCGCGGGGGCGCTGGACATGGATTTTGAGGCGTCCAAGGAATGTTTTTTTGCAGGGGACACGCTGGACCTGTCCAAGACATTTTAGGGCCCCGGGTCCCGTTGCGCCATGTCCGAAAATGGGTATTATCGATTGCAAAATTCAGGGCGAATACAAGATTCGCCCCTACGGTATAAAACAATGATTGTGGTTCACCCTGTAGGGGCGATCCTTGTGATCGCCCAATAGGGGTTTTACGGGATCATCATAATTACCATCAGAAGGAGGAAAAAATGGATTTAAAAGATGTGGTTGTGGTTGCCGCCAACCGGAGTCCCATGGGGCTTTTCGGCGGAACTCTGAAAGATATCCCTGCCTATGACCTGGGGGGGCAGGTGATTCGAAAGACGCTGGCAAAAATCAATCTGAACCCGGATCAGGTGGATATGACCGTGTTCGGAAACTGCCGGCAGGCCGGCAACGGCGTGAATCCGGCCCGGACTGCTGCTCAAAAAGGGGGGATTCCCAATGACCGCTTCGCACAGACGATCAATTGCGCCTGCCCGACCGGGATCAAGGCCACCATTATCGCCGCGCAGGATATCCGGCTGGGGGATGCCCAGGTCATCGTTGCCGGCGGCATGGAGAGCATGAGCACCATCCCCCATCTTCTCATGGGGCATCGCTGGCAGGGTTTTAAAATCGGCAATGTGACGGTTATGGACGGCTGGTATGATACCGTCGACCGGATCGTGAACATGGGCATGGGACTGACGGCCGAAAAGGTGGCGGAGCAGAACGCCATATCCAGGCAGGATCAGGACATGTTTGCGTTTCAAAGCCACCAGAAAGCATCCAAAGCGCAAAAGGCCGGCTGCTTTACAGAGGAGATCGTACCCATCGATGTTCCCGGGCCCAGAGGTAAGGAAGGCACTGTTTTTTTGGAAGATGAATGCATCCGGCACGATGCCTCTCTGGAAAAAATGGCAAAATTAAAACCGGCCTTCAAAGATGACGGGACCGTGACGGCCGCCAACGCCTGCGGAATGCCGGACGGGTCTGCGGTGCTGGTGGTCATGTCCAGGCAGAAGGCAAAAGCCCTGGGCTACCCGCCGCTGTTCAGCCTGGTCTCCTATGCCAATGCGGCCGTGGACAATGACATCATGGGGGTCGGACCCACCGCTTCCATCCCCATTGCCCTGAAGCGGGCCGGGTTGAGCATCGCCGATATCGATGCTTTCGAGATCAACGAGGCCTTTGCCGCCACCAGCCTGGCCTGTGAGAAAATCCTCGGGCTGGACCCGGCAAAAGTCAATGGGAACGGCGGCGCCATTGCCCTGGGGCATCCCACCGGCTGCAGCGGCGCCCGGCTGATTGTCACCCTGTACCATTTGCTCAAACAGCAGGACAAGGAACTGGGAGTCGCCAGCCTGTGCGGCGGCGGCGGCGTGTCTTGCGCCATAACCATCAGAAGAGAAAATTAATGATTGGAGTTTGCGTGGATCGAATAGAAAAATTACGCCAAAAAAAGAAAAAGACCATCGAAGGAGCCGGCCCGGAAATCAAGAAAAAGCTTTTTTATGACAAGGGCATGCTTCCTCCCCGGGAACGGATCGACAAACTTCTGGACCCGGGCAGCTTTTTTGAGCTTGATCTGCTTGCCACCCACCATTGCAATGATTTCGGCATGGATAAAAAAGAAATTCCGGCTGAAGGTGTGATCACCGGGTTCGGAAAAATCAACGGGAGAAAAGTCTGCGTCTATTCCCAGGATTTTTCGGCCCTGGGCGGCACTTACGGGGAAATGGCCGGCAGGAAGATTTGCGCCCTGATGGACACGGCGGCCGAAGTGGGGGCCCCCATCATCGGCATCTGCCACTCGGGTGGATTGAGACTCCATGAGACGCTGGGGCCCATGGAGATGTTCGGCCAGCTGTTTAAACGAAACAGCATTTATTCAGGTCTGGTTCCCCAGATATCCATCATCCTCGGGGTGGTGGCGGGCGGGCAAGCCTATTCCCCGGGTTTGACGGATTTTATCCTGATGACCCGGGACAGCTCCATATATATCGCAGGCCCGGCATTCGTGAAGGCGCAAACCGGCGCTGAAATCAGCGATCAGGACCTGGGGGGGGCCAAAATGCATGCCCGCGTGAGCGGGCTGGTGGATATTTTAAAAGACACCGAGGAAGAAATATTCCAGGAGGCCCGCAAGCTGATCGATTTTCTACCCCGGAGTTGTCGTGAGCACGCGCCTGAGATTTCAAGTCAGGACGATCCTGGACGGTGTGCCGATGATTTGAATACTCTTGTTCCCGAGCAGTCACAGAAGCCGTTTGATATGCACCATGTCCTCACCCCGATTTTCGATGACCGGCAGTTTTTTGAGCTGAAGCCGGATTTTGCGAAAAACATGATTACAGGCTTTGCGCGCCTGGCCGGAAAGGTGGTCGGCGTGGTGGCCAACCAGCCCAAATTTCTGGGGGGGGTGATTGATATCAAGGCAGCGGAAAAAGCAGCCCGGTTTGTCAGATTCTGCGATGCTTTCAATATTCCCGTTGCGACTTTTCAGGATTCGCCGGCGTATCTGATCGGCAGGAAAATGGAGCAGGAGGGCATGATCTATAAAGGGGCCAAGCTGTTGCATGCGTATGCCGAAGCCACGGTGCCCAAGGTGACGATTATTGTTCGCAAGGCATTTGCAGGCGCCTACATTGCCATGGGAAGCCAGTATATCGGCGCGGATCTGGTATATGCCTGGCCGGGGGCGGAAATTTCCAGCGTCGGGCCGAAAACGGCGGCCAGCATCATTTTTCGCAAGGAAATCGCCGCCGCCCAAGATGAAAAAGAAATCGAGGCGCTCTACCGCAATTACATTGAAAATTATGTGGATCCCTACCGTGCCGCATCTCTGCGTCATATCAATGACATTATCGAACCCAGGGAAACCCGGTCCGTCCTGATAAAATCCTTTTCCATCCTGGAAGGGAAAAAACAGGTGCGGCCGGAAAAGAAGCACGGGAATATTCCATTGTAAAATAACGAAAGGTGGCAGTTATGGAATTTGAATTGGGCAGGGAGATTAAGGCGATCCAGAAAATGGCGCGGGAGTTTGCCAGAAAGGAAATTTTGCCCCGGGTGGATGAAGATGAAAAGAATCATACTTTTCAACAGGATCTGGTTGTGAAAATGGCTGAGCTGGATTTTTTCGGCTGCCCCATACCCGAAAAATACGGCGGAACCGGGGTCGGTTTCCTGGCCCATGCAGTCGTTACCGAAGAGATCTCCAAAGTCAGCGGTTCTCTGCGCGCGGCTTTTAATATGCAGACCATGGGGACCGCCATGGAAATATGTGAATTCGGCACTGACGCGCAAAAAGAGAAATATATTCCCAAGCTGGTCAGCGCTGAATTTCTGGGGTGCATCGGAATTACGGAAGGTGACGCCGGCTCGGACGTAGG
This sequence comes from Desulfobacterales bacterium, assembly GCA_030688615.1. Taxonomy (GTDB): domain Bacteria; phylum Desulfobacterota; class Desulfobacteria; order Desulfobacterales; family JAUYIZ01; genus JAUYIZ01. The sequence continues at coordinate 2,768 of JAUYIZ010000197.1, read as the reverse complement.
AAATCTTAAGACAACGGCCCGCAAAGACGGGGACAAATATATTCTTTCCGGTTCGAAAAACTGGATTACCTATGCGCAAGTGGCGGATGTGGGCATTATTTATGCCTATACGGATCCTTCGGCGCCCTACAAGGGGATGTCGGCTTTTATCGTGGACATGCACGCCAAGGGCGTCAGCGTCGGACAGACAGCGACCAAAATGGGTTGGAATGCCTGCCCGACCGGAGAAATCTATTTTGACGGCGTGCAAGTTCCCGCGGATTGCCTGATGGGAGGAAAAGAGGGCCAAGGCTTTTACCATGTCATGTCCGGGCTTGACAATACGCGCTTAACGGCTGCGGCCGGTGCGGTGGGGGTGAGCCAGGGGCTGATCGATGAAGCCGTAAAGTATGCCAAAACCCGGCAGCAGTTCGGCCGGCCCATCGGACAATACCAGATGGTTCAGGAGGAACTGGCCCGGATGATCGTTGAGACCGAGGCGGCCCGCCTGATGACCTACCGCTGCGCCGCGCAAAAGGACAACGGCAACAAAAAAAATACGCTGGAAACCATCATGGCCAAATACTACGCGTGTGATGTGGCCTCCAGAGTGGCCGACGGCGCCTTGCGCATCCTGGGCGCCTACGGGTATTCCAGTGAATATCCGGTGGAGCGGCTTTTTCGCGAGGCGAAACTTTACCAGATCCTGGAAGGGTCTGCGAATATCGGCAAGATGATCATTGCAACCGACGCCTTGGGATATCGCAAGGCAAATCGTTAGGGGAGGATTGAAAATGGGAAAACTGGATGGAAAAACAGCCATTGTAACCGGAGGAACCAGAGGCATCGGTAAGGCCGTGGCTTTGGCTTTTGCGCGTGAAGGCGCCAACGTGGCCATTAACTATACCCGCAGTGAAGATGCCGCCCGGGAGATCGTCCGGGAGATCGAGGGCATGGGGAGAAAAGCCCTTTCATTTAAAGTGGACGTCGCGGTGGGCAGCGAGGTCCGCCACATGGTCGATTCCGTGGTCGCCGAATGCGGGCAGGTGGACATTCTGGTCAACAATGCCGGCATCAGCATGCCGGCCATGTTGTTCAAAATGACCGAGGATCAATGGGACCGGGTCGTTGACGTTCACCTGAAGGGCGCTTTCAATGCCATAGCGGCGGTATCCAAAAATATGATGGAGCGCGAGACCGGGAAAATCATCAACGTCACTTCCACCGCCGGACTGGTGGGAACCATCGGTCAGATCAATTACAGCGCGGCCAAAGGCGGTGTCGTAACCATGACAAAATCCGCCGCCCGGGAGCTGGCTCGGAAAAAAATCAATGTAAACTGCATCTCACTGGGCGTTGTGGAAACCGATATGACCCAGAAGCTGCAGCAGGACCCGAAACTGAGAGAAATCTACGAGGCCCGGATCCTGCTGGGCCGGTTCGGAAAGACCGAAGATGTCACCCCGGCCTTTATTTTTTTGGCGTCGAGTGATTCGGATTATATCACCGGCCAGGTCCTGAGTGTCGACGGAGGGACGGTGCTGTAAGGCAAAGAACACCGATTCATATTTGCGTATGGACGAGATCATACAGAAACGGCGGGAAGAATACGGCAAGGGCAAGTGGCTGGTCTTTAAGGACATTCAAGTGGGGATGGAGTTCCCGACGGTTGCTTTTGAAGTGACCGGTGAACTCATCGAGAAATACTGCCGGGCCATGGGGGACGCGCAGGCGCTTTATTCCGATGAAAAAGCCGCCCGCAAAGAAGGGTATGAGCGGACCATCGCGCCGGCCACCATCGTATGCATCTATGCCATTCCCAGCGCGCTTTTAAGCGGATATGTGCCGAAAGTCATTCCCCCGCCCGGAAATATCCATTTCAGGCAGGAGTATGAATTTTTTTCTCCTGCCGGCGCCGGGGATACGATCCGTATCAACTCCAAGGTGGTCGCCAAAGAAGTTCGCAAGCAAAGGTATTACGTTACCATAGAAAGCGAATACATAAACCAGACGGGGAAAAAAATTGCCGTGGGGCGCATTACCCCCATCTGGTCCCGGTAGTTTACCCAATTACGCATTTATGGATGGAAAGCAGGCAAGAGAAGACCATGAAAATCGGACAAGAACTGCCTGAATTGGTCAAGGAAATTACCCAGAAAAGCATCAACGCCTATGCGGATGCCACCGGTGATTTCAACCCGATTCATGTGGATGAAGAATTTGCGGCGGAAACCCCCTTTGAAGGCACCATTGCCCACGGGTTTTATATTTTCGGCTTTCTATCCGAACTGATGACCCGCCGCTTCGGCAAGGCATGGACGACCGGCGGGACCGTTGATGTCCGCTTCAAGCGTCCGGTAAGGCCCGGGGACACCATCCGGGTCAAGGCCCGGCTGGGAAAACGGGAAACCGCCCAGGGCCGCACGACCCTGGTGTTTGATGTTTCCTGGGAAAATCAGCGCAACGAACCGGTGATTGCCGGACAGGCAACCGTGACCGAGGCACCATGAACAGCCCGCTGGAAGGAATTCGAATATTAGATTTGACCCGCTTGATTCCCGGTCCATTCTGCACCTTGATCCTGGCGGACCTGGGCGCCGAAGTGATCAAGATTGAAGAGCCCCTGGTCGGGGACTATGAACGCCAGATCAAGCCGCTGCAAAACGGCATGGCCTATCGGTTCATGCTGCTCAACCGCAATAAAAAGAGCGTCGGGCTTAATCTGAAAAATGAAGCCGGAAAAAAAATATTCCTGGAACTGGTGAAAAAGGCCCATGTGGTCGTGGAGG
>JAUYIZ010000196.1 GCA_030688615.1 Desulfobacterales bacterium | reverse complement strand
AGGTCCGTGCCCCAGGCAAAGGTCACCCGCAGCCTGCTCAGGCCCTCGCTCGATTCCGATTCCACTTCCTCCACCCCGGGCACGGCGCTGAGGGCCTCTTCGAGAATGCGGGTCACCAGTTCCTCAATTTCTTCCGGGCCGGCATTTTCATATTCGGTATTAATGCTCATTCGCGGATAAGTGATATCGGGCATCAGGTCGATGGGCAGGCGGTTTAAGGAAATGCCGCCCAGCAGGATGACGATCAGAGACAGCATGATGATAAAAACCGGATGTTGTACTGAAAAACGGGGAAGGTTCATACATCACTCCTTTAAATCGTCTTATTTTTTTTCTTTTTCTTTTTTTCCCGGGCGCTCGTTGGCGGCGCCGGCTTTTTTTCTTTATCGGCGGGCACAATGATTGCGGCGCCGTCTTCCAGCAGGTGTTGTCCCAGGGTGATCACCGATCCTGAAAGGGCAGGCGCCAGGATCTCGATCCGATTTCCATCTACAATGCCGGTGGTAACGGGCAGAAAACGGGCCGTCTCTTGCTGATCGTCAACCACAAATATGCCTTCTTTCCCGTCGCGTTTGGTCAGAGACTCAATGGGAATCACGGTTGCATTGTCGTGCCGGTCGAATTCAATCTGGACTTTCACGAACATTCCCGGTTTGAGCAAGCCCTTGACGTTTTCGATTTCGATCTCAACCAAAGCCTGGCGGGAGGCTTCTTTCAGAAGCGGCGCCATGCGGGCCACCCGGCCGGAAAAGGTGCGGTCCGGGAAGGCATCGGTTAAGATGGTCCCCTCCATGCCGGTTTGTATCTTGGTATAGTCCCGCTCGATCACATGGATGGCGGCAATCACGTAAGTGATGTCCAGAATGGAAAGGATGGGCTTGTTGGGGGAAAGCAAAGCGCCTTCGTGGACATAACGCTCGCCCACCACCCGGTTACTGCCGCTCTTGTCCGGCGGTACCTCTATCTTGGTGTAGGATAATCGAACCTGGCCCACCTTCAGCTCCGCCTCTTTCTGGACTACCTGGGCCTGGGCCACCTTCAGCTTGGCTTCCTGGGTGTTATATCTGGCTTGCGCTCCGTCCAGTTCCGATTCGGAAGCAATTTTCTTTTGCCGCAGCACCGTGGTCCTTTCCAGTTCCCGTTTGGCGATCTCCAGGGCGCTGCGGCTTTCTTCGAGATTGGCTTTGGCCACTGCAAGTGTCGCCCGGCTTTGATCCACCTCCTGCAGAAATTCCTCGTCGTCCAGCTCCGCGATCACCTGGCCCGGTTTGACCGTATCGCCGATGTTGAACATCAGTTTTTTCATGCGCCCGGAAATTTTGGGGGCCACGATAAATTGGGCGCGGGGGTACAGGGTGCCGGTAAAATTTTTGACATCCCGGATGGTTGCCGTTTGAACCGGTTTGATTTCCACCGCGACTCTGGAGGATCTGAACCGGCGCCGGGTATTTTCCTGGGGGCCATAGACTTTTTGATAGATCTGCCAGCCCACAAGGCCGAAGATGCCGAGCACAATCACGCCGATTAAAAATTTTTTCATAAGCAGTTCCATTTCAAGGGTAAATGGGATGAACATGCATGAAAAAGCATGTGTATTTTAAGTGTTTTTTTCCGAAAAGCAATATAATTCTGTTCCGTTGCGGTTCAGAAAGACACTGCAGGATGTGCGCCGATCCAAATGGAGCATCATTGTCAAGCAAACTTTATGCCAAGTCAAGCAAACTTTATGCCAAGTGCGACAACAGCTGTTAATAAGGCGGCAACACGTACGAATATATGCCGGAAGCGAAAACGATTTTATCAAAAAATTGACAGGTTCAGGTAAAATATGTCGAAAAAGAAAATAAAGGCGACAAAACTGTCGAAAAAAGCAGCCCGGCGCAGACAGGGCCATTTGTGACCGCCCGGGTTAATAGGTTTCATAATACAGCCCCTTCTGGTAATCCGGGTTGTTCAACCGCTCATCGATGTTTACATGGAAAAAATCCGCCAAGGGCGCGAAAATATCCGGGTGGTCTTGCTGGACGTTCCGGGCGGTTTCCAGAATCGTTTTCAGGCCCGTCCGGGTCACCTTGCCCAGGGGTTTCCTGCAGGCGCCGGAGGGCATGCCCAGAATGGACATGAGCGTTTTGAGGGGCAGCGGGTTTCTGGCTCTGCAGGCCACCTCGCCAAAGGGTGTTTCTTCCGCGGTCTTTACCGTGACCAGTTTAAAAAGAGGGGCCAGCGCCTCATTGAATTTTTTTGCTTCGGAAAGCTCGCCCCGCTCCAGCCGGGAGACCATCTGCGTAACCGCCCGGGGGGCGATATTGGAGATGACGGAGATAACTCCGGCAGCCCGGATCTTGGGATGGGTCATCATTTCACAGGTCATGGGGTCGTCTCCGGACAGAATGGTGTACCCGGGTCCGCAGCACTCCCGGGTGCGCATCATATTCTCAAGGCTGCCGGTGGCTTCTTTTACCGTACAGACATTTTTATATGCCTGGTAAATTAATGCCAGATCTTCGGGCAGAAGCTGGGTTCCGGTCCGGCCGGGAATGACATAGGGGATAATTTGAATTTCCGGAAAAGCCTCGGCAATGGGTGCGATGTATTCTTTGCGGATTTCAAGGGAACTGGGCCCGTTGTAGTAAGGATCCACCAGCAATACCGCGTCAACGCCCGATTTGGCGGCGTGAGCGGTGGCATCCAGGGCCTCCCGGGTAAAGTTGCTGCCGGTCCCGGCGATGCAGACACAGTGGTTCTTTGTTTTTTTCGCCACCTGTTCGATAACCGCATTGTGCTCCTGCCAGGTCAGGGAAGGGCTTTCCCCTGTCGTTCCCACAGCCAATATGCCCGATATCCCGTTGGAGATCTGAAAATCCACCAGCATGTCCAGCCCGTTAAAATCGAGATCTTCTGCCTGAAAAGGCGTAATAATTGCTGTGAAGCAGCCTTTAAGCATAATAATACCCCCCTCCTGAATCTGAGCGCCAATTCTGTGAACCGCAACAGCGAGCGCATTCCCCGCAGCTTGCTGCAGGGTCTTCAATTTTTTTTGCGCGAGCCCTGAATAAAATGGTTACACGGTAAGAAAAAGCAGATTTGTTGTCAAGCAAAAAGGTCGTTTTGCTTGACAAAGCGCAGTGTCCGTACTATCGGAAACAGAGAAATGCTGAAAACCTTTCGTTCGGATGGAAATGATCCTGGTGCAGGCAAAACCCAAAACAGTCGAGCAATACATTGCCGGGCAAAGAGCAGCGCTGGCGGTAAACCCGGAGTGCGGCATGACCCGTTACAATCTGGCGGTTGCCCTTTTGGGCCAGAAACGATATGCGGAAGCCGAACAGGAACTGCTTGCGGCCATCGAATGCAGTCCGGCTCTGGCG
>JAUYIZ010000187.1 GCA_030688615.1 Desulfobacterales bacterium | reverse complement strand
GAAAATGAACTGTCAGTGGTTGATTGTTGATTTGTGGAATCGCTTCGCTTTTTTTTTAATAAAATCGATAGAATTCCTTCAATCAACAATCGTCAATCAACAATCAACAATATTCAATTCCGAGATCAATTCCGAAGTTGTTCGCGGCCGATGTCGGAACCAAGCCCGAGAAAAAAAGATGACGCTGGAACTGGAACAGATCGATCCATACCGGTTTAAACTTGCTCAAACCGGTGACATGCGGGTGCCGGGACTGATTTATACCAGCGCGCCCATGCTCGCCTCGATCCAGCAGGAAGAAAGCTTACAACAGGTGGCCAACGTTGCCACCCTTCCGGGGATACTCAAGGCATCTCTGGCCATGCCGGACATTCATTGGGGATATGGCTTCCCCATCGGCGGTGTGGCGGCTTTCGACTGGCAGTCCGGCGTGATTTCTCCGGGAGGCGTGGGATATGACATCAACTGTGGCGTGCGCCTGGCCGCCACTTCTCTGGTGGAAAAGGAAATCAGACCAAAGATTGAAAATCTGGTCAATGCCCTCTTCCAGAATATCCCGGCCGGCGTGGGATCCAGCGGCACATGTAAGCTTTCCGTCAAGGACGAAAAAAGGGTGCTCAGGCAAGGCAGCCGGTGGGCCGTCCAGCAGGGTTTTGGCGACGGCGCTGATTTAGACCATACCGAAGATGGCGGCTGTATGCCCGAAGCCGATCCGGAAGTGTTGAGCGACCGGGCAATCGAACGGGGCCTCAAACAGCTGGGCACCCTGGGCTCGGGCAATCATTTCCTTGAAGTGGGCGTCGTGGAAAAAATCTACGAGCCGGAAATCGCGCAAATTTTCGGCCTCTTTCAAGACCAGGTTACGCTGATGATCCATTCCGGCTCCCGGGGATTGGGGTATCAGGTTTGCGACGACTACCTTGCGCTCATGTCCCGGCAGGCCCATAAAGCCGCTTTTACCTTGCCGGATCGCCAGCTGGCATGCGCCATGATCCAGTCGGACATGGGCATGCGCTACTACAGCGCCATGGCTTGTGCCGCCAACTACGCGTGGGCCAACCGGCAGATTCTGCTGCATAAGTGCCGGGACATATTTTCTAAAATTATCGGCCTCGGCCCCAGGGCATTGTCCATGCGCCTGGTTTACGATGTCTGCCACAACATTGCAAAAAAAGAAACCCACTGGGTTGCAGGCGAAAACCGCCTGGTGTGTGTTCACCGGAAAGGAGCGACCCGGTCGTTTCCGGCCGGACATGAAGCGGTCTGCGATGACTATAAAAATGCGGGACAGCCCATACTTATCCCGGGAGACATGGGGACAGCATCGTATGTTCTGGCGGGCACGCAGACCGCCATGGAGGAAACCTTTGGATCCACCTGCCACGGCGCCGGCCGCGTCCTGAGCAGAAATGCCGCTAAAAAGGCAAGCAGAGGGCGATCCATACAGCGCGAACTTGAAGACCGCGGGATACTTGTCCGCTGGACCGGCCGGTCCACCCTGGCCGAAGAAATGCCCGAGGCCTACAAGGATGTCTCTCAGGTGGTCGAGGTGGTGCACGGCGCCGGAATAGCAAAAAAAGTGGCCCGGCTGAGGCCCATTGCCGTGGTCAAAGGATGAAAAAAACGCCCCCTTTCGCCCAATTTCGGCGTCCTTGAACTGGAACGAAATTGAACGTTTTTTTAGACCCATTGAATTTGCGGAGATCTAATGACGACATTGCAAGCGATCGCCCTTGGAATCATCCAGGGGCTTACCGAATTTCTGCCTGTGAGCAGCTCCGGGCACCTGGTTATCCTCCAGAACCTGTTCGGGTTCAAGGAGCCGGAGCTTTTCTTCGACATCAGCCTGCATCTGGGGACCCTGGTTGCCACCTGCCTGGTCTTCTTCCGGGAAATCCGGTCTGTTCTGCAGGTCGTGCTGACCCTTCCCGGCCTGATCCGCTGCCCCGGGGACCTGAAGCAGCTGTACGGCGAAAACGAACCGTTTCGCCTGGCTGTTCTAATCTGCGCGGCAAGCGTGCCCACGGCGATTCTGGGGTTTTTTTTCCACAACATCGCCGAACAGCTCTTCGGGTCGGTCGGGATGGTGGGCGTAATGCTGCTGGTCACCGGCGGATTTCTCTGGGCCTCCCGTTTGTCCCGTCCGGAAGGCCGGCCTATTTTACAGGTCACCTTGACAGATGCCCTATTGATCGGCCTGGTCCAGGGAATCGCGGTGATTCCCGGCATTTCCCGCTCCGGGTCCACCATTTCGATCGCCCTGCTTTTAGGGATCCATCGGATGGTTGCCGGCCGATTCTCTTTTCTGATGTCCATACCTGCCATCCTGGGCGCCGTGGTTTTGGAGTTTGAAATACCCCAGGGCCCAGGGGCCGTGTCCCTGCAAATGGTTCTGCTCGGAACGGCCTTTGCCGGGATTGTGGGCTATGCGGCCTTAAAAATATTACTGCGTGTCATCCAGCAGGGCCATTTATACTGGTTCGCGCTTTATTGCTGGCTGCTGGGGGGTGTCACCCTGGCGCTGAACTACTTTTGACGAGACCATTAACGATCCAGGAGAGGCAATTATGAATCATGAGATTTTCAGAGAATATGATATCCGGGGAATTGTGGACCAGGACATGACGGCCGAGGATGTCCTGCAAATCGGCAGAGGCGCCGGAACCTATCTTCTCCGGAACAATTGCCGGAAACTGACCGTGGGGCGGGATTGCAGGCTCAGTTCGGACCTGTTTGCGGAAAAAATCATTGCGGGATTGCGCATGACCGGCTGTCATGTGACGGACATCGGGGTCTGCCCGACGCCGGTCTTATATTTTTCGATCCACCATTTTCACCAGGAAGGCGGCCTGATGGTGACAGCCAGCCACAATCCGCCGGACCATAACGGATTCAAACTCTGCCAGGGCACCGATTCGATCCACGGCGAAGATATACAGAAAATCCGTCAGATCATCGACCAGAAAGCATTTATTACGGGGGCGGGATCCCTGACCCGGGCGGACGCGGTGACCCCCTACAAGGATTTTGTGGGAAAAAATATCGTTCTGAAACGACCCCTCAACATTGCGGTGGATGCCGGCAACGGCACGGCCGGCGTCGTCGCGCTGCCCATATTGAAAAGCCTGAAATGCCAGGTCCATGACCTCTACTGCGACATGGACGGTACATTCCCCAATCATCCGGCCGACCCCACGGTTAAAAAAAACATGGAAGATCTGATCCGGCTGGTCAGAGAAAAAAAGCTGGACCTGGGCATCGGTTATGACGGCGACGGCGATCGCATCGGAGTTGTGGATGAAAAGGGCAATATCATATTTGGCGATAAACTGATTATCATTTTTGCCAGGGAGATTTTGTCCAGAAAGCCCGGAGCTACCTTTATCTCGGAAGTCAAGTGCTCTCAAACCCTGTACGACGATATTGAAAAGCACGGCGGACGGGCCATTATGTGGAAAACCGGGCATTCCTTGATCAAACAGAAAATGAAGCTGGAAAAAGCCGAGCTGGCCGGGGAAATGAGCGGCCACATGTTCTTTGGAGACCGCTATCTGGGCTTTGACGATGCGATTTACGCGTCCTGCCGGCTGCTTGAAATTCTTTCCGCTTCCGGCATGAAGATTTCCGATCTTCTTGCCGGCGTGCCCGAAACCTATACAACGCCTGAAATCCGTGTGGACTGTCCGGACGACAAAAAATTCGGATTGGTGCAGCAGGTGACCGAACATTTTAAACGGCGCAACAAGGTGATCGATATCGACGGGGCCAGAATTTTATTTGATGGCGGATGGGGACTGGTGCGCGCATCCAATACCCAGCCGGCCCTTGTGCTTCGTTTTGAGGCCTGGTCTGAATCAAGGTTAGAAGAGATTCGAAATATTGTGGAGTCAACGGTGGCCGAATATCGATCCTAAGGAAGTCATTAATTTTAGACAGGATCAACAGGATTTGTGTTGGATTTTTCTAAAAACATCTTGTCGATCCAGTTAATCTTGTCAAAGATTCCTTGCTGTTATGCCCAAACATTTTTGAGCTTATTGGCAGTGTCCGACCCTGAAAGGTCATTTTTGCAAGGGAAAACCATTATGGAATTTTCTTCGACGTTTCTATCCCACAAGTGGAAAATCCTGTTCATCACCGCGCTGGGTGTCTTTCTGATGCCGCTGGACAGTTCCATGCTATTTATCGCCGCGCCTCAAATTGCCGCTGCATTTCATGAGGACGCCGCGCTGGCCACCTGGGTGCCCACCGCTTCGCTCATCGGCGTTACGGCCTTTTCCATCCCCTTGGGGCGGCTTTCCGATGTCTGGGGAAGAAAGCGGCTTTACCTGGTGGGGCTGGTGGTGGCCGGCATCGTGGCCCTGACGGCCGGATTTGCCCGCAACAGCTATCACCTGATCGGGCTGCGGCTGGTTACGGGCATCTGTTCGGCTTTGATAAGCACCAATTCCTGGGCGTTGATTTCAGAGGTGTTCCCTGCCCGGGAAAGGGGCAAAGCCCTGGGCATCAATACGGCTTGCGTTTTTGTCGGCCTGTCCGCAGGACCTGTGATCGGCGGCCTGCTGATCACCCAGTTCGGCACCTGGCGTGCGACCTTTTTCTCGGTGGCGCCCTTTTACCTGATCGTTGCGGCACTTTCCTTCAGGTGGCTGCCCGAAACAAAACCTTCCGGCCTCAGGCGGCCCAGTGACCTGCCGGGCGCCTTGAGCTTTATCAGCGCCCTGTCGCTGCTGGTGCTGGGTTTGAGCCTGGGCAGGACGTCGGGCTGGTCCTCCCTGATCACCATAACCGTTCTGGGTTTAAGCTTCATCATGTCCGTCCTGTTTGTTTATCTGGAACTGCGGGTGGCCAAAGATCCCATGCTGGATTTGAGGATATTCGGGCGCAACAGCCAGTTCACCCTGGGCAACCTTTCCACCCTCTTCCACTACATTTCCGCCCATCAGGGGTTAACGGTCCTGGTTTCCTTTTACGTCCAGTGGGTATTAAACCGGTCGGCGGCCGTGGCCGGGGTCATGACGCTGGCCAAATATCTGACCATGGCGGTTTTCTCCCCGTTCTGCGGATGGCTTTCCGACCGGATCGGACCCCGCTGGCTGTGTACCCTGGGCATGATACTGGTGACCGTCAGTCTGGTCCTGCTGGCTGGCATGGCGCCGGATACGGGCCTGATCGACGCATTTTCAAGGCTTTGCCTGTTGGGCGTCGGCATCGGATTGTTTGCCTCTCCGAACATCAACTCCGTCCTCAGCTCCCTGCCCCAGGATCAATTGGGCACCGCCTCCGGAACACTGAACACCTTCAGAAGCCTGGGCAGTGCGCTCGGAATGGTCCTGATTGGCGGCATACTCTCCGGCGGAACAACAGCATCGGGCTTTGCCGCTCAGGTCCAAACCGCCTTTCTGGCCCTGTCCATCGTCGGTTTCCTGGGCGTCATGGTATCGGCATCCCGGAAAAAAGCCGCAGCCTGACATTTTCCGGCAACCGGACAGCGGTCAGCGCACCCGGAATCCTCCCGGTGCTCCCGCTTGAGACCGGAAGCCTTGTTTTTTTGACCCTTCCTCGCCAAGTTTTCTGCTGCGACAGGGTCAATCTTACAGCGCGCTCCCGGGTCCCTTTCAGGGAAAGGTCTGGCCCCCGAAGGCCCGCCAAGGGCCGGTTGCCGGGCGGTTTTTCCCTGTTGACAACCTATGGCCCCTGTGCTAAAAAACTTTCGCACTTGTTCCAAATATTTTTCTTCCGTTTCAGCACCAAAGTCATCTGAACCTGGCTTATCCCTTTCATCTTTTTTGGGGAGACAAATTTTTCATTGTTTTTCAGTTGCAGGCTTCCGAGGTCAGAACACTCAAATCCTAAAGGAGGTTTCCATGAAAAGACGATTGAAGATATGGCTTTTTATCATGGTTTGCGGTGCAGTTCCGACACTTCAGCCTTTTTACGCCCATGCGGACCCCATCGACGCGTACATTCAGGCCGCGAAAAAAGAAGGTGCGGTGCGTGTCGGGGTTACGCTGCGAAGCAAGGTTCATGGAAAACCGTCCGGAGAACTCTACATCGCGGCGTTTCAAAAACGCTATCCCTTTCTTAAGGTGGACTTTAAAAGAATCGGGGGTTCCCGGGAGCGGGAAAGGGCGATTAACGAAATGGCGGGGGGTATCTATAATTTTGACGTGGCCGTAGTAAGCGAAACGCAGGTCGACACCCTTGTGGGCGCCAAACTTCCCCTGATTGCCCCGTGGGAGAAGCTGGGCGTCCCGAAATTTCTGGCCCACCCCGACAATATCGGAGTTTCCATGCGGACACCGGTTTTCGGGATCGGTTATAACCGTGATCTCGTCCCGGAACAAGAGGCCGCCACTTTTACCTGGGAATCCTGCCTGGACCCCAAATGGCGCGGCAAGAGCGCTATCAAAACCCGGCCGCGGCACCTGGAAATGTTCTATCCGGAGAACGTATGGGGAAGGGAGAAAACCCTGGATTACGCCAAACGCTGGGCAGCGAGCAAACCGGCAATTGAGGCCGACCGCTCCATGGCGGCGACCAAGCTCATGTCCGGCGCCTATCATATCATGTGCGGCACCGAGCGTTCGCAAATTAAAGACCTCCAGGTTTTTGCCGGGGCCAAATCCGTCGGCATCGTTTTTCCCGAGCCTATTCCCATCGGGGTCGGCGATCTGATCTACGTCCCGGCCAAGGCCAAACATCCCAATGCGGGGGTTTTGTTCCTGGCCTGGTCCGGAACGCAGGAATCCCAGAATATTCTTGACGACATCAATTTTTCAGGGCACCCCAACTTCGAAGGCAACGAAGTCAACAAGGTGCTCAAAGGCAAGAAAATCGCAGCTGCTTCCTGGGAAGATTCAGCCAGGGCTGACGACATCCTCAAGGAAATTCTTCTGGCCATGGGGATGCCGGTGGTGCAAACGAAAACGAAAAAGAAGAAATAAACCCGAAAATTATCCCGATAACAGTAGGAGGATACCCATGGAAATGAAAGGCACTGAAATTCTGGTGGAAGGGTTATTGGTCGAAGGCGTGACACATCTTTTCGGCGTCTCGGGAAGCCCGCTGCTTCCGGTGCTGGATATTGTTCTGCAAAAACCACAGATCCGTTACATTCAAA
>JAUYIZ010000186.1 GCA_030688615.1 Desulfobacterales bacterium | reverse complement strand
TTTGAATGTGAAGCGGCGGAAGGTTGGATTGGAAGAGCACTTTCTTTAAGGCGAGCGAGATCCTTGGCCTGCAAAGAAGCTAAAAAAAGTGAGCCTATGTCATAAAAATGATGAATTCTCCAGTGATTGAGTGAATGGCAGGTTTGCCACGTTTGAGCGTATTATCCTGATGCCCAGGCAGGCCGTGTGAAAGCCATGATTTGCATGGGAGCCTGACATTTTGGGCACTTAAAGACCGGCCTGGGTCGTGATGTACAGGCTTCAATCAAGACCTGTAGAACCATCTGAACCAGTGATAACAGCTTTTTGGCGTTACCATGCAAAAAACCATAATCTCTGACCCGGCGAAAGCCTTTGGGTAAAACGTGTTGCAACACGAGCCATAAAAAATCTTCGCCTTTGACCGTGCGATAGCGGGTTTTGCCGGTACGGCTTTGCACATACTTAAAAGTGACGTTGCCGTCTTGACTGGAAACGATATTGTTTTCCATGATGACACCCCGGTATAAATAACGCGACAAGTATTTTAAAGCGGGCAGACCTTTTCCGACGTGGGTACAATCAACCACCCATTTGCGGGGCAATGAATCGGGCGCGGAGAGTCCCGCTTTATTCAAGGCATCCAGGAATCGGGCGCGAAACACCTTGGCCAGGGCGAATTCATTGAACAGGTACTTGTCTTTTTTCTTTTTCCATTGTTTTCTGGCTTTATCCACCCCGCCCCCGGGCACGACCACATGAATATGGGGGTGATAATCCAGGCGCCGGTTATGCGTATGCAAAATCGCGGTCATCCCAATATTAGCGCCCAGGTTTTTGGGATTTAAGCCAAAGTCTTTCAGGATGCTGGAAACGCAAGCAAACAGAAGGGTGTAAACGAGCGTTTGATTATCCCGGGCCAGGAATCTGATTTCATAGGGCAGCGTAAAGGTCGCCATAAAGTACTCAACCGGTAAAAGCTTGACCTGTTGCCGATCCAGCCAAAGCGAGGCTTCATGATTCTGACATTGTGGGCAGCTGCGGTGCCCACAGGAGCGGGGTCGCCATGTTGCGTGACCGCAGTCGAGGCATTGCACGAACAGTTCGCCGGCCTCCGGTGTCCGACATTGCCTGATCGCGTCGATGGCGCGCAGATGACTGGGCAAAAGCTGTGAGCCGTATTTAACCTGTAGGGCATCGTGGTATTGATGAAGGATAGCGGCAAGTTGCATGATCATATCCTCCTTAAATCGACGTGGAGGGTGTTGATCAGCCCGTTGATGGTATCAATCGCATTTTGTTCTGCGGTGTCGGTTAAATGAGCGTAGCGCGCTGTGGTGGTGGGGCTGCTGTGACCGAGTATCTTTTGAATATGACGAAGGCTTAGGCCCTTTTCAAGCAGGTGGGTTGCAAAGGCGTGCCGCAGGGAGTGGATGGAGACTTTTTTTTAATGCCGCACTGCTTTACAACGGCTTTCATGGCAGCCTGAGTGCCGCCGCGGTCCATATGTGTAGTGGCACTTTGGATGCGTTCGGGTGAGCCCACGGCATTGGGAAATAACCAGCAGGGGTTGCGGTGTTTGCACCATAAAACGCGTAATGCTTGATAGGTCAGGTCGGGCAGTGGGACAAAACGATCCTTATGGCCCTTGCCGCGCCGGATATGTACCTGTTTGCGTTGACCGTCAATATCCCCGACCTGCAACGCCAGGGTCTCTCCGAGGCGCAAGCCCATCGAATAGGTTGCCAACAGAAAGACCCGGTAGCGCAGCTTGAGTGTCGCACCGATCAATTGTTCAACCTCGGTGACGGTGATAATATCAGGAAGCGATTGTATTTTGGGGGCTTTTATTATCTTTATCCACTGCCAGTCGCGTTTAAGGACATGCTTCCAGAAGAATTGCAGGCCATTACGGTCAATCTTGACGGTACTCCAGGAATGGGACTCAACCAGCTTGTAAAAGTATTTTTCTCGTTGTTCCAGGGTCAATTTATCGGGGCAGCAATCAAAATGTTCACTGATCCGACGCACAGCCCGGGAATAGGCATCAATGGTTTTCTGACTTTTGCCCTGAAGTTTGAGCAATCTCAGGTGACGCTGATAAAGTTCATTAAATCGGTTTACTTCGGTCTGGTTCATGGTATACTCCTTTTTATAAGTGCCCGAAATTGAGCAAGTATTGGAGTTATACACTATTTTTGATTTTTTTCCGCCGCATAGCGGCTTCGTCCAACAATCGGGTTAACCTGACCGCGGGAAGCTCGGCGGCGCTACGCGGGAAGTTCATTGGCGCGGTCAGGTTACCCGTAACGTTGGCATGGAAAGGATAAGGTATAATGCCCATCATCTCCTCTTTTTTTGGCATTATCATCAGAATGTACTATGATGAACACAATCCGCCTCACATACATGCGGAGTACCAAGGGAACAAAGCCCTTTTTGACTTTCGTGGCAACATTTTGAAAGGTGACCTCAAATCTCGGACAGCGCTTAGACTTGTCAGGGAATGGATTGATCTTCGGTATGATGAGATTAATGAAGCTTGGAATTTAGCCCGAAAGGGTGAAGAAATTAAGAAAATACCGCCATTGGAATGAGGTGAATTATGTGGGATTTTAATGAAGTGACAGATATTAAATACCGTGGAGAATACGTTTATAGCATCAGATTTGATGATGGGGTTGAGGGGGAAGTCGACTTTTCAGAATATTTTTCGAAAGGCCCTGTCTTTCAACGACTTAAGGATAAAAAGGTTTTTTCAAAAGCCCATGTGGAAGGTGGAACTATTGCTTGGCCTAATGGGACTGACGTCGCGCCAGAAAGCCTATATGAGAAAATTCTAGACGCCCACAAATCGCTGCAGCGGACGCGCAAAAAAGCCGCGCGCCGCTGACCTTGTCGTTGACAAATTGTTGTTGGTGGCATATCAAGCTATATCTTACAATCATAAAGATAGATAGATGATAGGGTATTTCAAAACATTCTTGATAATATCAAACACTTTAAGACCTTGAGTTATCACAGTTTTTACCCTCCCTTAAGATCCGGAAGACCAAACCTTGTTCTGAAATTTCCTTACGATTTTTCCCTAATCAGCAAGGAACGCATTGCCGCCAAGGGTTTTTCTTCGCCTGTTTTGCGATCGTTCCCTTTCCAGCAAGTCCAGCTATCGCACGGATATCCCCGGATAGCGGCAATGGTCTGGAAAGGGGTCTCATACACCGTATCCTTCCACTGCACCCGACCGTCTTTCAATACGACGGCCTGTTGCGTCCCGCCCCTGACCTTGCAGGTAATGGGGTCATTCTCATTTAAGTAGCCTGCAGCAATTAATTCGCTCAGATCCATCATCTTGCCTTTTAAAGTAACGCCGCACTGCCCGCAGTAAATATTGGCATCCGGATTCGCACTCGCACAGTTTTTACAAACCATTGATCTCCCTCCTTAATCAGGTATACTAATTAATTAAAAAATGTCTATACATAAACTAAAAGACTCTTTGACAAGATTAACTGGATTGACAAGATTTTAGTAAAATAAATCCAAAAAATCCTGTTAATCCTGTCTAAATATTAATGGCTTTATTAGTAGTTATCCGGCCGCAAGGGATACTCTTCCACGGGAACGGGGCGGGTGGTCAGGGCCATTTTCCCGTCGGCCCCTTTCTGAATCATAATCCATTTGAGCCAATTGGCATCATCTCTGGCCGGGAAATCTTCCCGCTGGTGAAAGCCCCTGGATTCGGTACGCATCAAGGCCGAGCGGGCGACCATTTCGCCCGTCAGCGCCAGGTTGGCCACTTCCAGCGCTTTAACCAGGCCGCCCAGATCCTCGGCGGTCATCCTGAAATATTCCGATTGGGCAAACCCGGAAAAAAACCCTACCGCACGCTCCAGGCCCTGTTGATTGCGGATGATGTTCAGGTTTTCGGAGGCATATTCCCGCACCCTCCGTTCCGCCCCGAAAGGATCGCAACCGCCGCTCTTTTTATACGAAGCAATGCGTTTTTCTTCCCCGGCCACCTGGCCCTGATCCAGCGCCACGGTTGCCTGGCCGCGCGCCTCCTGCGCCGCATGTAACCCGGCCCGGCAGCCGAAAACGTGCGCGCTGGTAAACCCTCCCGTGCGCCCGCCCGCACCGCGCGTGCCGGCCTCACCGGACGCGTCGCCGGCCGCGTAAAGACCCGCTACGGTGGTCCGGGCTTTCTCATCAATCAAGGCGCCGCCCGGGGAGGTGCGGATGGAAACGGACATTTCCACCCTCTCCCGCATGGGGTCAATCTGCGGTATATATTGTTTGAGCTTTTCCATCATGCCCTCGGGAGGGGTTTTCATGAAAGACAGATCAAGATAAACCGGGCCTCTCCCGTCCCGCCGCTCCTTGTAATTGGCGTAAGGCATTTTCCATTCGTCCGCCAGTTCCAGCCTTTCCGGGTCATAGCGCTCCATAATCCGCTCGCCGTCGGCATTGATCCACCGGGCGCCGCCGGCCGTCATGGGCATGGTGGCGCCCATGGAAATGGAGATGCCCATGGGCGTCGGAATGAGGGAAAACCCGCAGATCTCCATGTTGCGCATCTGTGCTCCGGCCCCGTAGGCCAGGGCGAAAGAATCACCTGTGGCGGGATTGTAGGCGGAAGTATGTTTGAAAAGACCGGTCATGCCGCCCGTCCCCAGGATCGTGGCCTTGGCCTGAAAAACCAGATTTTGCCCCCATGTTTTGTCCAGGCCGAAGGCCCCCGCGACCCGGCCGTCTTTGGTCAGCAGCCGGGTAATCATCACCTGCGGAAAGATATCGACTCCGAGGCCCTTTAACTCCTTCATGAGGCAGTCAAAAATGGAGTCCGGCCCTTTTTGCAGGCCAAACCCTCTGGGAAAGGACTCGCCCATGTTGCGCCGGACGCGGTAGGTCCCGTCCGGCTTTTTGCCGAACGGCACTCCCAGGGCCACCAGGTCCCGGAAACGGTCTATTCCCTCGGCGCAGAAAATATCTCCCAGTTTCTGGTCATTTAAATACTCGCCGCCCCGGACCGCGTCCCGCATGACCGCATCCTCCGGCTCTTTGGGATCCCCGCCCATCTCAACCGGCGCCTTGATGGAACCAAAACTACCCCCCCCGTCACCGGAGGCTATGCTGCTGCGGCCGGGACGTCCCTTGTCCACTAGTGTTACCTTTACGCCCTGCCGGGCTGCTTCCAGGGCAGACCTCAGCGCGGCGTGCCCGCCGCCGATTACCAGTACGTCCGTCGATACAACTCTTGGTTCCATGATCCAATCCTCCTGAATTGTATAGTTAGGAGTCTAAAGAGCCCGGTGCAAACAGCGACCTCACCGGAAGTTGCTTTTCAATAAAGCCCTGCTGGACCAGATAGCGCATGAGGGCCTCTAAGGACCGGATGTCTTCCTCCCCCAAACGGCAGTCGTAAGGGTCGCGTCCCAGTACCCGGACCTCCTCTTCCAACTGTCTTTTCCGTTCAGGAGTCGCGGCATAGTCAAAGGCCAATTTTCTGGCCTCGCGGAAGGCCTGCAGCAAACTGGGGACCACCCCGGGATGCTCCTGCAGTACACTTTCCTTGACGGTAATCGTATGAATAATGTGATGGACGCCGCTGCGCCGGTAGTGTTCCAGGATATCCTCCGGGTCCTCCATAATGCTCCTGAGATTGCCATACTTGGCGATCTTTTTATCGAGCCCTCCGCCGCCGAAAATGGAGTAGTAATCGTCATTGCTGGGGAAAACCGCCGCGTCCAGTTCTCCGGCCGACAGCATTTCCAGGATCGCATCACGTTTTTTATTTAAAAACTCGACCTTGACTTTACGCTTGCCGGGAAGGTGCTCCGGTTCGGCCGCGACCCAGTGCACATCCTCCATGGGTACGCCGAATTCCTCCTCCAGCATTCCCCTGACCAGGATAATGGTCGTAGCGGAATTGCGCGTCAGACCGATTTTCTTGCCGGCCAGTTGAGCCGGATTGGTCATCCCGGAAGCCTTGTTGACGATGATGTTGCGGTAACGCAGGCCCCGGATAAAAAATACCGGCAGGGCCAGCTGCGGTTCTCCCTTTCCTGTGACCCGGGTCTGGATCAAGGCCGAGGTGGACATTTCCCCCGCGTCAAATTTGCCTTCCAGCATGCCCCAGTGCCGGTCCGCCACCTCATCGAACTTGTGAATCACCGTCAGGTCTATGCCCGCCGGCTGAACCGTTCCATCAATGAGCGCCTGGGACCTTTCGTTTTCAGGTATCGCCAGAACCAGTTGTAGTTTTCCCATCCTAATCCCCTTTCTTTAAAACCCGTATTCCGCCCAGCGTCGCTTGACCAGTTCCTTATAATCGTCGGAAAACGCCCGGGTGGGCGGATAGACATCTCCGCCCCACTCCGGCCTGCGCGGCAGTTCCCAGTTCTTGGTGGCATCGAATAACACCCGGTACCATTTGCCGGAACCGTAGCGCGCCAGATCCCGTTCCTCCATGCGTGTACTGGGGTCAAGCGGCGACCCGTGTGTGCCCGGATAAACGAGCATATCGTTCTCGCCGGCATTTAAACGATAGGCTATGGCCCACTGCATCTGTTCCGGGTCCCGGATGTCGATGTCTTCATCAACGACAATGACATTCTTGAAAGCGTGGGTGGACCCTGTTGACCCCCAAAGGGCCATGGCCACCTGCTTGGCCTGGCCCAGATAGGTCTTGCGGATCTGCACCGTCACATTGGTGCCGGCCGTGACCTCATCACACCAGACATCCGTCACGCCGGGCACCCCTGCCACCTCCAGCAGGTTCCAGGCATGCGCGGGGCGGGTAATCAGCTGATTTCCCATGAAACCCAGCGAGCCCTGATAGATCGGATCATCCCGGTGGGTGATGCACTGGACTTGAATGACCGGTTTCGGGGAGGGTTTTCCGCTGTAGTGGCCGGTGTACTCCTTGAAGGGGCCCTCCATTAAAAACGTACCCGGATCAGGGTCGATAAACCCTTCCACAACGATTTCCGCCCTGGCCGGAACGAACAGGTCCGAGGTTTCGCACCGCACCAGTTCCACCGGAGCGCCGCGGATGGCGCCGGCAACGGCAAATTCGTTGACCCCGCTGGGCACCTGGGAACAGGCCAGCAGCGCCAGCAGGGGGTCGCCGCCATAAAAAACCGCCACCGGCATGGGCTTTTTCATGGCCCGATACTTGGTAAAATGACGTCCCCAGTGCTGCGAGGCAATCATCAGCACAGGGATGCGGTTGCGGTCGCCGATCATTCCCCGGTAGAGCCCGACGTTGATCCAGCCGGTATCCGGGTCCCGGGTCACCACGCCGCACATGGAGTTGATATAGCGCCCGCCGTCGAACTCGTTCCACTGGGGGACAGGAAAGTCGTAAAGGTTGACATCCGCGCCCCGCAGGATGTTTTTTTTGACCGGCCCGTCATCCAGGACCACCGGGTCCAGACGATTTTCCATGGCGTGCCGGACAAATTCAATCAGCCCCTTTAAGGAGGCATCCTTGGGCTGACCAAAAAGCATCGCCGATTGAGCGGGTTTAGCGATCATGTGGACAAATACCTTGCGGCCCCGACCCTGTTCATACCCTTTGATGTTTTCAAACAAAAGGGCCGGTCCTTTGCGGGCCAGAACCGAGCTCACGATGGCCCCCAGCTCCACTTTCCAATCCACCGGCACACGGATACGGTGCAACTCACCGGCATTTTCCAGGCAGCTGATCCACTCCCGCAGATCCGTTAAGGCGTAACCCCCGGCCGCACCCTCATCCAACGCCATATCGATCACCTCCTCGTTACAGTCCGTATTCTTCCCAGGACCGCGGCAGATCCTCCTTGCGGTCCACAAACCGGATATCCGGCGGGATCGAGTCGTGCTCCCAGTTGCGCGTGGCATCAAAAAGCACCCGGGCCCACTTGCCGCAACCAAAACGAAGCACGTCACGTTCATGCGCGGGAATGCTCGGATCCAGGGGAGACCCGGGCGTGCCGGGAAAAATAACGATATCGTTCTCGGCGGCATTGATACGGAACGTCATGGCCCAGTCCAGATGGGCCTGGTTGCGGATATCGATATCCTCCTCCACCACCATCACATGTTTAAAGGCATCCTGGGCCGCCGCCGAACCCCACAAGGCGGCCGCCAGCTGCTTGGGCTGGCCCCGGTAGGTTTTGCGTATCTGCGCGATCACCATCTTGCCCGCAGTGATGGGCGGGCACCAGACGTCCGTCACTCCCGGGACACCCGTATCCTCCAACAGATTCCAGGCAAAGGCGGAAACCGAAATGGAGCGAAACCCGGGATGCGCCGTGGCGGTGCCCACGCCGCCTTCAAAGATGGGATCATTCCGGTGGGTGATGCATTCCACCTGGATTACCGGCTTGGGCGAGGGCGGTCCGCTGTAATACCCGGTATATTCCCGGAAGGGTCCCTCCAGGGCAAAAGTGGCCGGATCCGGATCAATATAGCCTTCCACCACGATTTCGGCATCGGCCGGGACCAGTAAATCCGAGGTTTCACACTTGACCAGTTTCACGGGCTCACCGCACAGCGCGCCCACGATGTCATATTCACAGACCCCTGTCGGGGCGGCCGGGGTGGCCGCAACGAAAGAGAGGATCGGCTCTCCCCCGTAAAACACCGCCACCGGCATCCGCTGCCCCCTCTGGCGATACTTCGCGAAGTGTTGGCCCCAATGCTGGGTCAGAATCATCAGGACCCCGATGCGCTTCGGGTCCACTATCATCCCGCGATACAGGCCGACATTGAGCCACCCGGTATCCGGGTCCCGGGTCACCACGCCGCACTGGGTGTTCATATAGCGCCCGCCGTCATCCGCGTTCCACTGGGGGACCGGGAAGTCATACAGGTTGACATCCTGCCCGCGCAAAATATTTTCCTTTACCGGCCCCGAGCTGAGCAGCACCGGTTTCAGCCGCTTTTTAAAGCCCTGCCGGATATGATCGATCAGTTTTACCGGCGGCGTGTCTTTATGCAGCCCCAGGGCCATAGCCAACTGGGGGGTTCGGCCGAAATGGGTAAAGAGCTTGCGCCCGCGGGTCTGCTGATAGTCTTTAATATTCTCAAACAGCAATGCGTGCCCGGTGCTTTCCCGCACGATCCGGGTAAGCGTACCGATCTCGCATTGCCAGTCCACTTCCGTCTTGACCCGCTTTAACGCATCCTCTTGTTCCAGGTGTGTAATCCAGTCCCGCAGATCTTTGAAAGCCACGTTGATGTTCCTCCCCGTTTGTGAGCACGATCTAAGTTAAGCTCGCAGACGCAACACATGCCGGCCATATCGGCAGCGGAACCCGGCACAGGCATCAGTCCTTTCAGAAAGCCGTGACCGTTCACGGAGTCTCAGAAATCCCAAATTACAAGCACCAAATCTCAATAAAATCCCAAATTACAAGCACCAAATTACAAACAAGTTCAATATATAACTGACCGAACCACTTTGGCTTTTTCAAGTATTGATGAAAGAATCTTTTTCAATTTTGTTTATATGAAAATGACCATTTTCATGCTTCGTTGTGCCCGATCCGGGCATGGGTGTTGTTTGGAATTTTGTTCATTGATATTTTTTTGTTTTTTGTTATTTGATATTTGGAATTTCCACTTACTCAACTACTCCGTGAATGGATACCCTATTGTTTCTCGGCGGCCTCCTTGACGACCACTTCGCTATGCCCCATGACGGCCCGGCACCGGGACGGCGGCAGGCAGATGTTCACCATGTCATCCACGCACAGTTCCGAGGAAGGGTGCGCCCGGAAGCGCAGTTTTTGTCCCCAGGCGTTCAGGGTGCAATCCAAAGATTCACCGATGAAAACAAGATCCTGCACCCGGGCCGGCATGACATTCATACCCGGCTCGGACGCGCATTCCTTGCCGCGCAGTTCAATGTCTTCCGGCCGCACGACCACCGAGACCCTTTCGCCGGGGGTCACACCCTCGGGCAGCACACTGGACAGCAGCCCCTCGCCGCAGGTCACCGTACCCAGACCTTCACCGACATCCACCGCGGCCACAGTTCCTTCCAGGAAATTGGCCGTGCCGATAAACTCGGCAACGAACCGGTTGACAGGGGCATGGTAAATTTCTTTGGGGGTTCCCTCCTGGGCGATGACGCCATCTTTCATCACCGCCACCCGGTCGGACATGGTGAGCGCCTCCAGCTGGTCATGGGTCACGAAAACCGTTGTAATCCCCAGTCGCTTCACCAGGGCCCGCAGTTCCCGCCGGGTTTCTTCCCGCAATTTGGCATCCAGGTTGCTCAGTGGCTCATCCAGCAACAAAACCCGCGGCCCGTTGACGATCGCCCGGGCCAGGGCCAGACGCTGCTGCTGGCCGCCGCTCAGGTAGGGCGCCGCCCGATTCTCCAGGCCATGAAGCTGGACCAGGTCCAAGGCCCGCAGCACCAGTTCCTTGACCTGCTTTTCAGGCATCTTCTTGGGAAGTTCCCGCAAGGGAAAGGCCACGTTCTCAAAGACATTCATGTGGGGCCAGATGGCGTAGGACTGGAAGACCATGCCCAGCTCCCGGTCATAGGGCGGTATATTCGTGTTTGTTTTCTCCGCGTAGACCACCTGGTCCGCGATCCGGATTTCGCCTCCCTCCGGGCGCTCCAGTCCGGCCAGGGCCCGCAGGGTGGTGGTTTTCCCGCAGCCGCTGGGACCCAGCAAAGTATAGAACTCTCCCTTTTTAATCTCGATGTCGATTCCCCGCACCGCATGCACTTCTCCGGCATCCGAACGATACCAGACGTCTAAATTTCGAATGCTGATCATTTCTTAACCCCCAATCTGCGAAAGCCCACTTTTCTGGACCATATGGTCACCAGAAAAAGAACAGCCATCAAAATGGTCCCGAGTGCGGCCACCGACGGGACATAGCCCTGGTCCCACATGTTCCAGATCAAAACGGCCAGGACCTGGTTGTCCTGGCCCTGGTAGAGCATCAGCGGCACCCCGGCGATGCGCACGGCATGCAGAATCACCCAGGTCCACAAGCCGGTGACCACCGGCAGCATGAGCGGCAAAAACACCCGTTTCAGGGTCCGGTGCAATCTGGCGCCGCTGACAAAGGCGGCCTCTTCCAGCTCCTTGTGGACCTGCAAAAAGGCCGAGTTCATGGACCGGGTGCCGTAGGACAAAAAACGCACCGTGAAGCCGATGCAGATCGACCAGATCGTGCCGTAAAGGTTTACACTGTGCAGGTTGGCAAAAATCCAGAAAAATGCCAGCCCCATGATCACACCGGGGATGGCGTGCGGCACAAAGGCCAACTGGTCCAGCACCCGCCGCCAGCGGAACTTGGTACGCACGATCACATAGGAAATCAAAAAGGAAAGCACCGTCACCGCCGTCGCCACCACCACCACCATGATGACCGTGTTGATCAGCGTTCGGGGTACGGTGCTGTACGTGTAGAGAAAGACATAGTTCTTGAGCGTCAAATTCCGGAAGGCCTTGGCCGACGGCACCTGCAGGTATGGAATAAAGGACGTGTAAATGAATACGAGAAACGGCAGAACCGAGGCCAGAAAGATGTAAACTGCCCCCAGTGCCATGCCGGGATAGCGCCAGTAGCCCAGCCGCTGCTCCCGGGGCCGGTAGCCTTTGCCGGTGATCACGGCAAACCGCTCTCCTCTGCGGGTCATCCGTTCATACAAATAGACGGTCACCCCGGCAAGGGCCAGAAAGATCATGGCCAGGGCGTTGGCCTGGCCGTAAATGGGCACGTTGACCGGTGTCCGCACGATCGTGTACAGCTTGGTGCTCAGCACGTAAATATTGGCCGGCAGGCCGAGAATGCCGGGCACTTCGAAAACCTCCAGCGCCGTCATGGCCTGGTAGATCGTCATGGCCAAAATACCCGGCGCCAGCAGGGGCAGGGTCACCCGCCGGAGCCGGGACTTGGGCCGGGCGCCGGCAACGGTGGCGGCCTCTTCCAGGGCAGGGTCCATGCTGCGCATCAGGGGCACCAGCATCAAAAAACTGGTGGGCACCAGCCGCAGCCCTTCCACAAAAACCATCCCGGCAAGCGAGTAAATGTTAAACAACGGGCCGTCAAAGCCCAGGACCCTCGTCCAGAACTGGTTCACCATGCCCATGCGCGGGCTGAAAATCATCACCCATGCCATGGCCTGGAGCATGCCGGGAACCGCCAGGGTGCACAGGATGCCGGCGTAAAAAAACCCTTTATATGGCAGGTCCGTGCGCGCCACCAGGTAAGCTAAGATCAGGGACAGGCTCATGCCCATCAGCACGGAACCGCCGGCGTAGATGAGCGTGTTCAGGATCAGGCCGTAGGTGAAAGGGTCCAGGTAGATCGCCGCGTAGTTGTCGAGGGTAAAACCGGCCTGGAACATCTCGCTGGGCAGCCGGGCAGAGCTGAAACCGCCCACCAGCAGAAGGAGCAGCGGGGCCATCACGCCGATGGCCACCACCACAAGCATGGTCCAGGAGAGCAGTTGAAACCTGCCGAAAATGCCCCAAAAGCTATGGCTCTGATAACTCTTCTGTGCCAATTGACGATACCTCCCCGCTCTCGATCCGAAACCTCCGTGTAATTAATGTTGGCCCAGCCAGAGCTTATTCCACCGTTCGGCTAAAAGCGGCTGAATCTCCAGTTCAGATTGCGGCGAACGCATGGCCAGCTTCTTGCCGATGATCTCTTTCGGGTAGGGAAGATACTTGTCCTTCATCATGTCCTCCCGGGAAGGCGGGGCGCCGTCGCCGATGTACTGGGCCAGCATCCCTTCCCGGCTCAGCCACCAGTTCACCAGCAGTCTGGCCGCGTTGGGGCTCTGGGCGTTGGACATGATGGCCAGCTCGCTGGTGGCCACGGTCAAAGGCTCCGGGCTGTACCAGGAGACCGGCGAACCGGTGCCGGCATGGCCCTTGACCCGGTAAGCTCCGGCCGGGACATTGATGTGCCACTCGCCGGCGCCCAGAAACTGCACCATGGCGTTCATGCCTTCCTTGCGGCGCTGGGGCTTGACGACTTTAAAGAGCTTGTCCATGAAGTTCAGGGTCCAATCCTTGCCCCTTTCGGTCCACAGCGCCAGCAGCCATAATTGCGGCCGGTTGCCGATGGCCAGGTTGCCGTTGCGGAACAGCGGGTTGGTGAGCACCTCGTCATAGGTGTTGGGCAGGTCCTTGCGTTTTACCAGGTCCGTGTTGTAGGCCCAGCCCCAATAGCGGCGGTGGATGCCCACCCACAGGCCGTGGTCCGCATCCTTGAAAAAAGGCGGGGGGATCGCCTGCCACTGGGGAATACTGCTCATGTCCCAAAGCGCGCCGGCGTCTTTGAACATGTAGAAGTTCCCGCCGATGCCCGTGATGATGTCCGTGACGAAGCGGCCGGCCCTGAATGCCTCCACCGTCTTGTTGGCCCGGTCCTCGTGACTGGCCCGGGAGTAGGAGATTTTAATGAACGGATAGCGCGCCTCGAACATGTCCCGCATGACATTCCATTGGTCCTCGTCCATGGTGCTCAGGACCGTCACCTTGCCCTCTTTCTTGGCGCCTGCAGTCCAGGCCGCGGGCACGATCAACTGCTGGTCTATATCCCCCAGGTCGCTTTCGGAGAAACCGTTTTTTGCAAGTGTTTTCAGAATGGACTCGGGTGTTTTTGCCATGGCCGTCACGGATAACGACAGCAAAAGCGCCACTGCCAACGTTGATAACAGGAACAGAAATTTTTTTTCCTTCATTGTCAACCTCCTATGTTAATGGATAAATGATTGTTGCTCTCCGGTCCGATCCTCCTGTATGTTTTTGATACGCCGTTGCGGTTCCACCGCCCGGCAAAGCCTACGCCCGGGCCTGCTGCGCCTTCATGGCCACGGCAGCGGAGTTGATGGACTTGATGATGTTCAGGTATCCGGTGCAGCGGCAGAGGTTGCCCGACATCCCCTTGCGGATCTCTTCTTCGGTCGGCTCCGGGTTGTTCTTTAACAGATACAGCGCGCTCATCAATTGCCCGGGCGTGCAAAAACCGCACTGCAGCCCGTGATTGTCCCGAAACGCCTCCTGCAAGGGATTCATCTTGCCGCCATGGGCCAGCCCCTCGATCGTTTCGATCCGGGCGCCATGGGCCTGCACCGCAAACATCAGGCATGATTTTACGCTCACCCCGTTGAACAGAATCGTACAGGCGCCGCACTGGCCCTGCTCGCAGCCCACATGGATGCCGGTAAGCTCCAGGTCCTCCCGGATAAAATCACTTAACAGCTTGCGGCTGTCCACTTCCCTTGTGTATTCCGCGCCGTTGACCCGCACCTTGATTACTTGTCTTTTCGCCATGCTCCCTACCTCTCCTTGACGGCATTCAGAAGGTTCCATTGCACCAGGTTTCTCACAAGTTCCAGCCGGTACTGCCGCGTGGCCCGCACATCGCTGTCCGGGTCGCATTCCGCGGCCGCCTGTTG
>JAUYIZ010000182.1 GCA_030688615.1 Desulfobacterales bacterium | reverse complement strand
AAAACCGGGGGAAATCCAATCGTGGCAGGACCTTCTAAAACCCCAGTATAAAGGAAAGATGGTATGGAGCGACCCCAGCATTTTCGGAAGCGGCTTCAATGGTTTTTCCACCAATATTATGAATAAGGTTGCAGATGAGAATTACTACCGCCAGTTGGTCGCAACCCAGGATATCACATTATCCAGGAATCTGCGTCAAATGGGAGAGTGGCTTGCCAGGGGAAAATATTCTATCGGTGTCTCGGTGCAGGGTAGTGCCATAGCTGAAATGTTAAATGCCGGCGCTCATCTTGCTCATGTAATGGTGAAAGAAGGAACCTACTTAAGTTATGATGGCGGAATTGTAGGCATAGCGGCCAGCGCGCCGCATCCGAACGCGGCCAAGGTATATGTCAACTGGCTTTTGAGCAAAGACGGGCAGGTTTTTGCCCAGGGGGCAACCAAATATATGTCGGCCAGGAATGATATTCCCACCGCGGGCATTGTCAACCCGGAATCCATGCGGGTGCCCGGAGAGAGATACTTTGTTGCCGCCAACAGCATGGAGAAATGGATATTGGAGGAACAGGGCAAATATATTCAACTGGCCAAGGAGGTCTTCGGGCCCCTGATCGGCAGATGATATTAGTAATGGAGACCAAATTTATTGACGTGGAAGGTATTCGGACACGGTATTTAGAGGCGGGTAAAGGAGAGCCGCTGGTCTTGATTCATGGCGGCCATTACGAGTTTCATCAGGAGGTGGGCGCGCGAAAAAGTAAAAAGAAAAAATAACGCCACGTTGCCGCTGGTATTTGTCTGAACCGCAACAGCGAGCCCATTCCCCGCGGCCTGCTGCGGGGATCTTCAATTTTCGGAGGAAGAATTCTTGTCGAGAGGGAACGAAAACGTCAAATTCAGGAAAGTGCAGGTATTCTATGGCTGGGTGGTAGTGGCTGCCCTTTTCTTGGTTACCTTTATATTGTGGGCTGGCTTTTATTCCTTCGGGGTATTCTTCAAACCCCTTTCACGGGAGTTTGGCATGATGGCAACCACCACCTCCGGGATTATGACCCTCAGCCTGCTGGTGAGCGGTCTTTTCAGCTGGCCGATGGGTCATCTCACAGACAGATACGGGCCCGGGGCAGTGCTGGCCGCCTGTTCAGTCATTGCCGGAGCTGGATACATCCTGATGACCAGGATATATGCCATATGGCAGATTTATGTCTGTATAGGAGTCGTGGTCGGTATGGCCATGTCCTCGGCCTACGCCGTTCCTGCGGCGACCGCCGGCAGATGGTTCATAAGGAGAAGGGGATTGGCCCTATCCCTGGTCTTTACTGCTTTGGGCATCGCCCAGATGGCGGCGCCGCCCTTGACGGCCAAGCTGGTTGTGCTCGGTGACTGGCGGTTTGCCTACCTGGTGATAGGCATTTCAGTTCTGACCGTGGGGGTTTGCGCAGCCGTGTTTCTGCGGCGCAGTCCTGAGGATGTGGGGCTTTTACCCGATGGCGACGTCGCCGGCCATGGGGGCGGGGCGCAAATGCCCACCTTAACCGGATATAGCCTGGCTGAAACCCTGCGAATGCCGGCTTTCTGGATCTTTTGTCCCATGTGGGCCTTGATGGCCCTGCCTATTCTTCTGGTGATCGTGCATACGGTGCCTTATGCCATCAGCATGAACATAAGCACGGTGGTGGCAGCCACTATCTTTACCGTAATGGGTGCTGCCAATATTGCAGGCAGGCTTGTTTTTGGCTCAATGGCCGACCGGATCGGCAGCCGGCTATCGCTGCTCATAACCCTGTCTATACAGACTATCGCCCTGATTCTTTTTGTGTTTGGCAGAGACCTCAGGCTGTTCTACCTGGCGGCGCTGCTTTTTGGCGCCAGCTACAGTGGCGCGGATGTTATCTTCATCGGCATACTGGCCGAATTCTTTGGAAGGAAATCATTGGGGACCATCGTTGGGGTCAGCAGCATACTCTGGCGGGTCGGGGCGGCTACCGGGCCTATCCTGGGCGGTTGGGTATTTGACAGTACCGGAAGCTACTCCCTTGCCTTCCTGGTGGCGGCGGCAGGCATTGCTGCCTGTATCGGTCTGACGTTTGTCCTCTTTGCCAACAAACCGGGTTATGGGGCTATCGCCTCAAATCTCCAGTGAGCCTGCATTCTTATCCGTATGATATTCGGCAGTTATTTTTCTTGATGTTTTGCAGCGGGGAATGCGCCCGCTGTTGCCGTTCCATCTGCGGCGCTGGTCAGGCGGAGCGTAAAATCACCTTTTTTTATACTGATATATCGGGTATTTGCATACTTTGATAATTCATGTGTCAACAATATCAAGGGCGTCCGATAAACAGGATATTCACGGATTGGAGCAGCCGGACGCATGGCCTTAAGTTCTTCTTGCCCGCCCATTATATAGCGCAACAAAAGTTCATCATCCGGGATCCCCTCTTCCCCGATTTGCCGTCTTAATTCTTCAATGGAAGGCTCATATCGCTCGCACCTTGCCAGTTCCTCTGCCCGCGGCCGGTCTAGAATCCGGTTCTTTACATCCGGATCGACCCCCCTGCTGGCCTCTTCACCGAAATATCCAGTAGCGTACTGGATGATTTCATCGGGAACCTCTTTATACTGCTTGCCCAGGATTACATTCAGGGTCGCCTGGGTTACCACATGCTGGGAGAAGGGAGTTACCATGATAGGATAACCCAGGTCCTTACGAACATTTATCGATTCTTTTAATATGTCTTCGAATCTATGCTGCATTTTCATTTCGGTAAGTTGCCTCTTCAGATTGGAGATGACCCCTCCAGGTATCTGATGTAAATACTGCGAATAATCATATTCCAACGGTATCCCCGGTGGCAGCCCCTCCCGTTTGGCAATGGTGCTGAAGTGGCGGGATACCAGTCGGGCGGGAGCTTGATCTATTTGCGTGCTATAGCCCATCAGGCAGGCGTTCCTGGCAACATTGAATAGCGAAGGCTGAGCCGGGCCATTGGCCAGGGGCGGAATCCCGGTATGCAATATTCTGATGCCCAGTTTGATGGCTTCCAGGTAACACAGTGGCGCCTGCCCGGTGGTGCAGTGACTGTGCAACTCAAGGGTCATCCCCTTGCTGTTGGCCTGAATGGCCGGTATCAGGGTCTGAACCCGCTCCGGCGTAAGTAAGCCGCTCGGGTCTTTCAGGTAAATGCGGTCCGGTTTAAGTTTTACCGCCTCACGAGTTTTTTGCGCGTAGTATTCGTCGGTATGCTTGGGCGATTCCGAAAAAATCAACGCTATCAAAACTTCCAGACCCGCAGCATGGGAGAACCGGATGGTATCGGGAATCATGAAACTCATGTCGTTGGTGGGATCCATCAACTGGACGCGGTTGACACCCAAGGCGGCCTGCACATCGGTGCGGAGTTTAATTAAAGCACGCGGTGCGACACCGAAACCGCCGATACCTACTCCCCCCATAACAGACAGGGGTGTCCTGGTTATTTTTTTTGCCAGTAGACGGAGCCTATCCCATGGCTCCTCCTTTTGTTGCCGTACCCGCAACTTGAAGGGCGAGAGTCCGATAACGTCTATCGCTTCAAAGCCGATTTGGTCCATTTGTGCGGCAACGGGAAGAATCATCCCCGTTGTCAGCCGGTAGCCCCAAAGGCTTTGATCGCCATCTCTCAGCGTAGTGTCTACAAACCTGACTTCATCCATACCGTTCCTTTCCTATAATAGCCGAACGATGAAGGTAATTTCATTTCTGCTTGTGCTCCGAAAGGCCGCTTCTCTGCGCCTGGAATTCAGGCACCTTATGCTCTGCCCACCTGGTATTTACCCTGCCTTGTATGAAGTCCCGGTCCCGGATCAAAAATTGAAGAAAGGGGATCGTCGTGTGCACCCCGGAAATAATGAAACTATCCAGAGCTTGATCCATGCGTTCGATTGCCGCAGCACGATCTTTGCCGCTGGCAATGACTTTGGCCAGCAGCGAATCGTAATAGGGGGGCACAAAATAACCGGAATAGCAGTGCGAGTCGACGCGTATTCCGGTGCCCTCCGCTGGTTCCCACCGACCTATCCTTCCCGGGCTGGGTTGAAATTGACTATCGGCCAACTCGGCATTGATCCGGCATTCGATGGCGTGGCCGGTTATCGTGACATCTGCCTGGCAGAGGCTGAGAGGCTGGCCGTCGGCGATCAGGATTTGCTCGGCCACCAGGTCAACCCCGGTTACCATCTCCGTCACCGGATGTTCCACCTGGATGCGGGTGTTCATCTCCATGAAATAAAACTGTCCGTGGTCTTCGTCGAGGATGAATTCCAAAGTCCCGGCATTCTCGTACTTTATGCCACCGGCCATCACTACCGCCAGATGGCGGACTTGCTCTCTTTTCTGGTCGGTAAGACAGTAGGCCGGGGCCTCCTCGATTATCTTCTGGTAACGCCTCTGCAATGAGCAGTCGCGTTCGCCCAAATGGATAACCGTGCCCTGCTGATCGCCCAAGACCTGTATCTCGATGTGCCGGGCACTGGGAATATAACGTTCCACGTAGAGCGACGGGTCGCCAAAAGCGGACTGGGCTTCCTGCCGGGCAATTTCAAAAGTTTCCTTCAGATTCAGGGAATCGGTAACGATCTTCATCCCCCGTCCGCCCCCGCCTGACGCCGCCTTGACGAGCAGGGGCAAACCAATATCTTCAACAACTGCCTGCATTTGCTGAAAATCTTTGACTTCATCCGAACCCGGCACCACCGGCACTGCCAACTCCTTGGCCATTTTGCGCGCGAGCAGCTTGTTACCCATTTGTCGAATTGTTTCGGACCTGGGCCCGATGAAGGTCAAGGCCTGTTTCTCACAGGCGCGGGCAAACTCTGACTGCTCGGCAAGGAATCCGTATCCCGGATGGATGGCGTTGCAATTGGTTCCCAGCGCCGCCGCGATCAAAGTGTCTATCTTCAGGTAGCTTTCTCTCGGCGGAGCCGGACCGATACAGATCGTTCTGTCCGCCAGGCGAGCGGGCAGACTGTCCCTATCCAGATCCGAAACGGCTAAAACAGATTGAATGCCCAGAACTTTGCAGGCCTTGATGATCCGGAGCGCTATCTCACCCCGGTTGGCTATTAAAATTCTCGAAATATGATTCAATTCATTTGCTCCCCGATCCGGCCCCGGGAGGTTTGACCAGAAAAAGGGGTTGGCCGTATTCTACGAGTTGACCGCTCTCAACGCATATGCGGGCAATAGTGCCCGGGACACTGGCCTTGACAGAGTTGAAGAGCTTCATGATCTCTATGAGCCCGATCGTATCGTCGACGGCGACGATTTTCCCCACCTCCACATAAGGAGGCGAATCCGGGTCCGGACGGCTGTAGAAGACACCCATCAGCGGGGCTGTAATGGGGACCAGTCCTTCCTCAAGGACGTTGTTGCCGAAGGAGCGCTGCTGCCCGTCCAAAGCACCGGCCTTCTGTGCCGCCGGTACGGCTTCTGATGTCCCCGAGCTACGGCTGACAGGCACAGCAGGCTTTTGCGGCCCCTCTTGAAACCGTTCCATCGTCCCGCTCTTGCTGACCGATAGTTTCAGCTCGCCTATTTCCAGGTGTAACTGGTCAAAGTGCGACTCGTCCATTATCTTCAGTA
Organism: Desulfobacterales bacterium; assembly: GCA_030688615.1. Classification (GTDB taxonomy): domain Bacteria; phylum Desulfobacterota; class Desulfobacteria; order Desulfobacterales; family JAUYIZ01; genus JAUYIZ01. The sequence goes on along the minus strand of JAUYIZ010000182.1, from coordinate 1,197 downwards.
TTTGCAAAACTTCTTCTTCAGTGAGTTCCATTCCGCATTTTCTCCTCAAGTTTAAGTTGTCGCCGTTAACTCCTGAGCTAAGGGATGCAAATATAAATGCCCTTTTAGGAGGGCTAATCAACGTAATTCTTATAATCGTCAATCGGTATGCTGTCAAGGTTTTTTGGGGGATATCCTCGCCCCCGGCTTCTGTATCTTCTCAATAATCTTGGGGTTTTTTAATGGTACCTCAAGGTTGTTTAAGGTGCTTCCGAAATATTTTTCTTGACAGCCGGTTTTTCCCGATCTATCCTCCGCGCGTTCAGTGGGCACCTGCCAAAAAGGAGCTTATAAAAACATGATGACCCGGTTTTCAGGGGAAAAGCCGATCCACGGTTATTGTGAGTTGATTTGAGCCAAACATCATATTACCCGTACCGGCGCAATTTATCTTGCGGATATTCATAAGTCATTAAATAAATAGGGCTATAGTTTCAACAGCCGGCCGCACAATCCTATAGGCAATATGAACCCGGCCCCAGGGGGGATGTTATTGAACCGCGACAGCGAGTGCATTCCCTGCAGCGTGCGGCAGGGGTTCAATTTTTTTCAGCCATTTCTGTGTCCAGTCCCACTAACGGTTTTTTGGCGCCCATATGATATGGTATTGGCAATGCCAAATGCGTCGTTCAGAAGGCAAAGCCTGCTGAACTCTGCCCTGGTCTCGAGGGCCAGGGTTTTTATAGATGCCTTTAAAAAAAGTTTGGAGGAGGGTGTATGAAAAAAAGTTTTTTGACGGTTGCCATTATGCTTGTTTTTCTTATTTCAAGTACCACCTTTGCAGCAGCGTCCTATTATGAGGGCAAGACGATCCGCATAATCGTCGGTCATTCAGCAGGCGGCGGTTACGATACCAATGCGCGAGCCATTGCCCGCCATTTAGGGAGGCACATTCCCGGAAAGCCGACCGTCACCGTGGAGAACATGACCGGGGCAGGCGGCCTTATTTCCGCCAGCTACATGTACAGGATTGCCAAGCCGGACGGGCTGACCCTCGGGAGTTTTAACGGCGGTCTTTTCTTTAACCAGGTGATGGGACAGCCGGGGGTTGAATTCGACGCACGAAAATTCATCTTTATCGGCAGCTACACCAAGCAGAAAGGAGTTCTTGTCTTCACGAAAAAGAGCGGCATCACCAGCATGGAAAAGTGGCTGGCC
>JAUYIZ010000179.1 GCA_030688615.1 Desulfobacterales bacterium | reverse complement strand
ACTTCACCGATTCAGCGGAGGCCTCCAAAATTTCATATGCCGAAGTAGCCAAAGCAATTAAGGAAGGAGGGACGGCCGTGAAGAAGTCAAAATACATGCATCCTTGGGGTGTCACATTCTGTGAGTATGATCTGGCCGCCTTATCCGATTATGTCTGGTATGGATTGATGAAAAAGAAGGGTAAGAAATAGTCAGGGGCAAAACCGGAAAGTTTAAGAATTTAAAAACCGTCTGAATTGGTTCGCGTTTTTATTTGTGATAACAGTCCGAAATGACATTCCATAAACCGACGTTTCGGGACCTTGGTAAAAGGGGGCATTTTGCAAAGGTTTCGTTTCATCGCCATTGAACCTTTCCGACCCTTCTTTTCTTGCGAAAATTTCTTTTCCGCTGGTTTCCCCTAAGCCATCCCAATTAAAGGAGGAAATGGAAAACCGATGCCGTTCAAAAAAATATTTCCAACGAACCCTGTACTGATGACGATCGTTTCGCTCCTGCTGGCCGCATGCAGTTATCCTTACGGCACCGATGTGCCTCCCCCGGAGTTTGCCGCACAATTGGCGGATTTTGAAAACTATAAAACCTGGGATTCCATCGATTATACGATTGGCGCAAGCAATCCGGCCATCGGCACCTTCCATTCAGCTTCCAAGGATGATTATTCACGCAAAATATATATGTATAAAGCGGGCGAACTGAGTGAAAACAAGTATCCCGCGGGAACTGTTTTTGTCATGGAAACATTTACCTGGGCAGGCGGCATGAAAAAATTTGCCGCTTCGGGAGGGCTCCTTGCCATGGTCAAACGGGGGGGCAACTTCAATGCCGCCCAGGGCGGTTGGGAATGGTTTGACCTTTCCACGGATCTTTCGTCCATTGCCGCGCGGGGAATTGATGTGATCAACGGCGGGTGCAGCTCCTGCCACGGGCTGGCGGCACAGCAGACCGGAGGGGTCGATTACGTGTTTCCTCACCCGGCCGAGGTTGTTGCCGCAGCAGATGATTTTGCCGGTTATGCCGGCTGGACTAAAATCGATGAAAATTCCGGCGCCAATCCTCTTTTGGGCGCCGTGCACAAATCCGACGATAATCTGGCGGTGCGCCGCATTTACAAAAAACAGATTTTGGCCAATCCTGACACGGCCGCCCAGGGATATCCGGTCGGGACCATTATCGTACAGGAAGTGGAACAGGGGGTCGCGGTTATGGAGATCACGGCCATGGTCAAACGGGGGGGGGATTTCAACGGGAACAACGCAAACTGGGAATGGTTCCTGCTGACCCCGGGGGCTCCTGGAATCTTGAACCGGGGCGCTGATCTGGTGGGCGGCATCTGCAATAACTGCCATACCCAGGCGACCCTTTCCGCCAATGGCAGAGATTACGTGTTTCGACATGGGCAGGATCCGTTTACCGGAAAGAGCGCCCCGCCCATAGCCGACGCCGGTCCGGATCAGCAGGCCGTCATTGGTGGGCCGGTCACACTGGACGGCAGCGGCAGTTTCAGCGGTGCGGGCGACAGTTTAGTCTACAAATGGTCATTTACATCCCGGCCGGCCGGCAGCGCCGCATCCCTTTCCTCTGACAATGCGGTTAACCCGACCTTCGTTGCCGATCTTGAGGGGTCCTATGTACTGCAACTTGTCGTCACAGACCGGTCCGGTACCAGCTTAACCGATACCGTTGTGATTACTTCGGCCGCCGCAATTGCCGGCGTTTCCTTCGCAAAGGATATTCAACCTATTTTTGACGGCAATTGCCTATCGTGTCATCCGAGTCTTGCGCCCCCTGATTTGTCGTCCGGCAGTTCTTATGACAGCCTGGTCAACCAGCCTGCGGTAAACCCGCCGAATGCGACCCTGGTAATCGCAGGTGATTCCGCTAACAGTGAATTGTATTTAAGGGTTGCAGGCGCTTCAACGGGAGCTAAGATGCCGCTGGGGGGTTCTTTGAGCACGGCCCAGCAGAACCTGATTAAAACATGGATTAATGAGGGCGCGAAGAATAATTAGGGTATATCTGGAGGACAGGATATGGAAAAAGTCAACATCAAAACGCCGCTTGAGCGTTTGAGCATCATGGCGCTGCTGGTCATCTTGACCGGATTCTTCTTGCCGGGATCATCTGCTGCTCAGGCGCCAGAGGAGTTTCCCGAGGATCGGGGTAAAATCGTTTTCAATAAATACGGCTGTTTTGTCTGCCACGGCAATGAAGGGTCAGGAGGCGTAAAAAATAGAAACTCGCTCGCCGGTGGGAAAGTTACGGCTCTGACATTTATTTCCCGGGCCTTCGGCGAGGCGGCCCTGATAGAAAAAATCGTGTCAGGATCATTTGAAGTCTTGAAAGCAGATCCGGCAGGCAGCATTCCGCCCCTTTCCATGCCGGGCGTCTATCGTGCTATGATGACTAAAGCGGAACTCAGCGACCTTGCGGCCTACCTGAAATCTCTGGCTCCGGAGGAAGGTGAACAGCCCAAGCCCCCCAGCCCTGTACGGCCGCCGGTGCCGGACTTTATGCTAAGCAGCAATAACTGTCAGGTATGCCATGGCGCGCTTACGGAACACTTTAAATCCAACCCGCATTACGGGGCCCACTTGACCCAAAAGGGACCTTCCGCCAAAATTGTGTGCGCCACCTGCCACGGCGACGGCAGGGAACACGCGGCGGGATACGGAAACCCTGAGAAAATACTGCGCTTTGCCAAGGACTCTCCGGCGACGGCGGGGGAAAAAAACGCCGCCTGTCTGCAATGCCATGAAAGAGGACAGCGCCGATACTGGAAAGGCAGTGAGCACGAATCAAGAAATATGGCGTGCGTGGATTGTCATAAAGTCATGGAACCGGTATCGGCCCGTCGACTTTTTAATAAAGTCAACGAGCTTGAAACCTGCTTTCAATGCCATCAGCAGCGCCGGGCGCAGATTCAGCGGTCCTCCCACATGCCCTACCGGGAGGGAAAATTAAAATGCAGTGACTGTCACAACCCCCACGGGACGGCCAACCCGAAGCTTTTGAAGGAAGCCACGGTGAATGAAAACTGCTACAAATGCCACGCCGAGAAACGGGGCCCGTTCCTGTGGGAACATGCTCCGGTGGTGGAAAACTGCCTGAATTGCCATGAACCGCATGGGTCTAATCATGACAAGCTCTTGAAAATGATGCAGCCGCGGCTTTGCCAGAGCTGTCACGTTACCGCCAACCATCCGACGACACCGCAACTTCCCACATCACGGTTCGTCTTCAATCGTTCATGCGGCAATTGTCACAGCCAGATTCATGGATCAAACAGTCCGTCGGGGGTCAGATGGCACAGGTAAAAAAAGGTACAAGGGGAGGTGAAGCATATGCCTGGTAAATATTTATTTATGAGATTTTCCATCCTGAGCATTCTGTCATTTGCCTTGGCCATGACCGGCCGGCCAATGACAATTTACGCCCAGTCCGCTGTCAAGGGGAATGTGGAAATCGGCTGGAGGTTTCAGGATAAATCACGGGACTCCTCCAAGTACACCGAGTATCGGGAGATGCCCTCCGGGTTTTTTGTGGACAAGCTCTCGCTGGGTTCGGAAAACAAGGACCGCACCTTTTATTTTGATGTGTCCGGATCGCACGTGGCGCGGGAAGATCAAAACCTGGATGCCCGATTCGGCCGCTGGGGCAAATACCAGGTGGAGTTGGAGTGGGATGAAATCCCCCATAATTTTTCAAATTCGGCAAAATCCCTTTTCAGTGATAGCGGCGGCGGTGTTTATACCATACCGGTTCCAGTCCGCCAGAGGCTGGAAGCCCTGGTGACAACAGATACTGATCCGGTCACGGCCGGGGTGCAGCCCGATTTTGCGGCGATCCGTTCCGAGATACAACGGTCATCCCGGGATATCGAGTTGATTTCCAAAAGAGCTAAAGCCAAGGGCGCCCTGGTTTATACCCCCAAGGAACCTTGGAAGTTGAGCCTGAACTATTCCAATGAAAAACGGTCCGGGAAAAAGCCCCTGGGCGGCGCTTTCGGTTTCGCCACATCCATTGAAACGATCGAGCCTACGGAATACCGCACCCAGGAGATAAGGGCCGCTGTTGAGTATTTCGGCAAGGACTGGAGTGCGGAACTCGGGTACTTTCTATCCACGTTTGAAAACGATGTGGATGCGCTGGGGTGGGACAATCCCTTTCGCGTGAATGATGCCGTGGGCGCTGCCTCCCGTGGCCGCATGGACCTTTACCCGGATAATACGGCCCAGAAAGTCCATTTTTCCGGGGCCGCCAACCTTCCTTTTGCCACAAGATTCGTGACGACCTTATCCCATGGCTGGCGGGAGCAAAACGACAAATTCATCCCGTTTACCATTAATTCGGCGGTGGCCGCGTCAGCGGCAACGCTTCCGTCAAACAGCCTGAATGGTGAAGTAAAAACCACCCTGCTGGACTTTTATTTGACAAACCGCTTCTTTTCTAAGGTGGGGCTCACGGCACGCTTTCGTTATTACGACTATGATAATCAGACACCGAGCCTTACCTTCCCGGCATACGTCCGGACGGATGAAACCGTGGTGGCAACGGAACGGCGCAATGCTCCCGACAGTTACCGGAAAATAAATGGTTCGGCGGATGCAAGTTTTCGCCTCAAAAGCAATCTTTCCCTCAAAGTGGGATTTGCCCGGGAAGAAAAGGATCGCAGATACCGGGAAGCTGCCGAAACCAGCGAGAACATCTACAAGGTTTCCCTGGACTACACCCCCCGGATGTCATGGCTGCTGTTGAGGACCTCATACGCCTTTGCCGAAAAGGTGACGCTCGGTTATGATGGAACAAGGGGGGAGTATGCGAGATTTCCTTCGGGCGACCCGGATTTAGGACAACTCCCCCAGCTTCGAAAGTTCGATATCGCCAGCCGCAAGAGAAACCAAGCCAGTTTGCTGACCCAGGTGACCCCTTCGGATAAACTTTCGTTGACGGCTTCCTTTGGTCTGGCCAACGACGACTTTAATGCGTCCCGTTACGGGTTGCTGGGCAATAATTCATATAACTTATCGTTCGATGTTTCTTACAATCCAAGTTACAATGTTACACTTTTTGCCGGTATCACGTGGGAAAACTTCGATTATAAAATGAAGTCCAGAGAGCGGCAGGCGGGGAACGATTCAACTGAAAACGACTGGGTCAGTAAAATGGAAGATCAGGTGAATACCCTAGGCGTGGGGCTATCCTGGGCGGTGATCCCCAAGAAAGTGGATTTCAAGCTTGACTTCAATTACTCCAAGGCCAAAGGCGCCATTGCAACCCATGCCCTGGGTAATCCGGCCAACCCCAATTTTCTTCCCACAAGCGCTGCAGACTACCCGGACACCCAGAGCACGCTGCAACAATTGCGGGCCTCGGTCAGCTACCATCTGACCGAGCGTTTGACATCGCGCCTCGAATACGCTTACGAACGCTACACGGAAATGTATTTCAACAGGGACGGCGTGGATACTTACATGCAGCATGTTGACCCGGGCGCGTCCCGCTCGGTTTTTCTCGCAGCGACCGAACCCAATTATTATGCCAATATTGTTCACCTCGTCTTATCGTATAAATTCTGAGGACCTGAATTTCACTCAATGTGCCCATTGACCAAGGAGGAAAATATAATGCCGGAATATTCAATTATTCTGGCCGATGATCACCAAATGCTCCGTAAAGTTATCAGGGAAATCATAGAAGCCAGTCCGGATATGAAAGTGGTTCAAGAGGTCAATGACGGCCTTGAACTTCTGGAAGTATTAAAAAAAATCACACCGCACATGATCATTTTAGATATATCCATGCCCAACCTGAGGGGGATCGAAGCGACCCGGGAGGTTAAAAGGATAAATTCGGATATTAAAATTTTAATCCTCTCCATGCATAAGAAAAATGAATATGTTCATCATGTTTTTTCGGCCGGTGCGGAAGGTTACCTTTTAAAGGAAGATTCGGACACCGAACTTTTCACCGCCATTGACACCATCCGCAAGGGCGGAAAGTATCTTTCTCCCATTCTTTCCAAGGAACTGGCCAGAGAGGCAATCGAAGTCAGAAATGGGAATGTCCGTTTTTCCGGCCTTAGTTCCTGATCGCAAGTCTGAGACCGAAACGAGTTGTTCAGTCGAGCAATTCGGGCCGATCGCCCCCCTCTTGATTGTGACTATCTATACGATGATAAAAGGAACCCGATGAAAAAACCCAAGCCCACGCTTCGTCAAAGGGCCATTATTTCTATCTTTATGACCTATTTTCTGCTGACAATCTATTTCATTTATTTTATCCATGTTAATCAACACCGCACCCTCGAAGAAGATGCCCTGAAGGGTGCAGTGGAAGCCGTTCGTCTGGTTTCCTTTGATATATCCAGGTATTTATTGCGCAAGGATAAGATGATGTTGCAGAAGTTAGCGGATCATGTCCTGGATAACAGAAATATCGAGTACATACGATTCAAAGACATAGATGGAAAAATGTTGCTGGAAGGCGGGGTCCGTGGGAAGTA
>JAUYIZ010000165.1 GCA_030688615.1 Desulfobacterales bacterium | reverse complement strand
TGGACCGCTCGATGAGGCGCAGGGAGGTGCCGGCATTTTTCAGGTCGGTGATCAGCATGGCCGCCAAACCTCTTCCCAGGGGCTCGTAGCGCGCCGGATCGGTGATGGAGTTGTTTTCAAAGGGCAATACGGCCAGGGTCGTGGGGGTGCGGGATTCCATGACCTGCGGGGCCGGGGTTTCTTTTCCCACCTGCGGCGCGGCGCAGCCGAAAAACAGTACAAGGATGACGGCGGCGGCGATCCGTCCGGGTGCTCTCATGATCTGGTTCTCCTTTTGAAGCCCCTGCAGCTGGCTGCAGGGAATCTTGGACCGTTGGGGCTTTCTACCAATTCAAAGGGCACTGGATGCCGGGTCAAGATTGGAAGGTTGACCAGCCCCTATGGTCATGCCGGACCCCCATCCGGCATCCAGTGGCCTTCGTTCAATAACGAGTCATCTGGACTCCGGGTCAAGCCCGGAGTGACGAAAATGGGTCATCGCGTGCCATGGAAGATGCCGTGGACGGAATCCTTAAAGGTTGCCGTGTCGATGATGGAGTTGTCGATATACACGTATCCGCCCATGGCCTCGGCATTGGGGCCGTAGAAACCGCCCCCGGCGCCCGCATGAGCCGGATTGGCGGTAGCACCGGTGCTGCTGCCGGAAAAAATCTGCCAGGGGGCGGCCTGCATGCCGGTGGGAATGCTGAAATCACTGCCGGTAATAGTTCCGGCGGCGTTCTGGACGTGGATGCCATAAAAATTGCTGTTTACGGCATTGACCGTAAAATTAGATATGCTGCCGAATTGAAAATTGACCAGGGCGCTGAAGCTGCCGTCGATTTGCTGCCCGGGCAAAGCCGAATGGGTCACGTGGGCCTCGCCGACAAATGAAAATTCCCCCGTGGGGGGCATGGCGGTGGGCAATACCCCCTTGAGGTAATAGCCGCGGTCAAATCCAAAAGTATAAACGCCATCGGTATACAGGTCGGTTTCGGCCCATGTGCCCCAGGTCATGTAGGAATCGGCGCTCATCTGGATATACGAAACGACCTTGTCCCCGGATACAGGGGTCACCAAGACGGTTGCGTTTGGATCTTGTGGGTTGTTCGGATCTGGCCCGCTCAGTTCGGTGATGAAATTATCCTGGCCCCTGCCGGTACCGTCTCTGGAAGAAAAAGAATTGTACATCACAGCGTTCCAGTTGCCCAAGTCATCCGACCTGGAAGGGGTTAATAAAATCCCGTGATTCCAGGACGCCATGAGTGGGCTGCCGTCGATGGCAACGGTTTCGACCCGGTTGACCAAATAGCCGTTGCGAAGCACGCCGCCGGTCCCGCCCGTGCCGCCTGTACCGCCCGTGCCACCGGTGCCGGCGTGGCTGTCGCCGGATTGGGTGGTTGTCTCCGTTTTGGTCTGGGCGGCGGTGGTGGTGCGGTCGGAGTTATCGGTGGTGGCGCTGGTGCTGCTGGTGCCGGTAGTGTCGGCAATGCTGCTGGTTCCGCTGGTGCCGCTGGCGGTGTCGCCGGTAGCGCCGGCATCAGTAGCCGTGGCAGTGGCGGTGACAATGACCGGCTCGAAATAGCTCTGGGTCCCGGGAAGGGCAGCATTGCTGGGCGTACTGTTTTGGGCCTGGCCCGCCAGGTCAAAGGAAGGATCGATGGCCACGGCCTTGCCGAAGGCTTCTTTGGCCGCGGCAAAGTTGCCGTTGTCCATAAAGTCCAGGCCGCGGCCGAATTCGATGAAAGCCTCGAAACTGCTGGTGTGCGCCTGTCTTAAAGCGCTGAGAACTTCCGGGGACAGGTCCTGCTGCGAAAATCCAATGCTTTCCAGTATCTTGAAGACCAGTTGTTTCTCCAGCTCGAAAAACTTCTCCCGGGCGCCCTGGGCCGTGATCTGGCCCAGTTTGTTCAGATCCAGGGTGTCGCTCACCACCGAGGTGATGTCCAGAATGTTTCCCGGGGACGCGCCCAGCTCGCCCCAGTTGATGTTGCGCGCCTGCAGCAGGCTGCCGATCCGGACGGCCGTGGAATCATCCACGATACCGGCGGCTTCCAGCTTCATTTCATCGATCAGGGCCTGCATTTTGACCCGCTCCACGATTCTCAGCTGCGGCACCTTGGAAAGATCTGTGATGAGCATGGCGGTCAGGCCCTTGATAAAGGGGGTCAGGGCCTTGGCGCCTGTATTCTTGAAATTGAGCACCGCCAGGGTGTTGGGCGGGATCGAGCGGGCATCGGGCCGGGCGGCCGACCGGAGGGCCTCCCGGGCCAGCCGGCGCGCCTGTTCGATCTGCAGCAGGGTCAGCTGCTCCCGCACGGCCACGGACCTGGAGTCCTGGGGCGCCCGGGCAAGATACCGCTGCCAGGCCAGAATGGCCTCATCCGTGTTGCCTTCGCGCTGATGGATGATCCCCAGGTAGAAAAACAGGGCAAAGTTTACGGGTTGCGCCGTGGCAGCCCGCTCGATGAAGGCTTTGGTATCCTGACCCTCAACATAATCCCGGGAAGCGGCAGGGTCGGCGGCGCCGGCAAAAGGCAGACCGGCGATCCAACAAAAAACAGTGACGGCGGCACAGAAAAAGAGAATTTTTTTCATTTCCTTTACTCCTTATGTCTTATCTCCCAGTGCCCATCCATTAAATGGATGGGCACTCCCTAAAATGCGGTGCCTGTGTTGACGGCAAAAATGTTTTTTTCAAAGTCATACAGGGCCAGGTTGGAGTTGTTGTCGATGCGGGTGTACTCCAGCGAGACAAAAAAGTGCTTGAGGAATTTGCGGCTCAGGATGGCATTGACAACATGGCGCTCATCCTCGCGGTCCGCGGAAAACAGGGGCGGCTTGCCGTCATACTGGCGGTCCGTGTACTGGTATCTCAAAAACAGCTCCAGGTCGAACGGCAGCCGGGCCAGGTAGCCGACCGAAAGGGAATAGGCGCTGTAGGAGGCGTAATCGACTTCGGCGCTGCGGGCCTCGTAGCTGACCTCCGGAAAGATGATGTGCCGCCGCTGGTCCAGGTAGAAAATGGGCCCGGCTGAAAAACGATGCAGGTCGTTGTGGTACAAAGGATAGGTGTCCGTGTTGTAACGTTCCCGGGCGAAGGTGTAGGCCCCCCTGGCGCTGACGGCCTTTGAAAAAAAGTATTCCACCTGGGGATCGACGTGCAGGGTGCCGGACAGAAATTCGTTGCCGTAGCGGGCATCGGTGTAGCCTGCGGGCAGGGTTGCAATGGCGCTGCGGCCGACCCAGGCGGGGCCGGCGGAAACGTCAGTGGAGGTAAAATTGAAATCGGTTTCGGACGGAAGGTAGGCATGGTAGAAATTGAGCCTGCCGAACACGGACAGGCCGCCCGGAGCCCCCAGGTCATGCTGCACGCTGCCCCGCAGCTTGCCTAAAACCGCATACCCGTCCAGCTGTCTTTGCCGGCTGTTCAGGACCAGGGTCCCCGAGGAGAGCACGATCTGGTCCGTGTCCGGGCCGGAACTGATGTTGTCGTCCTGCTGATAGCCCACCGAGGCCATCAGGTTGAAACGGGTCTTTTTGGCCTTTTCGCCGATCAAGGCCAGGCGCTGTTCGATTTTCCGGCGTACGCTTTCCGGGGGGTTCGCGGCCAGGACCCGCTCCAGCTCGTCCCGCGCCGCATCCAGGCGGCCCGTGGCGGCATACACGTCGGCCAGTTCGAGCCGCACCCGGTGCAGGTTGCCGTCGATGGCCAGCATCTGTTTGTATTTTTCTTCCGCCAGCTCAAACCGGCCGGTTTTGGCCGCGCTGGTGCCCATCCAGAACATCAGGTCCATGGTCTGCACCTTTTGAGCGATGGCCTCAAAAAGGGGCAGGGCCCGGTCGAATTTCTCCTCGTAATAAAGCTGCAGCGCTTCGGCCAGCTGGCTGTCCAGCCCCGCAAGCTGTTCCGGCCCCATGGCCTTGATGTCTGCCGGGGCTGCCGGGGCCGCCGGTGACGCGCTGGCGGACAAGATCATTTGCGATATTAATATGTTGCCTTGGAAATCCGCCCGGCCCGCCGATGCCCCCATCAGCAGGGCAACAGCCCCAAGCAGCAGCCCCAGTGAAACACAGCGTGTTTTTACCATTATTCCACCCTCCGCACAAAATTAATACGATTGCAATTTTATATGAAAATAGCCATTTTCATCCTTCGTTGTGCCCGACCCGGGCATGGGGGTTAGACGGAAAACATTCGCTCGCTACCCCAGCAGTCCCGCCCATGGCGGGATGGGGAATGCTCGCTGTTGCGGTTCAGAACTGCGAAACCCTGATTGGGACGAACACTACCAGATATAATTTTCATAATCAAGACAATTTGAAGATCCCTGCAGCAAGCTGCCGGGAATGCGGTCGCTGTTGCGGTTCAAAGGCCATGCGAAACCTGCCGATGGGAAACATCTTTTAGAAGTTTGCGCTTGACGGCGCCTGATTTTTGGGGGATTATCCAGACACACCCTGAGGAAATCATCATGTTGACCCGGCCCTTTCGCAGTCTAATTCTTGTATTTTTGTTCGCCCTGCCGGCGGCGGCTTTTTTATATGCCGCCGATCCCCGGCCCGCGCCGGAAGACCAGAAAAAACCGGCCATTTCCCTTCCCGAAGATGTCAGCACGACCATCGTCCAGAAAGCCGCCAGCGTTAAAAAGGAGATCGCGCACCGGGCCAGTTCGCTGTTCGAACGAACGCCCATCGGCTGGGATTGGAATACCCTCGAGCATCTGTATCAGCAGGGTATCGGCCTGCCGCTGAAATTTCCTGAAATTATCAAGCAGATCTTGGAGCAGAGCCGTGTGCTCGGCGTGGCCGGGTCCTGCATCGTCTTTATCTTTCTGGTTGCCGTGTTTTACAGCCTCCTGGGACGGAAAAGGATTTTTTCACAGATCGAAAAACAAGTCCAGCCGCTGCGGAGCAAAATCCCCCAGGCAGTTTATCCTTTTTTTCTCTCCGCTTTGAGGGTATTAATTGCCGCCCTGATCCCGCTGATTCTGCTGGGCGCTTTTTCCCTGATCCATGCCATGATCCAATACCGGGCGGTCTGGTTCCAGCTCACCGGCAAATTGCTGGTTCTCTGGACAGTCGGTGCGTTGGTCATCAGCCTGCTGCAGGAGTCGCTGACGCAGGATCTTTTTCAGGCCACATCCCGCTACGGGAAAAAGATCTTTCAACTGGCGCGGCTGGCTATTTTCTACGGCCTGATCGGCTTTGCGGCCATCCAGTGCGCGGCAGCCTTTCAGGTCCGGCAGGATGTGATCGCCCTGCTGGAATTTGCCATCTCGGTCTCCCTTGTAGTAATCCTGTTTTTGTTCCACCTGATGAAAACCGCCCTGATGTCCTTCCTGCCGGACCTGCCCTATCGAACGTACCAGGGCTTTATTCGAATGCTGAACCGGTTTTATTACCCGTTGGTTTTGCTCGCTTTCCTCACGGCGCTGCTCTGGTGCATCGGTTACAAGCAGCTGGGCCGGGCCGTGTTGATGAAAACATGGTTTTCCGGCCTCGCGTACGTTCTGATCATGCTGGCCTATCACAAAATAAGGCAGTGGCTGCTGAAATGGTACGCCGGCAAAGACGCTTCGGATGAAGCGGCGCAATTTCTCTACCGGTCGTTCGGGACCATGCTGTTGTATGCCACCGTGCTGGTGACCGCCGGCATCATCTTAAAGATTCTGGGGCTGCTGGATCTGCTGGAACGCGTTGTTTCCTTTCCGGTTGTCACGCTGGGCACGACCCAGGTAACGTTGTCCCTGACGATCAAGGCGGTTATCATTCTGCTGGCGTTCATTTATGCCTCGCGCCTGCTGCAGGCCTACCTGGATTATAAAATTTATCCTTCCCTGGGGATCGATCCCGGCCTGGGGTATGCCCTGGATATCACCTTCAAATACACCTTTATTGCCATCGGCGTGTTGATTTCCTTAAAGGTCGTGGGGCTTGATCTTCGCTTCCTGCTGGTCTTTGCCGGTGCGGCCGGCATCGGCATCGGCCTGGGGATGCAGCACCTGGCCGCCAATATCATCAGCGGTTTTACGATCATCTTCGGGGGAAAAATCAGGAAAGGCGACTGGGTTGAGATGGAAAAAGGGATCGCTGTGGTTACGGATATCTACCTGCGGGCCACCAAGTTGAAGACCCGGGACAACATTGAATACCTCATTCCCAACTCCAACCTCATCTCCAACACCATTGTCAACTACTCCCTGTCGTCCCCCATGGTGCGCATCGATCTGCCCGTGGGGGTTTCCTATCGTTCAGACCCCAGGCAGGTCCGGACGATATTGCTGGAAGCCGCACGGAACGAACCCCTGGTTTCAAAATATCAGGCCCCCGAGGTGAGGTTTTCCGGATATGGCGACAGTTCCATCAATTTCAACCTGATGTTCTGGATCAATGTCAAGACGACCCCGAGAAGAGCGGTTCGCAGCGCGCTTTATTTCACCGTCTTTGAAGCGCTCAAAAATGCGGGCATCGAAATCCCCTTCCCCCAGAGGGACATACATATCCGCAGCTCGGACGGGAAGAATGAAGTGCCATGAGGGTGACTTTCACCTGCGGTCACGTTTTTTTTTCTCCGGATGATCGGGTACGGATCTGAATTTACGGCGTTGGCGGATATCTTTTAGTAACTCGTCAAAGGCATTTTGCTGATCCGGGTTGAGAACTGTCTTCATCCGCGCATAACCATCATCATTTATTTTTTTTTGCTCGGAACGATTCTTCATTACCTGCGCCCATCGCTGCTGGTCCATCTGATCGATAGCGGCTTTAAATGCTTTCTGCTGGTTTTCCGTCAAATCGAGTCTTTCAGAAAATTGTCTCAGAACGAACGCCTTTCTTTGCGCAGGGTTCTTCCGGAAACGATCGAAAAGGTACTGATGATAAAATCCGGAACCCAGTGATCCGATCAGCACGCCGGCGACAAATACCAGCAACACCCCTACGAACAGTTTCCATTTTTTCATTTTGTCACCTAAAACGGCAGGAACTGAAACAGCCCGATCTCTTCCACATCTGTGATTAATGATACGAGCACACTGTAACCCGGCGTAAAATCAAATTCCAGCAAAAGAGCCGCCGACAAAATAACCAACAAGGTGCTGACCGGTGTCATCCGCCACACCAACTGTCCGAACTGCATCAGCGGGTCCGGCTTTATCTGCAGAGGGCTCAATTTTCTGACGTGCCGCATTACATTCGCCTGCCAATGGTCACCCGTTTCCGTTTTTTCTTTTTCCAGGTAGGCCTGCAGCAGAACTTTCTTTAATACTTTCAGCCTGTAATCAAGAGGTTTCATGGGCGCCCTCCCGGCTTTGCAATCATTTTATTGAGTGTTTTTTCAAGTTTCTTTCGGGCGCGAAACGACCGGACTTTCACGTTGGCCACACTCCAGCCCAACAGCCCGGCCGCCTCTTTCACCCCAAGGCCTTCAAAATAAATCAGCTCAAGAACGATCCTGTCTTTGGCGGGCAGTCTCGCCAGGGCCCAGTCAAGCACCTCGCCGGCTTCGCTGCGATACCCTTTTGGCGCGGCCGCTTCCTCGGATTGGGCGGATATCAAATTTTCAAGCCATTGCTGGTGCCTGTCGGTCAATTCGCTCAACAAAATTTCCTTTGCACGGTAGGCCCTGCGCCAATAATCATAGCAGGTCCTCACGGCAATGGCGGACAACCAGTGTGAAAAATCACCCTCCTGCCGGAAAGCAGGTAACGAACGATAGGCCCGCAGGAATACATCCTGGGCCGTCTCTTCCACCTCCTGACTGGGCAGATGCCTTTTAACGATCTGCAAGACAAGCCCGTTATATTTTTTCAGGAGAAGCTCAAACGCATTGGCGTTTCCTGCAATGACCTGACGAACAACTTCGGCATCGCCGGGCTTGAGCGTGTCATTTTGCATTTGAAACGGTTACC
>JAUYIZ010000161.1 GCA_030688615.1 Desulfobacterales bacterium | reverse complement strand
AACATCAATGTTCCCAACCTGGCCAATATCGCCAACGAGTTCGGCGCCTACGGGGAAAGAGTGGTGGACCCGGCCCAGATCATTCCTGCGGTACGCCGGGCCCTGGACTCGGGCAAGCCCGCCCTTTTGGATGTGATGATCGACACGACTCCCGAGAACCTTTCGCCTCCCGGCACCTTTATGGGGGAGACAGGCTCCGGTGAGACCGAAAAGCACAGGGAAGTGGCCCTCAGCGCCCGAAAACGCAATTAATCGGAAAGGAGGTTCCAATGTACAGACGCATAAAACTGTGGTTTTTTATCATCGTTTGCGGCCCGCTGCTGTCCTTTCAACCTTTTGCCGCCCATGCGGATCCGCTCGATCCGTACATCCAGGCCGCTGAAAAAGAAGGGCAGGTTCGCATCGGCGTCACCCTGCGAAACAAGGTGAGCGGGAAACCCGCCGGGGAATTGTACTTTGCGGCTTTTCAAAAGCGCTACCCGTTTATCAAGGTGAACTTTAAAAGAATCGGCGGCTCCCGGGAGCGCGAGCGGGTGATCACCGAAATGACGGCGGGTATTTATAACTATGATGTGGCCACGATTGCCGAAACCCAGATCGACACCCTGACGAGTCTCAAGCTTGCCCGCGTCCTTGACTGGCAGAAATTGGGCGTTCCCAAATTTTTAGCTCATCCCGAAAATATCGCCGTTTCCCTGCGAACGCCGGTTTTCGGCATTGCCTATAACCGTGATCTTGTCCCGGATGAGGTCGCCCGGACCTTCACCTGGGAAACCTGCACCGACCCCAAATGGCGCGGCAAGAGCGCCATCAAGACCCGGCCGCGGCACCTGGAGATGTTTTACCAGAAAGACGTGTGGGGGCGCGAGAAAACCCTGGACTACGCCAGGCGCTGGATGGCCGTCAAACCTTCCGTGGAATCAAGCCGTTCCACGGGCGCGACCAAACTCATGGCCGGGGCCTACCATTTCATGTGCGGCACCGAGCGCTCCCAGGTAAAGGACCTGCAGGTTTACTCCGAAGCCAAAAACATCGGCATCGTGTTTCCCGAGCCGGTTCCGGTCGGAGTGGGCGATCTCATCTTTGTCGCCGACAAGGCCAAGCATTCCAACGCGGCTGTTTTGTTTCTGGTTTGGACCGCCACCAAGGAAGCCCAGAACCTTCTGGACGACATAAATTTTTCCGGACACCCGGCCTATGAGGGAATTGAGATCAACCAGGTGCTCAAGGGCAAGAAATTGGCCGAGGCTTCCTGGGAAGATACCGCCCGGGCCGATGAGGTCCTGAAGGAAATTCTTTTGACCATGGGGATGCCGGTGGTGCAGACCGCAACGAAAAAGAAGAAAAAATGACGCCGATGACAGAAAAAAATCCAGCTGCAACTTCTGACCTTGAGCCGGACACCTGGGTTGATCAATACGGAGACTCCCTGTACCGGTTTGCGCTTGCGCGCATCAAAGATCAGGCTGTGGCTGAGGACCTGGTGCAGGAGACTTTCCTGGCCGCCCTGCACGGGCGTAAAAACTTCAAGGGGCAATCCGCCATTAGGACCTGGCTTACGGCCATTTTAAAGCATAAGATTGTGGACTACCTGAGGAAAAAGAACCGGGAGCAAGCGATAGACGATATCGACAGGGTGTCCGAAACTGTTGACGGGTTTTATCATAACGATGGAAGCTGGAAAGTCCGTCCGGACAAATGGGACCGGAATCCTGCGAAAATATACGAACAGAAGAAATTTCTGGATGCGTTTTATAAATGCCTGGCAGAACTCCCCGACCGGCTGTCCAAAGTGTTCATGCTCAGGGAAATGGAAGGTTTCAGTACCGAGGAAATTTGTAATGCTTTTCAGGTTTCTGCGACTAACAGTTGGGTGATGCTCTACAGGGCAAGAACGTACTTAAGACGTTGCCTTGAAATATCTTGGTTCAACAAAGATTAAGGTTACAACAGACAATGTCTCACTGGATGTTCAATTGTAAAGAGGTATCGCGCCGGGTGTCCGAATCGATGGATCACAGGCTCCCGCTTTATCAGCGGATGTTGATCCGGATGCACCTTTTGATGTGCAGATACTGTGCCCGGTTTCGACGGCAGCTGATGTTTTTAAGAGATCTTTGCCGCAGCCGACATTTAAATGAACACTTTCCGGATGCTTCTGTTGCTATGCCGCCGGAAGTTCGCGAACGGATCCGGCAGGCCGTAAAGTCGTGGTCGGCTTAGCGTATACGGATATAGGCATGGACCAGCATGAGAATCCGTACCGATTATCTTTCTCCCGCTACACGCAGCAGCTTAAACTGGAAATGTTCTTTTTAAAAGACAGGGCCGCCAGTTTTATCGATTCCGACAGCGTCGGAAACATGGGTAAAGAGTTGATCACATCATCAAGCGTATTTTTGTTTTTAATAAGCACCATCGCTTCAGCGATCAACTCGCCTGCCTCCGGAGCAAGTACGTGCACCCCCATGATCTGTTCGGTTAAAGGGTGAACGACCATTTTAATCAGTCCTTCGGTGCGATTCATTATGATAGCTTTGGGAACGTTTGCGAAAGATATCGTCCGACAATTGCAAGTGCCCATCCTCCGGACCTGTTCGGCTTCGGTTAAACCAACTCCTGCAAGTTGCGGATCCGTGAAGACGGTAAAAGGCACTGAATCATAGTCAATGCCATGCTTGGTCCCGCTCAGTGCGTTTTCAGCCGCCAGAGTACCTTCCCTTCCCGCTGTCGGTTCCAACCGTAATGGCAGATTAATAACGTCGCCGATCGCATAAATATGCGGTTTTGAGGTCTGTAAAATCTCATTTACAACAACCGCGCCTTTTGCATCCATCTCAACGCCTGCTGCCTCAAGCATAAGTTTTCGGGTATTGGGCATCTTTCCGGCTGCTATCAAGATTGCATCACCGACTATCTCCTTTTCCTTCCCGACGACTGAAAAGGTCAACACTTTCTTCCCGTGGTTTTGACAGACATGGCGAAAATCTTCGGCGGTAATGATGTTAATGCCTTCTGCGATCAGTATTTGTTCAAGAAGGCCGGTCAGCTCGGATTCGGCAAACCGCAAGATACCCGGACTTCGTTTGACGATTGTAACTTTGCTCCCAAAACGAGAAAACATTTGGGCGAACTCAATACCTACCGGGCCTGCTCCGATAATTATTAACTTTTCAGGTAATCTTGGCATATTTAATGCTTCAATATGAGTCACATATCCGGCCTCCTTGATTCCTTTAACTGAGGGTACTTTAGCTTTGGAACCGGTTGCAATGATAATTCTTTCTGCTCGCAGTATCTCGCCATTTACTGCAACTTCATTTTCTGAAAGCAACCTGGCATAGCCCTCAATAAGGCTAATCGACTCCAATACCTGCAGCACCTGTTCATACTTCTCCTTGCGCATGCGGGATACCAGATCAAGTTCATCCTTAATCAACGCTGAAAAGTCGAACTGTTTGACATCCAGCTCAACTCCAGGAAAATTATGGTTTCGTGCCAGATGTATTATCTCTGCGGCCCGAAGCAGTCTTTTGGAAGGAACACAACCGACATTGACGCATGTCCCCCCTAAGGGAAGCCCTGCATTTATCATGGCGGTCTTTGCTGTATGCTCATTTGCCCGGATGGCTGCGGCAAACGCCCCGGCACCACCACCGATGATAATCAGATCAAAAATTTTCATGATTTCACCTTTTTAACCCAACACATCCACTGTCAGTGAACCTGTTCCTTTGCGCAGGAATTACACGCTCTTTTCCATCTTCCATATGAGACAAAAGTCAAAACGATCAGCGCCGCCAGAGCGGGCAGCAACACATAATCAAGATAGGGTGTGAAGGCGCTCAGACCGACTGCCCCAAGTGTAATAACCAGGATCGGTGTAAAGCAGCACAATGCGACAAGTACGGTCCCGGCAATTGCCGCGTAGAATCCTTTTTTCGATGGTTGGGGTGTGTGTTTTTCCATTTGTTCAATCCCCCGCTCATAATGGAGTATAAGGTCAAGCTATTTAGAGCTGTATTAAGATAAAGACCGTCCAAGCCCTGCGGCTTTCAAGGTGGCCTCATCAGGGCCTCTTCCTGCGCAACAACCTGCGAGTTTTCCGTCAATAACGATAGCGGGTATGGATCGAATACCAAGGCTCCTGGCACGCTCTGCTATAACAGGGTCTTTCATATTCAAGACGTTTACTTCGCATTCCTGGCAGGCAATTCGTTTGGCCATCTCAACAGCATCATTACATACAGGACATCCAGCGCTAAAAACCTCAACTTTTCGTTTTGTATTCATTGTTAATTCCTCCATTTTTCATTTGTAAAGTTCTTCCAATATCGGACACTGGCCGACAGGCCCGTTCCTTACGCATTTGCCGGACATACTCAAAAGGGCTTTCCTTATATTCTTAAGAGCCTCAATCCTTTTTTCTACATCCGCAATCTTGATCTCTACACGTGCTTTAACATCTGGGCAGGTTGTACCCGGTTCCACCCGCAACGACAGCAGTTCCATAATTTCTTTAAGTGAGAATCCAAGGGCCTGGCAGCGTTTGATAAATTCAGTACGCCTGACTTCCTCCAAAGAATATTCTCTATAACCACTCTTGTTGCGGGGTGGTTCAGGTACCAGCCCTCTGCGCTCATAATATCGGATAGTCTCCCGATTCACCTTTGCCTTTTTAGCCAGTTGACTGATGGTCATTTTCTCCATTTTACACCTCCTGTAATACCATAATGGTTGTACCTTGGTACATGTCAAGAGCCAAGGTAATTTTTTTTTAAATCGCTTGGGGTTGTATTCCCCGCCGCTTGCGGCGATATGAAGAGGAATCTTCCACAAATGGATACCCCGTCCGCTTGCGGCGGGGTGGTTCATTTTCTTAAAAAAAAGCTTGACTCCGCACTTTGGTACAGGGTGTAGCCTGAAATTAAAGTCCGCATACGGCAATTGAACCGAACGATCTACTGTCAGGAAAAAGGAGGAATCACCATGTTTAAACACGGTTTTGTTCCGACCATCATGACCTTGCTGCTTATGAGTCTGGCATATGCCCTTTCTGCAGCGGCGCACGAGCCCATCTTCATGATGAGCCATGAAGCGCCGGGAAAGGGAGCGTTTGATATTCACACGGAAATGACCCACGCGCGGCAGGGGGATAAACGGGAGTTTGAGCTGGAAGCGGAGATCACCTACGGCTTGACGCGGGACCTGGCAGTTGGGTTATCTATCCCTTTTGTCCGGGAGGAGGGCATAACCTCCGGGGGACAGAAGGTGGAAAACGGCTTAGGAGATCCAACCGTGCGCTTCAAATGGCGTTTCTGGGATAAAGACCTGCCCGGAGTGAAATATGCCGCCGCCGGCATGCTTCAGTCCACCGTTCCAATAGGCGACGGGGATGGCAGGCTCGGCCGGGACCAGCCGAGCCTTCTCGCCGGCCTGGCCCATGGCCGTGAAGGCCTGCACTGGTACTATTTTGTGGATGCCCGGTATCTCTACCACGTTGAGGACAACGGCGCCAAGCCCGGGGATCGGCTCTTTCTGGACGTTGCTTATGGCCTGCGCCCGAAGCTTCGTGGACTGGAAGAGACCGACGTGGTCTTCTTCTTGGAGTTGAATTATCTTCATGAGCGCAACGCTGAGATCAATGGGGCGGCGAATCACAATTCAGGCGGCGATTTTCTTTTTATTTCCCCGGAGGTTCTGATTGCTCCGGCCAACCGGGTCATGGTGCGGACAGGCGTGCAGATCCCGATTGTTCAATCATTAAACGGCCGGCAGGAACCCAAAGACTTTACCCTTAAATTCACGGTGGAGTCTCGTTTTTAACTTCAATTAATCTTAAGGGCTCACGCAAAAATAACTTCAAATGTTATACGCCGATGCATCCCGTTTGGCTGCGTTGCGAAAACTCGGAATATCCAGATATTCCTGCGTTTTCGCGCCTTGCCATCCGGGCGCCTCAACGCCTAATACTGTGAATTAATTTTTGCGTGAACCCTAAAGGAGGTCTGACAATGAAAATGAAAACTTTTATAGCGTTGACAGTGATGGCCGTCGGGTTCATTTCATCGGCCGCAGAGGCCAAGGTCATCAGCCCATCGGCAGAGAAAGGGCAGAACAAGGTCTACATCCGGGCCGATGGCCTGGCTTGCTATTTTTGCGCTTACGGTCTGGAGCGCTTCTTCAAACAGTCCGGACGAATTGCCTGGTATGACATGAACATGAAAGATGGCGTCGTGGAAGTTGGCTTCATAAAAGGCAAGCCGATTTTACCCATCCAGACGATCAATCAATACGTTTACGATGCCGGCTTTTCGCCCCGCACGGTTAAAGCCGAATTTGTAGGCCGGCTGACTCAGACCGACGGGAAATATCGTTTTGAAGTGAGCGAGACATCTCAAAGTTTTCCAGTTGAGGCAAATGCGGTCGTAAAGGAATCGCAGGCGACCCTCAATCAGGAAATCACATTGATCGCCGGTGTAAAGGAAGATTCCACCGCCCTTATGCGGCTGGCGCCTGAACAGATTGTGCTGCGGAGGTCTGAACCATGAACAGACGGTTTTTTCCTAACACATCGTCCATTCCCATCTTGATTTTCCTGATCCTGGCTTTTTGGAACTTTCCCATTCAAGCTGGATCCGGCAGCCAAAAGGGTTTTAACCTCGTGGCGGCATGGGGGACCAGCGGGCCGGGATCCGGCCAATTTCGCGAGCCCATGGGCCTTGCGTTTGATCCCCAGGGAAATCTATACGTAGCCGATGCACGCAATGCCCGGATTCAGAAGCTCTCAGCAGATGGGGATTTTCTCCTCGCCTGGGGCCGTCCCGGCGAGGGCCCCGGTGAATTTTCCAAACCCCTGGATGTTGCCGTTGACGGACAGGGCCATGTCTATGTGAGTGATTATGATTTGGACCGGATCCAGATTTTTGGCTTAAATGGTGAATATCTAAAGCAATGGGGTCAGAGCGGCAAAAATCCCGGCCAGTTTACGGTGGCTGCGGGGATAGGAATTGATCCGCAGCGCCGCCGAATCTATCTGGCTGAGTTTTACAACAAGCGGGTGGAAGCTTATAACCTGGATGGAGCGCTTTTATTCCAGGTCGGCAAACCCGGCCGGGCATGGAGCGGGGCGCTCAACTACCCGACGGACGTTGCCGTGGGTCCTTTAGGGCAAATTTACGTGGCGGATGCATATAATAATCGTCTTCAGAAATTCACATCTGAGGGAAAGTATCTCGACAAATGGGGGGGGATTCTTGGCCTGGGCATCGCCGGGTCCCGGAAGGGCTGGTTTCGAGTGCCGTCGGGCATAGCGGTAGATTCGAACGGGCGCATCTTTGTGACAGACAGCGCCAACCACCGCATGGTGGCCCTTTCGCCCAAGGGCCGCGTTCTGGCTCAGTGGAATCTGGATCTGCCAACCGAACTGTTCTCCCCGAGCCGCGTCGCCATCGCCCCGGATAACCGGATATTTGCCACGGATACGGCCCATGATCGTATTTTGGTGTTTGAATTCCAAGGGGACTGAAGGGTCTGGATAAACCTGCCGGCCAGCATCCGAACCCGATAGCGGCATCAAAGAATAAGGAGATTTAAAATGTCGATGCAAAAGACTCAGCTAATAATAGGAGGGATGATGTGTTCCTTTTGCTCTCAAACCATCGAGAAAGCTCTAATGAGGACTAAAGGGGTTAAAGGGGTCAATGTTAGTCTTGCCCACGAAGAGGCCTTGATCGAGCATGACTCCGATCAGATCGGGGCAGAAGAGATCAAGAGAGTCCTAAAGGGGCTGGGCTATACGGTCAGGGACCCAAGAAAGATAAAAGACTTTGAGGAAGAAGATCGGATCCTCAAGCAAGAGCTGCGCCGGATGATCTTTGGGTGGTCTTTTGCCGTAGCGGCTACGATATTCATGGTGATTAACTGGTTGGACGTCACCATTCCTTATCAAAAGTGGATAATGTTTGCTATGGCGACCATCACTGTCTTCGGTGGCGGGGCCCATATCCTTCAGATGTCCTTTCGCGCCCTTAGACGATGGATTTTCAATCAACATGTCCTCCTCATTTTCGGCACATTAGGGGCATACGCATCGGGCATCGTAGGATTTTTTTATAACATCCCTGATTTTTTCCCTCCGGCCATTTATCTGACAGCCTTTCACCTCTTGAGTGGCTATCTGTCGCAGAGTCTCTTTGAGAATCTTACCATCCGGTACGCTGTCTCGGGAAGAATTGTGCAGCTCATGCTGATCGTGAGTCTGATCACGGGTTGCGTCAGCAGTCTTTATGCTTTGTTGCGCGCACGAAGGATCGGTCCCATAGAAACCATTGGATATGCATAAAAAATGCCGCTGCTTTTTCACGATCAAGTCGGGCAATATTTAGCTTAAAAAAATAAACGGAGAAAGCCATGGATCGTTTTTTCACAGCCGATTTTTCAGGTCTTAAGGGCAGCTGCATCCGTTGGCTGGTCTGTCTGCTGCTGCTCTTAACAGCAGACGAATCCTTTGCCGCCGGCCATGAGAGTTCCGCCTCGCCTGAAAAAGTCTTATTCCTAACCCGGCTCAATCAACCGTTGAAACAGGAGTGGGAGCACCAGAAATTTACCGGGGAAACCAAATACTTGTTGGTGAGCGAAGACGGCAAACCGGCAATTCAAGCGGCGGGTCAACAGTCTTCTTCGGGATTATACAAAAAAATCAAATATCCTTTGAAGGCGTATCCCTGGCTGGAATGGGAATGGAAATTAAAAATTGCTCACAAGACAGCGGACCTTAGAATAAAAGAAAAAGAAGATATGGCCCTCGGGCTGTTTGTGATTTTTTCCAGGCCGTGGCTGCCCTGGAAGACAAAATCGATCGCTTACGTGTGGACAAGCGCCATTCACCAGCCGGGCCAACTCATCATGAGACCCCATCATCCCTACTTTGTCTTGCAGGCGGGTGAAGAGAAAAAAGGCCGCTGGATTATTGAAAGACGAAACCTTTACGAAGATTACAAGCGGGCCTATGGTGAATATCCCGCAAAGGACCCGAAAGCGATCGCGCTTTTTACTGATAATGACCAGACAAAGGAGCCGGCGGCTGGGTTTTATGGCTCCATTAAAGCGATAAAAAAATTGCCCTGAAAGATTTATTAATGATGAATCCACTCGGCCGCATCATGAGCCACTCGTATTTTCCGGAATGCGCGGGTTGCGGGCCCTCTCCCAGCCGGTAAACCAGGCCGAGGCCGAATGTGGCCCATTCGAGGTCCGGGAGACTGACATCAGGTCGATTCCTTTGTACCTCTGCGATGTTAATGGTAAAACTCCTGACCGACGCAGGAATATAGGGGGCACACGTCGTGAACACTTATGAGCACTTTTTCTGGAACTATGTCTTCTTTTGTCGTAAACAATGCGCCTGGAAAGCGGGTGTCGGGGGCCTTTTCCCAGACTTGATTTATATGGTCGGGTTTATCCCAGTGATGGATATGCGCTATTTTTCCCCCTCTCCGAGTACCGGTTCCCAACTACTGTTTCTTACTGGGAAAATCAGTATCATGCCAGAGCGTTTTTTTGGATCAGTCACTCCCTTCTATTATGGGATGGGGATCAGTACCGCGGCCATTGCTTTTCATACGGCCAATGCCGCGAATACTTCGCATCGATGGACTTTTTGATGTCCTCGATCTTTTTTCCTTGCTTGTACATCTTATACGCATCCAGCGTAATGTCTATGCAGATATTTCAGCCGGCGCCATGCCGGTCAGTATAACAATCAAGGTTGTTGCGATGCCCCGGCTCCACGTAGCAGCCGCAGTAACAGGGCATTCGCTCCAGCAGTTCCGGAGCCTCTTGAGCGATGCGATAAGCTTTTGCCACCTCACCCGTAAAATGCGCCGGCGCAAGAGTTGCGGGTCTCGGATTACGGGGAACCGCAGGCAACCCCCAGGTCTCGTTTTTAGGAAGCAAAAATAACAAGCCGATACTCAAGCCGACTCCGGCCATAAGGACGACAATCCCCCAAAAGATTGGCGCCTTTCTACTCTTCGATATTTGTCCTTTTCCTTTTCTATCTCTCTTTGTTTTTCTGCTCATTTCTTACTTCTATGCCCTGCCTTAACGGCATGCCTGAATCTATATTTTTGTCCTTCATCATCATGCGCATCATCAAGTACATTCCGTACATTCCGATGGGACAGGCCAGCAAAGCCACAACGCTAAGCAAGCCGCTTCCAAAGGTGATGCCAACAAAGGGAAAGGCAGCCAAAAAAAGCAGCGGCGCCGCACAGCATACGGCCATCATAAGCATTCCTTTGAGCGTCCTTTTGTTTTGCTCTGGTGCGATCTCCGGCGGATCTATGGCCACTCCGGTCACTGACGGGACCTGCACACTCTCCGATTGTCTTTTGACTTCAATCTGATCCGACATAAAATCCCCTTTCTGCTTTCGGCATGCATTCCTACCGAAACTTTTTATTACGGCTTTGTCCACTTCGTTCCAGCATCCACGCTCATGAAAATTGTTCCGTCAGCCGTTGACACATACAATTCCTTCGGCTTTTTTGGATTTAGAGTCACTGCCGCCAGATTTTTGAGTTTGTTCCCGATACGCTTCCAGGAGACGCCCCCATCCGTACTCTTGAAGAGCCCGTCGCGCATGGCCACAAACATGATCTTGGGATCTTCAGGATTCACCGCGAAACCGTTCACCGTCCGATTGGCGGGCAGACCGCCCACCAGCTTCCACCCTCAGAAACAGTCGGGGCTACGTTGTAGCCCTGTAGAAGTGCCGGCGTAGAGGAAAATCCCTCCCATTCCCGTCGAAATGTTCACTGACTTTAAAACTTTGACTTCACCTTGGGGGCCGTCGTCCACGCGAATCCACTTTTCGCCCTGGTTGGTTGTGCGATAGATTCCGGCGCCCTTTTCGCGCACCGCCGCGTGAAGTTTGAAGGGCTTATTGGGGTCAAGGGCGAGCCCGTGAACATCGAGTCCTCCAAGACCGGTGTTGGCTTCCTTCCAGCTCACTCCTCCGTCGGCGCTTTTGAGAACTCCTGACTCATGGGTAGCTATATAAATTGTCTTTGGATCCCGTGGATCAGGTGTAACGCCCATCACGTCAAGATGGGCGCGCTGGGTTGAGAGCGGCACTTTCTTCCAGGATCTTCCACGATCGTCACTCCGAAAGAGACCGGTATGCGCTCCCAGGAACAAGACTTCCCCGTCCGAGTCCAGCGCGATCGAATGGACGTGTTCAAAGTCCGGCGTCTTATTTTGCTGCGCCTTGACGTGTCCGGCGGCCAGCGTCCAGATCGCCGCGATCAGAATCGATAAAACAAATTTCGTTTTCATTGCTCCTCACCTTTGCTGTATGCATATCTTCCTCTATAGATGTAAACATAAAAGGCTTCCCGAAAACCAGGCGGTTTATGGGAAGCCCGAGGGTCTAATACACCGAGCGCATCCAGCGCGAATTTTTATCCACGAGGATTTTATTCACCAGGGAACCGTCTTTAGTCTGGATCTCGGCCTCAAAGTCCTTCCCCCTGTCCTCAATCTTTCCCAGCTCCAGGTTCGGGTTTCTTGTGGATTGCAAGTAATTCTCCAGAAGCGTTGCGGCCTCTTTCTCATCCAGGGGTTTCGGGGGCTGCTGGTATTGGGAGCCATGCTGCGGCCCGTAGCCGCCGCCCATCATGCCTTGGCACATCTGGCCCATCATGCCGCCGTCCATCATGCCTTGGCCCATACCTCCACCCATCATGCCGCCGCCCATCATACCTGATCCCATGCCGGAACCAGACCCCATTTGTGCCCGCGCTTCAAAGATATAGAAACTCAAACCTGCAACCCCTACCATAACTAAAATTAATATCGTCTTTTTCATCGCTTTCTCCTTTCATGTATAATTGGTTATATTTACCGTGAGGCGCCGTAAGTTCTCAATAAGTTCTGGGGCATCACGTCATTTCCGCGCCCCCATCGTCATTCCCGCGCAGGCGGGAATCAAGTAACACGGTGAAAAGATTCTGGATTCCTCCTTTCGTAGGAATGACAACAAGCAGCCAACATGTCTTTCTACCAGAAGTTATTGAGAAGTTACGAGGCGCCGACTACTGGCCACAATATTTTCCAGGCCCTTGCACCTCCTTCGGTTCAAGTTGATTTAAGAATAAAGCGATCATGTGAAGAACTCATGAAGGGAATGTGGGGAAAATATGAAGATTTAGCTGGCCCGGGGAAGCCTGGCCCGTTATCTGCATTTAGGTTAGGGGTAAGGGCAGCCTGATCGTAAATAAGGAGAAGCATTCCGGAAGCGCTGAATCCTAAGGCGCTTAGAACAAGAAAGGCCAATATGGGGCCCCGGCAGCAAGCAGACATTTTCAATAAACTTTTTACCCCCAGTTGCTTATGATTTTCCTCTTTACATCCATTTTGTGAGCAATCCACCTTTTGTCAACCAATAGTGCACCTGGTAGGATCCGGATACCAACAACAGGGCGCCTGCAACTCTCCCCATATAAGGCAAGGCGCGGCTCATGTAAGTCGCCAGCCCTCCTTTGAAGAGAGCGAAACTCAAGGCCCGTAATGTCAGCACGGCGCCCAGCCCCAATGAATAGCTGATGAATTGCAACAGGCCGCCTGAAAAGCCCTGAGACTTGATGGCGCTCCCCACCACCACCAGAAATACGGGGAGCGTGCAACCCAAAGAGGCTATCCCGTACCCGATACCAAATAGAAAGTAGGTGTTAAACCCTTGAGATGCTACTCGGTCTCCTCGCCTGAGCTATCAACTGGGGCCACATTATAGTTTCATTTCTTTTTCATAATTTCCGTTGTCGACAAGATAGTTTCGCATCATTCCCATGTCCTCATGTTCCAGGTTGTGGCAGTGATAGAGAAAGAGACCCGGGTAGTCTTCAAACCTGACCAACAATCTTATGCGTTCGCCGGGCATGAGCAGCACCGTATCCTTCCATCCTTCGTCTACATATCCACTATGCGTGACACCGCGCCTCTCAAGAACCTGGAACTGCTTTCCGTGCAAATGAATGGGATGAGGCATATTCATCATTCCCATCATCCCCATGCCACCGCCTTCATTGATGAACTCCCATATTTCAAGTGAATCCATTCGCACCTTTTCATCGTTCGCCACTTCTTCCATTCGAAAAGTCCTGCCGTTGATGGTCCAGGCCATGTGTCGCATGAGGAGGTGGAATGTTCGCGGATACCTGAGGTTCACGGTATCTTCCGGCTTATACCTTTCGATGGTTGAGAGTCTTTCTGGAAGGGATACTGTCTCTTTCTCCTTTCGGTTCACCCTAATCCTGAAAATCGGGAGGCCTGAGCCATTCGGAAGAACTCGACCACCGCCCATCATGCCGCGGCCCATCATCCCAGTATCAAATGGCAGGCTTACCAACGCCGTTTCCGTGCCCACGGGATACCGCCCGAAGTCGGCCCAAAGCTCTATCCGCTCACCGACACCCAGCATTACATAACTTCGATGGACCGGCTTTTCCAGAAGCCCGCCGTCGGTACCAATCACCGTTAGCGGGCGGCCGTCCTGCCAGGCCAGTTTATAGATTCGAGAGTTGGAGCCGTTAAGAAGCCGCAATCTATATGCACGCGTTGCCACGGGCAGAATGAAGTCCGGATTTCCGTTGACCAGAATCCGGTTTCCCAGAAAGCCTGTCACCCGTTCCATCATGTGGCCGGTCGTGTAAACAAGCTGGTTGTCGTTATCAAAGGCACGAGCCTGAATAACCAGCGGGATGTCGTATTCTCCAGATGGCAATCCCGCTGCTTTTTCTTCTTCGTCGGAGACCAGAAAAAACCCGGCGAGCCCGCCGTACACCTGTGGGCCGGTTCGGCCATGCGGATGGGGGTGGTACCAGTAGGTCCCGGCGCGGTTGCGCACCTCGAATTCGTAAATATAGGTTTCGCCTTATGGAATGACGAAGCGCGGATGACCGTCCATCACAGCCGGCACATGCAGACCATGCCAGTGGACGATGGTCTCATCGGGAATGTCGTTGGTAAAGCGGATCCGAACTTTTTGTCCTCGTTTAACCCTGATGATGGGCCCCAGATAACTTCTTTCAAGGCCGATCAGATTGGTCTTGTTTCCCTTAAGCACCTGGCCCTGGAAGCTCCATACGCTGGTGGGGCTGCCCGGAAATAGCGGGATCTCGGCCGGGGTCGCGGTCAAAGAAATATCCAGATCGGGAATGAATCCACTTGCTGTTTTTACTTCAGCGCCGGTAGATGGAACATTCAACAACGAGCTAAGACCTCCCGTCAAGAGGCCCACCGCCCCGGCACCGGTAATATGAAGAAACTGACGTCGGTTGATCATATCAATCTCCTCGTTCAAAAATAATGGGTTTTCATTTCAATCTAAGAAACCTGGTTCTCTGGGCCAGGTCAGAGTTCAAAGGCTTTGCCTGGAGTCATTAGTACAGAGGAGTCAGGAGACAGAAGTCACAGAATGGGACCGGTTTTCGCCATTTATCAACAACCGCCCAAGTATCTGGGATTCACGAATTCAAACTCTCATTGGAATAGATTCATCAGAACAAATCTATTCTGTCTCCTAACTCCTTCTAAGCCTCATTTTGGTTGTGCGGAGAGTCCCTCCGGGACTAGCTCAAAGCCAGGTCCGGCCAAAATCGTTGCTTCGCAGAATTCCCAGATCATGCCCTCCGGCATAGATCTGGGAATATTGCTGTGGATGCGTGGCCAGGGTCATGAAATCAGTGCCGGGCACCTCATTTTTGGACTTTGCTCGCTCCCAGGTGACTCCAGCATCGTCACTGCGAAAGAGCCCCTGGTGTGTCCCCACCAGGAGTGTTTCGCCCTGGGGATGCACCACCAGGGCATGCACGTGTTTGAAACCCTGCGGCACCTTAGATGAGGCCGCAACAGCGACCCCCGTCTGCCCTGGAAGGCCAGTAAAAAAGAGCGCCAGCAGCATACCGGCCACAAAGAGCAGGCTAGTCCTAAAGCGTTGGATCGACATACTATTCCTCCTTTCATGAGACAGATGTTGAATTATGATCCTCTTTCCTGCCTCTCATGTAAGAGAGAGGACTGAAAGAGAAATATTCCGGTATTACTCAAGAACTTAAAAGTAGTCAGATAGCGATAGAAGGCGGGGTGTCACGGATCAACAGTACACCCTTCCGGACGAAGGGGGGCATATTCGGACACCAATAAAATTTCATAAAATTATGCCCACCTTATGTGTCAGCGATATCTGATTACCTTGGGCATGAACCCGGGGACTCTTTTTCGGTAAACTTTGTAAGCGGTACCAAATTCTTCCGTCAGCTCTCTTTCCTCAATTCTCGCTAGACGGAGATACATGAGGATCAGGATAGGAGCCATGACTAGTGTAGGAAACGTTGGCCACTGGACGTTGAAACCGATGATAATGAGAATCAACCCCAGATATTGCGGGTGTCGGACGATGCTGTATAGCCCTGTGGTTACTAAACTTCCCTTTCCACGATAGATCTTCAACCATCCCCAGCCAATCAGGATAAAGGCTGTCCCGATAAAGAGAATACTAATCCACATTACTAAACCGACCGCTGGCCCCAAACTCATCACCCCGAGTTTGGCTATCAAATAGGCCCAAAGGTGACTCTCAAAAAGACCGAAGTCCTTGTACGATACCCCAAGAAAGGAAGAAAAAAGGAGAACAGTCAATGGAAAGCCGAACATCTCAGCAAAAAGGGAGATAAAGAAGGCCTGGAGAACCCCTACTTTCCTCCAATCCCTTTTTTTTCTCGGCCTTAGGAGTGCGAGAGTAAAGACACCAAAGATGAGGCTTGCCACGACCATATAGGTCCAGTTTCCATACCACTGTTCATAGCCCTTTGGTTCCATCTTTCTTCATCCATTCATAGACAGAAGTCCTCAGTCACTAT
>JAUYIZ010000142.1 GCA_030688615.1 Desulfobacterales bacterium | reverse complement strand
ATGCTATTAAACTGGGCACGATAATTCAGCACCAGGCTCACGTTCTCTATAACGACATCATATACTTTCCAGTCGCTGCCCTTCATAATCACCCTATAGGAGATAGGAATCTCCTTGGATGAGGTGATGATTCTCGTTTGAACCTCAGCCTGGTTTCCTGAGAGCATGGTTTCTCGGTCAAAAGAAATTTTTTCGTCCCTGTAGGCAAGGATTTTGTCCATGTATGCCTTTTCCAGCACTTGCCGGAAAAGCTGCGCGAACTCCTGTCGCTGGGTGACGTTTATGCTGACCCAGTGCCTGGCCAAAGCGCGCTTGGAAAGTTCGACATCATCAAACAAGCGTCCAAAGATGTGCCGAAGTTTTTCCTTTTTGATCTCTTTGGCCGGCGCAGCTTTGAGCTTCGGATCGCGCAAAACCTCAAGCACCTTGTTGACGTTAGATTGAACCGTGTCCAAGGGTGCGCCGGCATATATAGGAAGAGTAAACAGCAAGAGTATGGTGATGGTTAATACGGCGATCTGTCTTTTCATGGCTTATTTCCTTTAATCCGTTGATGCGCTTATTTTTTTTCCACCTCTCCAAAAGCATACTTGCTGATGATGTCTGCAATGTCCACAGCCGGTTGCGTTTCGGTAATGGTTCCTCCGGGGGCAAGGAGCTTGCCTGCGCCTCCGGGGTCGATGCTGAGATACATTCCTCCAATCAGCCCTTCCGTTTTAATAGAGGCGATGGCATCGTCATAAATCTTCATGCCATTTTGTATCCGCATTTCAACCGCTGCTTGCCGGGATTCTTGGTCCATGGTGAGTCGTTCCACCCGTCCGACCTCAATGCCCAGCATAAAAACGGAACTGCCTGCCCTCAAGCCGGTCACCGAGGTGAAACGGGCGGAAAGCGGGTAGGCATTGTCGCCCAGAATAGAGATATGGCCGAGGTTCACCGTCATGTAACCGATTAAGAGCAGTCCGATAACGAGAAAGATGCCAACCGTTGTTTCCATGGTATACTTTTGCATCTTTTACCTCCCCCCGTCGAACCGAAGACGGACAATTTCTTTTTGTTGCTGTTTTGCCGATTTTATGACGGCATCTACTTCCGCAACAGGTTGACCCTGGGCAATCCCTG
This sequence comes from Desulfobacterales bacterium, assembly GCA_030688615.1. Classification (GTDB taxonomy): domain Bacteria; phylum Desulfobacterota; class Desulfobacteria; order Desulfobacterales; family JAUYIZ01; genus JAUYIZ01. The sequence goes on along the minus strand of JAUYIZ010000142.1, from coordinate 1,564 downwards.
CCAGGATGGCGAATTCGACACAAACCTCCGAGGCTGGTCGCCTGTGAGCTCCAGCCCATATTTTTTCAATCCCCTGCTCTTGGAAATCCTTGACAAAATCCTTCAGGATGCTTTCCGCCTCGGCTATATCCGAATAGGGGAGAACCGTAACAAATTCATTGGTATGGCGGCGTGTGGAAAACCCTCCTATGGCACTAAAGTTCTTTTCGATATATATTCCCATTCTCCTTATTGCCTCCTGTGCCGCTATGTAGCCTAAATGGGTTATGATGGCATTCAGTTCCTCCAGCGTAAAAACCACAACAGAGTAAGTTTCCCCCCGCGCCCTCCGTTTCAGTTGCGTGTGATTGAGAACTTTGAACTGTCGTCTGGAGTACAGGCCTGTTAATTCTTCCTGCAGTCCTTCCAAGCTTTTGATAACCTCATCTTGGAACGGGTGAGAAAATTTTTCCAGCTCTTCCGGAGTCCCTTGAAAAACGATGCTGCGATCATAAAGAGCAAGGATGCGGTTTGAGATAAAATACACATCGGGGATTTCATGGCTCACCAAAATCGCCGTAAATCCGAATTTTCTCTGATACTGGGCAATCATGCTCAAGATGGCGTTTTTCCGGACAGGGTCCTGGCCGGAAGTTGGTTCATCAAACAGCACGATGCGGGGATCGGTTACCAGAGCGCGTGCCAGCGCTGCCCGCTTTTGCATACCCCCCGAGAGCTCTGAAGGGTACTTGTGGGCCGCGTCGCTGAGCTCTGTCTGTTCAATTCTGGCCATTACCTTGCTGTTGATTTCTGCTTTATCCAAGTTCGTTGTTTCCCGCAGAGGGAGGGCAATATTGTCATAGACGGTCATGGAATCGAAAAGTGCATTGTCTTGAAACATGTAGCTTATCTGGGCGAGGCTGGCAGCCATTTCGCTCTTTTTCATCTTGTTGACAGGATCGCCCCGGAAAAGAATGGCCCCTTCATCCGGTTTGAGCAACCCGATGATATGCTTGAGAAGCACGCTCTTGCCTGAACCACTGAGACCGATAATCGTCGTAACCTGCCCTTCATAGATCTGCAAGTTGACGTGCTCAAGGATTGTTCGCTGTCCGAAGCGTTTGGTAACATCCCTGAATTCAATTAAAGGCGTATCCATGGCTTTATCCTCGGGTGAGCAGTGACGTCACAACATAGTCTGCCACCAGAATAAGAACACAGGAGAGCACGACGGCCGAGGTGGTAGCGAGACCAACCGCCTTGGCGCCATGGCTATCTGTGCGCATGTGCGCAAAATAACCCTGATAACAGCAGACAGTGGAGACGATTACGGCAAAAACAACAGCCTTGATGAAACCGTCGGTGACGTCTTGCATCTCCATGCCGGCCTGAACGCGATAAAAATAGGTGCCGGCATTCGCACCCAGAACCAATACTCCGGAGATGTAGCCGCCGATAATGCCGATGAGGTCAAACAGCGCCGTGAGCAGGGGAAAGCTGACGATGGAAGCGGCGATTATCGGGCTGATGAGGTACCGGAGCGGATCAATGCGCATGGTGTCAAGGGCGTCAATTTGCTCGGAGA
>JAUYIZ010000135.1 GCA_030688615.1 Desulfobacterales bacterium | reverse complement strand
GGGTAGGAAGAGGAAAAGGCGGCCGTGCCGTTCAAGACCCGCCAGGGCTCTGTGCGCGCGCCTTTTTTAATCTTCACCACACAGTAGGCGGCCGCGCCGGAGCTTTCATGAAAAGCCACGTCCAGTACGGGAAGACCGCAGTCGTGTTTGAGGAACTTGTAATAGGTCGCTTCGTGGCCGATTTGTCTGATTTTACTGCTTTCGCTGGGGGGAAACTGGCTGATAAAGGCCGTATAGATCGGGTTTTTGCGGTGCGTGATGCAGGTAACATTGAAAAAAGGATTGATTTCTTCAGCGCCCATATAGCCCGTAAACTCGCCGAAAGGCGCTTCCCGCTCCCGGTAATCGGTGGGAATCAGACCTTCGATCACGATTTCGGCGGAAGCCGGAACCTCGATATCCACGGTCTGGCATTTGACCACCTGCACCGGCTCGCCGGCGATGCCGCCGGCCACGGCATATTCATCGGTGCCGTAGGGGATCTTGGTCACGCCGGTCATGCTGATGTTGGGGCTGGCGCCGATGACAATGGCCGCCTGGAGGGGGATCCCCTTTTTTTGACACTTTTTCCAGTGCATATGAATATGCTGGGACCCGAGGCAGCAGATGCCGGTCCGGGTTTTGCTTTTGATCATGGCCCGGTAATTGCCGATATTGCATATGCCGGTTTCAGGGTCCTTGCTGATCCAGTTGGCACAGGTCAGATAAGGGGCATTATCGTAGCCCGGGGTGGAAATGGGGACGGGAAATTCCGTCAGGCCCCCGTGCGCCAGAAGATTATCCCCCACGTGAATCTCCTCCTGAACCGGTCCCCTTTCCACCCGGACCGGAGCAAAGGGCTTAAGCTGGGCCTGGGCCCATTTTTCCATAATTTCCTCGGGTTTGCACTGCATGGCCAGGGCATAAATTTCTCTGGAGGCAGAATGGCTGGCCACCAGGACCGGGATGTCATATTTTCTTCCCTTGACATCCACCACGTTATTAAATATAAAAGCCTTCCGATCTTCTTCGGGAAGGCCGCGGAATTGCCATCTGACCAGGGGCATAAGCTCCGTATCCTTGTTAATCTGTTCGGTGACTCTCACCAGCTTGCCATGTGCTTCCAGAGCCGCAATATGTTCTCTTAATTCTTTGTAATACAATTTATTTCCCTCCTGGATTTTTGGTCATATCAATTTGGGTGACCCGATTTCCGTTATCCGATTTTTGTGAAGCGAAGCATAGGAAAAATTGGATGGAGTGTCAAGAATAAAAGGCAATCAGGAACCAAGCCGACAGGTTCTAAATACTTCGGCCAAATCGGCACATGATGCGGTCCGAATATGAATTTGAACCGATTTGCTGTTCACCTCAAATGACTTGTTCGCTAAAAGTTTTTAATGTCAAAACAAAATAAAATGTATATTTATTGTAATGATATTGTCAATACATTAGCCCGTAAGCAGGAGAAGGTAATGGTAAAAACAGCAACAATTCAAACCCGTGTCGACCCAAAGACAAAAGAAAATGCCCAAGTGATATTGAAAAGATTAAATATATCAATGTCCGAAGCTATTTCAATGTACCTTTCACAATTCTGTTAGGCATCTCTTTTGACGCCCTGGCGCCGGCGAGAGAAGAGCCAACCATAGATCGCGATGTTGACAACGACCACCACACCGGCAAGCGCGAACTGCATTTCTCTGGTGAGGCCTGAAGGATAGATGATGTCCAGAAGATAGTGCTCGATGAAGCTCTTCGTGTAGCCGGATTGGCCCGCTTTGATGCGAAGGTAGTTCTCCAAGTACGTGAGTGGACAGTTTCGACCAGTGAGTTCGACAAAAAACCCCCAAGCGGCTGCTGGAAGATGGACAAGGGGGATCCAACGCCACCGCACCGCCATTGCGGCACCCAGGAGGGCGAACAGGATGAAAGCCAGATGGAGCAAGAGGACGCCGTCGGCAGCCAAGCGGAAAGACATGACGCAACCCTCACAATGAGTGATGCCGAACGTCGCTAATCAGCCGCGCGGCTTTATGCGTCGGCTGTATTAGCCTTGTTGGGCCGCATACTCAGACCAAGGCCTGATGTTTTTCAGCAAGGGACCAACGGTACGCTCCGCAACTTCGGTATCATGGGCAGCCTGAGCTCGCAGCCAATAGCCGTTGGATAGACCAAAAAAGCGACACAGCCGCAAATCTGTATCTGCCGTTATCGAACGTTTACTTGCTACAATCTCACTAATACGCTGGGCAGGCACACCAATTTCCTTGGCCAAACGATACTGACTGAGGCCCATGGGTTTTAGGAATTCTTCTAAAAGGATCTCGCCTGGCGTTATGGGTTCGAGCTTTTTCATAATGGACACCCCTCTTAATGGTAATCAACAATTTCATTTTGTCCCATCCTAGCCCTTAACCGGGCGGGATTCCCGGAGGGGAGGCCACCTCACGGTTTCTTCCCAATTCGGTACATTGTCAGGAGGGCTTCGCACCCCGTCATCAGCGCAACGGTAGGACGCCTCCATATGTTACCGGCGGGGACTCGCCGGGTGATTTCTACATAGATAATAACCATAAGAAATCACATATAAAAACGCGACGGCGTGTTAGCCCATTTCTGTTTTCATCACCGTCAGGTTTCGTAAACCTCAACCGTCTCATTCACGAACGTGGTTTGATAGTCCTCCCGACTTAAAACGGTGTCGTATAGGCCGATCTCTTCGCCTTCATGCTTATTGATCCCGGTGTAGCTCAGGCTGGCGTCCTCGTAGCGCTTGAACTTGAAGACCGCATCGTTCATC
>JAUYIZ010000128.1 GCA_030688615.1 Desulfobacterales bacterium | reverse complement strand
ACCACAGAAATTGCGCTGGATTTTGGTTCGAATTCAAGACGTCCCGGCGTGTTCATACCCTTCGTATTCACCCGCCGGGGCAACGCAGAAGTCGAACCAAAAGACAAGCAAGATTGGGGAATTTATTTTTTCCACGGCCCTTATATAGGTTTACTCTTCCAGGCCCAGCAGTTTTTTGGCATTATCCGCGAAAATCATTTGTTTGTCCGCCTCGCTGACGGCCATTTTCTCCACTGACTCAATGGTCCGCCAGGTCACGCGGTTGCCAAGCTCGCCGTCGTAGGGCATGTCGGTGCCGAACAGGAGCTTCTCGGCGCCAAAGAAGGTGTGGCCGCACATCAGGCCGGCCGTGCCCCCGCTCAGGGCCGTGTCGGTATAAAACATTTTGAAATAATCAATCGCGGGCCGGGAGAGTCCCTCCGGAAGATTCATGCCGTGGACCGTGCCGGAGCCGTGGAAGACTTCCACCATCCGCTGGTCAAAAAAAGGCACCAGCGCGCCGCAGTGATGGATAAGAATCTTCAAACGCGGCAAGCGTTCGAATATCCCCCCCAGGACCAGGTGCGTCATGAAGGCCGTGGATTCATAGGGCCAGCCGAAAACGTGATCGATGAAATAATTTCCATAATCACTGCGGTCTATGGGTTTGGCCGGGTGAATCCAGATGGGAAGATCAAAGTCGCACATCTTTTGGAAAAGCGGCATGAAGGCCGGCAGGTCCCAGCGCTTGTTGTTTATGGGGGTAAACAACTGCACGCCCTTGAGTTTCAGCTGCCCAAGGGCCCGGTCCAGTTCCTTGAGCGTCTCGTCCATGTCCGTCATGGGCACCGAGGCCACCGCCGCCGCAAAGCGATCCGGGTATTTTTGCACCAGTTCCGCCTGTTCATCGTTAATCCGTTGGGCACAGTCCACGGCCACGTCAGGATCTGAAAAGGGCAGCGCTGCGGTCATGGAAACCGTTGTGACTTGTTTAAGCCCTTCATATTTATCCATGATTTTAAATCTTCGATCCATATCGTACAGGGTGGGAACCTGCTCCAGGTGTTTTTCAAGATCGGGTCTGATCCGGCCCAGGGCAACTTTGAATTTCGGGGGTGCTATGTGCGATACAATATCAATCTTCATCCGTCGGTCTCCTTATCCCTTTATTTTTTCCCCGGCCAGTTTCTCCCCGGTCCGGTAGTGCTCGCCCTGAAGGGCCAGTTCGGCCTCGTGGGCGTCCTCATCGGTCCAATAGCCCAGGCTGTACCCGAACCAGGGCGTTTTCGGGGACAGGGGCGGCAGTCCCTCCTCTTCCCATATCTGCCGGGCCCGCTCCATGTATTCCCGTTTGGGCAGGGACACCGGCGGGTAGTCCCACTTGCGGGTGGCATTGATCATCAACCCCGAACCGGAAGGCCGTTCCGCGCTGCCGCGCTCCTCTTTCTGGGGCACGATGGACGGGTCCAGCGCGATGGTCTTTCCCGGGGTGGTCCGGATGTCGCGGTCCGGCTGCGCCCGGTAGCATATGGCCCACAGGAGCGAATCCGGGTCCCTGGGGTCGATGTCGTCGTCAACGGTGACGACGATCTTGGCGTATGACGGCATAAAGCCGATGGCGCCGTTGAGCGCTTTCCAGGCTTCGGCCTGGGAAGGGTTTTTCAGGCTGATGACGCAGATCTGGCGGCCGCCGGTGGCATCATGAAAGCCCACATCCGCCACATTGGGCAGGCTGAAGTCGTATTTCAAAAAGTGGTAAAAAGAGGCCTCGTATCCCATGCGGGTCAGAAGGCTGCTCTCATTGGGCGGAAACTGGCTGAGAAACGCATTCCAGACGGGTTTTTTGCGGTGGGTAATGCCGGTGATGTTGAAAAATACGGTGGGACGGCCCCGGCCGATATAACCGGTGTATTCTCCGAAGGGGCCTTCCCGTTCCAGATAATCGGTGGGGATCTCGCCCTCGAACACGATCTCGGCGGTTGCCGGCACCAGCAGGTCGTTGGTCAGGCATTTCACCATCTTGACCGGTTCTCCGGCGATGCCGCCGGCCACATCATACTCGCTCAGATCATAGGGGAATTTGGTCACGGCCACCAATCCCACATTGGGTGTGGGCCCGATCACCACGGCGGCAGGCATGACGGGCATGCCCTTTTTTTTGCACTTTTCCCGCTGGATCCGCATATGCTGGGGAAGGAGATTGGAGCATCCCAGCTTTAACTTCCCCTTGACCATGGCCCGGTAGTTACCCACGTTATAAACGCCGGTATCCGGGTCCCGGGACACCCAGTTGGCCGCAGAAAAATAAGGCGCGTTGTCAAAACCCGGGGTGGAGATGGGTATGGGAAATTCCTCCAGACCGCCATGCTCCAGTAAATTGTCCCCGACGTGTATTTCCTCCTGGACCGGGCCGGAATCAACGATTCTGGGCGGGATGGGGTGGAGCTGGGCTTTCTCCCAGGTCTGCATGATTTCATCCGGCCGGCACATCATGGCCAGGGCATAGACTTGCCGGCATGGCGCATGGGCGGCCACGAGAACCGGGCTGTCATATCTTCTGCCCTTGACATCGACGGTCTTTTCGAACAAAAACGCCTTTCTTTCGTTTTCCGGCAGGCCCCGGAACTGCCATCTTACCAAAGGTTGCAGTTCGGTATCCTTGTTGATTTCCCGTTTGATGGTCACCAGTCTGTCATTTTTTTCGAGGACGTCGATGTATTCCCTCAAGTCTTTGTAGTACGCCATTTTCCCTCCATGGTACTTTTCGCGGTTGGCCCTTGTTGCCAGGGGCGTGGATATTACAGATCCGAAGCATCCGGGTTTATACGGCTGTATGCGCTGGAGCGACTGCAAATGATATGACCGATGATCTCAACTTATAATTATATCAAAGCGCTCGTCAAGTGGTTTCTCGCAACCTTGCCGGACGGTCGCAACCGTTGCCGAATCTGTTTTTTACTTGACAAGTCCCCGGGATTATTTTTTAATGGGGCCATCTCCCCGCGTGTGACGATAATACCCTGACGATCCCTTCAGGGTACACGATACTGAGACCTTTTAATTGCTTATTCGTTCCAAATCTTAAAACGGCAAAAAATCAAACCACCGGAATACAACTATAAGGAGGAGATGATAATGAAAAGATATTACGCCACATTGGCATTTTTAACATGCAGCGTCCTGCTGGCGATGTTATGGGCGGCAACCCCCCTGACGGCACAAACCAAGGTGACGCTGCGCGCCAGCGGCGGCCCCACGGGAACGGGAAAGGACCTGAGAATCCAGATGGTCGCGGAAGCGGTGCGGCGGGGAAACCCGGATTGGACCGTGGATACCATTAACGGGCCCACCACCGTGGCGGAAATCACCATGATGGCCCGGGGCCAGTTAAACTTTACCACCATCGACGCGGCCTCCATGCCTTCCATCGCCCGGGGCTCCTACGGCGGCATAAAACTGCCCAAACCCGTCCATCTCAGATGGCTGCTGCCCTCCACGGCCATGACCAACGTGCTCTACATGACCGCCAATATGTCCATCAATTCTTATGCCGACATCAAAAACAAGAAACTTCCGATAAAATTTTCCATGGGCCGGAAGGGGACCGATCCATACAATATCATCACGAAAGTCCTGAAGGCCTACGGCTTCAGCCCGGAGGATATCATCAAGTGGGGCGGCAAACGGCAGAATGCGGGCAGCGACCGGGCGGCCCAGCTGATTGCCGACGGCCTGCTGGAGGTGTTTATCCACGCCGGGGTTTATCCGGCGGTGCCCATCACCGAACTGGAAAGAACCCGCAAGATCAAGGCGGTATTTATTAGGGAACCGGATATCCAGGCCAAATTGAAGGCCGAAAAATTCATCAAAGTCCCCATCGCTGCCGGCAGCTACACCTTTGTCAAGGAAAAAACCTCGACCATGGCCATGCCCACCATGGTGGCGGTGCTCGCGGAAATGCCCGGGGACATTGCCTATAATTTTACCCGCGCGGTCTGGGAACAACGGGAGAAGTTTCTCTACCCGCTGCACAAAATTTTCAGAACCTATCTTCATCCGGACGTCGTCTCCTCCTGGGCGGCGGAATACCGGGATCTTCTTCATC
>JAUYIZ010000125.1 GCA_030688615.1 Desulfobacterales bacterium | reverse complement strand
CCCGACCGTACCGCTGACCCAGGCGTAATTGTCCGAATATTCCAGCATGATAAAGGCGGCTGAATCTTGCCTGATGCCGTCGGCAAGTTTATTCAGTGCGAATTTTACCTGATCTTTCCGGCTCTTCACCACGGCCACCTTTTTGGCCCCTTCCGCGAGCGGGCTGATAATCGGTTTGGCGTGCAACATGTCTGCCCAAAAGGCGCTGGATTTTGAAAGCCGCCCCCCGGCGGCCAGGTACGCAAGCCTGTCAAGAAACAAATACTCCGAACACTGCGCAACGGCGCTTTGGGCGAATTTTACGACCTCATCCGGATGATTGCTCTGGGAGGAATATCTTGCCGTTGCGATGGCAATGGTTCCCAGGCGCCCTGAAGCCGCGGTTGAATCGATGAGGGCCAGGCGATCATCGGGGTCATTTTTCTGCTTCCATTGCCTGACCACATCGTAATTGCCCGTAAACACAGACCCGACACAAATGTACAATACCTTTGTATATTGTTGCAGAACTCTCTGATAGTGCTGATGCCGCTCAAATACGGAAGCCTGGGAAGTTGAAACTTTTACACCATTTCGCATGGCCCGATAGAGATCGGACGGAGAAAAACGGGTTTCAGGAAGACAGATGTCGCCGACGGTAATATAACTGTCCAAAAGCGTAATTCCCAGCCTGCCGGCGTCCTCACGGGTCACCGAGCCGGCCGCATCCGTCATGATGTGAATGGCATTCCGGGGAGGTTTTCTTTGGAAATCCTTTACTTGCGCCCCGATGTTGTCATCCGACCATTGGATGACCTCGCCCAGGGTCCGGATCAAGTTTTTAGCTTTTACCGGATCGTCGGTGTGAAGATGGACTTTTACATAATCCTTATGCGCAATTATCACCGCGCTTTGGCCGTATGCAGAAAGTTTTTTGATTTTTTCATCCCCACTGCCATTGGAACGGATGACCGTATCCACGCAGTGGTCCGTCACCATGATTTCCTGAAAAGACGGTGAAACGCTCAGAGCATCCTTGAAAATGTCCGTAATCGGCTGGGACAGATCGGTGTGGCCGGCCAGGCGCTTAAAAAAACCGTCAAAAAAAATATACATCCCCAGAGCGCCGGAATCTACGACTCCGGCTGATTTCAGCCGGGGAAGGAGCCCGGGCGTGCTCTTTACGGCCTGTTCCAGGTGGCCGGCAAGATCGGCGGCATATTCAGGGGTCCTTTTAAAGTTTTCTGCTTCTAAATAGTCAGCCAGTGCATCAAAAACAGTCAACATGGTTCCGGGAAGCGGGTCGCACACGGCCTGCCGCGCCAGGTTTTTGCCGGTTCTTGCCCCCTGCAGAAAATTTTCGTCAGCGCCCGGCATCAGGAACCCGGAAAAAAACCGGGCCGCGATATTTCCTGAATTTCCGCGGGCCTGCTGCAGTAATTTGCGAACCGTGTTTTCCCGGTCGTTTTCAATGGATTTAAGGGGGGTAAGGCTGATGATAAGATTGCGGCCGGTATCGCCATCGGCCACCGGAAATACATTGATCTCATCGAGAAGATCAGACCAGGCGATCAAACATTCAAAACCGACGCGCAAGGCGCTTTGAAAATCGGGTGTCATCGCGGATGCCCCAGGGCTTTTCGGATATCCTCCGGTATTTCAAAAAGTATCTCCATCTGGGGAAATTTTACGGCAACCTGTTCACTGCGCCCTTTGGCGCAGATTTTTTTGCCGTCCGCCAGGCTGATCCGAAAGTCCAGGACGATTTTATATTGCGCCTGGACAACCGTGGCCGTACACTTGAATTCATCCAGGTATCGCAGCGACGAGATGAACTTTACGGAAGTCTTCGTGACCGGGAAAAGCGTGCTGGTCCTGTTGAAATAATGAAAAAGATCAATGCCGGCCTGATTGAAAAGAGCGGAGCGGGCCACATCAAAATATTTAATGTAATTGCCATGCCAGACCATCTGCAGAGGGTCCAGATCATGAAAAGGGACGGTAAGGTTGACCTCACAGGTTGTATTTTTCCCGCTGTTCATAATACTCGATGTTCAAGTTTTTTAAAGGGGGTGGTAGCTGAGTCTGGCAATACACTCGAGCTTCAGCATTCAGCCGAAGCCTTCATCGTGATATTGTTCGGCCAGCTACCGGAGAGTCTTATATCGTCTTTGAGATCCAATTTCAAGCAAAACCTTACAACCTACTGAAAATATTATGAAAAATAAATATCTAGACATTTAACTATATGTAGTGTAGGCATATGGTTTCAAACACCATATATCGCGAGGCGCCATTGCTTCAGAACCTTTCTCCAAGCGGCTTAGATTCCCTATATATCTTTTCAAAGAACTGATGTTAATCGGTATGGATCTCTCCGCTAAAAATCCTACCCCTTTGAGCAATAAATCGCTCATGGCTGATCCTTACCCCCTTGGTCAATCCCTAATACCCGCTCTTTGCCTAATAAAACCAATTTTGCAGAAGTCATTATCAGAAAAGTTCGAAATGGAATTTAAGCATTCAATTTACCCTTACCTTGAAAAGCCTCCTGATATACATGGACTCACGTTCGGGATGGATTCTGGAAGTCTTGTTTTTATTAGCCTGCATGAGGTAGGTTGAAAAAATTGCGACGCCGTCGGGAACCCAAGCATCAATAATATTTAAATTTTCCTTAAGATAATCTTGATTACCTGATATAAAAGATGCAATCTTTTAAAGATTGAACTTTACTCATGAAACATTATCCATCGGAACGGGAATGCCATGCAGGATTTTCTGAAAAACATTCT